>MGNS01000001.1:0-814 GCA_001795165.1 Chloroflexi bacterium RBG_16_57_11
TCCGGCTTCAATCCACTGATATTGTCGGTTTGTCCTGCCTTACCAATTTTGGAACGTTCACCATTTACTCAGATCAGGATTGCATAAGACAGAAGGTCGATCTTGTCTGGATTTTTCTTTGTATGTATCAGACCGGGAGGCACAAGGATATATGTTCCCATCTTATGCTCCACCAGGTTTGCGATGCTGGAATCGGTAAGCAATATTATGTGATTGATCGTAGTAAAATTGATTTATGTGAACAAGTAAAAGAATAACGCCGGCGGTTAATAACGAACGATAAATTTATGTCTACCATCCTGATTATCGAAGATGAACCTGAACTGGTCAAAGTGTTACGATCCTACCTGGAGCAAGCAGGCTTTAGCGTTCTGAGTTCCGGGCGCGGCGATTCCGGGCTGACCACCTGGGAAAACAAACGCCCGGACCTGGTCATTCTCGACCTCAACCTGCCCGGCATGGATGGACTGGATGTCGCCCGCGAGATTCGCCGCAAGGGTACCACACCGATTATTATGTTAACAGCCCGCGTTGAGGAGACCGACCAGCTAATCGGCCTGGAGCTGGGCGCCGATGATTATATTCCCAAGCCATTCTCGCCGCGTGTTGTGGTGGCCCGCGTGCGTGCTTTACTTCGCCGTAGCGACGCAACCCCGGTCACCACACATGTGTTACGCCTCGCTGGTCTGGAAATTGACCCGGATGGGCACACCGCGCAGCGAGACGGTCAGCCGTTGGAATTAACCCCCACCGAATTTAGCTTGTTGGTTACTCTGGCCTCCCCGCCTGGAAGGGCGTTCTCCCGCTTGCAGCT
>MGNS01000001.1:830-7955 GCA_001795165.1 Chloroflexi bacterium RBG_16_57_11
GGAGCGGCATACGAAGGTTACGAGCGCACCATTGACGCCAATATCAAGAACCTGCGCGCCAAGATCGAGCCGGACCCGAAAAACCCGCAGTATATCGAGACTGTCTTTGGGATCGGCTATCGCTTCACTCGCTCCTGAGCAGAAGTCTATATAAAATCCATGCGCGCCCGGTTGCTTATCTCCTTCACCCTCGTTGTCCTGGTCTCTATCATTGGGGTTGTATTCTTTGCTCGCCAGGGTGTTGCCAGAACCGTCAGGACGTTCATGTATCGCGGCGGCATGATCGGGAGTGATGAGTTAGTCGCCGATTTGCAGGATTATTACGCCGAGTATGGCTCCTGGCAAGGTGTGGAAGGTGTGCTTGGCGGGGTGGGCCGCGGCCAGGGACAAGGCCTGGGTATGATGCACGGTCAGGGCCAGGGGATGATGATGGGCCAGCGCATGCGCCTGGCGGACGCCCAGGGCTTAGTAGTCGCCGATACGGATGCCAGCCCGGCCGGATCTCTAAGCGCTGCGGAGCTAGAAGCCGCGATCCCCCTGGAGGTGAATGGACGAACGGTTGGCTACCTGACCTGGGAGGGTGGCATGACTTTCAACGCCGCCGACCAAACTTTCCTGCTCAGCCGCCTGACAGGCGCGGCCATCAGCGCCGGATTAATTGCCGGCGGACTATCCCTGCTGTTAGCTCTGTTGCTATCCTATAACCTGATGCGCCCGGTGCGAGAGCTTACCCAGGCCGCTCGTCGCCTGGGAGAGCGTGACCTCTCTCAACGCGTTCGAGTCAGCGGTAAGGACGAGCTGGCGGAGCTAGCCCAGGCCTTCAATCGCATGGCGGGTTCACTCCAACAAGCCGAAGAGAGCCGCCGCGCGCTTACCGCCGATATTGCCCATGAGCTTCGAACGCCGCTGGCGGTTCAGCGCGCCAATCTGGAGGCCTTTCAGGATGGCGTCTATCCACTCACACCGAGTAACCTCGCACCTGTGATGGAGCAAAATCTCCTGCTCACACGTTTGGTGGACGACCTGCGAATCCTGGCGCTGGCCGACGCTGGTCAGCTTACCCTGGAGCGCACGCTAACGGATTTGCCCGACCTGCTTCATCGTGTTGTTGAGCGCTTTCAATTGCATGCTGCCAATCGAAATATCTCGCTCCGGCTCGAACCTTTCGAAGCTTCCAATTCATTCAACCTGTATGCTGATTCCCAACGGATCGAGCAAATCCTCGCCAATCTGCTCTCGAACGCCCTCCGCCACACCCCTGAAGGTGGGCAGATCACCGTGCGCATCTCGCCGGGCTCTCCCGCTGGAGCCGAGACCGCCGGTCTCGGTCACCAAGAGGTGTGGATTTCCGTACACGACAGCGGACCTGGCATCTCGCCGGACGCTCTCCCCCATGTCTTTGAGCGTTTTTACCGCGCCGACCGCTCGCGTAGCCGGTCAGAGGGCGGCAGCGGGCTGGGGCTGGCAATCGCCCGCCAGCTGTCTGAAGCCCATGGTGGAACTCTGACCGTTGCCAATCATCCACAGGGTGGGGCGGTGTTTACGCTTACCCTGCTGAAAAATAGCTGAAAACCTATGAAACCCAATAATGTCACTCGCTTGCTCGACTCGCGCGGCATTCCATACATCGCCTATGAGCTGCCCGCCGAAAAGCTCGGCGCGGTCGATGCTGCACTCCTGATGGGTGTGCCACCGGAGCAAGTGTTCAAGACCATTGTTGTGGTTCGGGAAGGCAAGGGCAAGCCGATCCTGGCGCTCATACCAGGCCCTTTCGAGGTGGATCTGAAGGCTCTGGCCAGGGCGTTAGGTGAGAAGAAACTGATCTTGCCCACTGAAAGGGAAGCCGAGCGTCTGACCGGGTTGCAAGCCGGCGGCATCTCCCCTCTGGCGTTGCTCAATAAGGGCTTCCAGGTGGTGATCGATGAGACTGCCATCCTGTATGATGAGATTTACATCTCCGGTGGACAACGCGGGCTGGATATCCGCCTCCCGGTAGAGGCACTCGCAGAATTAACCGGCGCAGAATTTGCCGACTTCGGCCGGTAGACCATCCGTTGACGAACTCCTGAAACTTTTAATCGGATACGGGCGTCTAAGATATAACCTATCCGATTTGGAGGTCACATGATTCCCCGCCTATCTTATTGCCCTATACTGGTCTTCGCGTTCGTATTGGCCGCGTGCAGCCCGGTCTCATCTGGTCTGCCCACCCTGAGTGTAGCGCCATCCAGTGTTGAGATTACGCCGGTGGTCAGCACGGCAGTTTCAGGATCGGCTTCGGTGGGTACGGTAGAGCCGTTTATCGTGACCCAACCACCGCTGGATTATACACCGCCACCCACGGAGGTCCCTCCGACGCTGACTCCGATCCCTGCGATAGCTGGCGGCCTGGGTCCGACAGAGCTAAAATATCGAATCCTGGCACAGTTCCCCGATTTATTTTTCTGCGATCCGGATTATTATCCGGTGGCCCGTATGGATGAGCTCGAGCTTGCGAAACAGCGCTTTCCCGAGCTCCAGGCTAACGCCGAAGAATTCAACGCTATCCTGGAACACAATAACCTTAAGGGGGTTACAAGTTTCACCGATGAGCAGGTGCTGCGCATCTATCAGGAACACAAAAAGCTTGCGGCTGTACAGTTCACCTTGGATCAAGCAAGTTACCGGTTCCAGCTTCAATCCGCCAAAGGAGAAGGAAACGGTGAGCTGATCAGCGGCATGATAGACGGCCAGGGAGCGATTACAGTACAGCAAAGGGAACCGATCATCGCCACGTGTCCGATCTGCCTGGCGCAAGGAACGCTGATCGATACACCTACCGGCCCTATCCCGGTGGAAAGCCTGTACCCGGGGATGCAAGTCTGGACGCTGGACCGAAGGGGTTTACGGACAGCCACAACGCTGCTCAAGGTTGGCAAGACGGTCGTGCCAACCAATCACCAGGTGGTTCACCTCATGCTGGAGGATGGTCGCCAGCTAAGGATCTCCCCTGGTCACCCAACGGTACAAGGTCGCTTGATTGGGACTCTGCGCCTTGGCGATCTATTGGATGGTTCTCGTATTGTTGCTGTTGAGTCGAATACCTATACCGGCTATGCCACCTATGATCTACTCCCTGCTGGGGATACCGGCTTTTACTGGGCGGATGGAATATTAATCGCCAGCACACTGAACCGGTGATAAATCCAGGCTATGATAAAATAGCTCTAATTTCCCCGAACCAGGAGCGCCTCATGGACCCGACCCCTGCTACTTCATCCCCGGAAGATCAGCCGATCATCATCTGCCGCGATGTGCACAAGTGGTTTGGTCACTTCGAGGCGCTGTGCGGCATCGATATGGAGGTCCATAAAGGGGAAGTCGTCGTTATCTTTGGTCCATCCGGCTCGGGCAAGTCCACCTTCATCCGCACAATCAACCGCCTGGAGGAGCACCAACGAGGACAGATCATCGTTGACGGCATCGAGCTGACCCGCGATGTGCGCAATATTGAACAGATTCGCATGGAAACCGGGATGGTGTTCCAGTCCTTCAACTTATTTCCACATATGACCGTGCTGGATAACATCACGTTGGCTCCGATTCGCGTGCGCAAGTGGCCACGCGACAAAGCCGAGGAAATTGCCAAACAGCTCCTGGTACGCGTCGGTATCCCCGAGCAGGCCAATAAATACCCACCACAGCTCTCCGGCGGCCAGCAGCAGCGCGTCGCGATTGGACGCGCCCTGGCCATGCAGCCCAAGATTATGCTCTTTGACGAGCCCACCTCCGCACTCGACCCCGAAATGATCAAAGAAGTGCTGGATGTGATGACTAACCTGGCGCAATCGGGCATGACGATGCTGGTTGTGACCCATGAGATGGGATTTGCAAAAGCGGTCGCCAACCGCATGGTCTTTTTTGATCAGGGTTTGATCGTGGAAAGCGGTTCGCCGATCCAGATTTTTTCCCACCCTCAAGAAGATCGCACAAAGCTTTTCCTGTCGCAGATTTTAACCCATTGACCCAAATACGTCCCGAAGTCCTCCTACGCCAGACCGGTTCCAAATTTCTCCTGGATAGTTAATACCGTCATGGACTTTGATACCAGCGTAAAGCTCCACATTTACAATACCATCGCCCAAAACACCCGGCCCCCAACCACTGATGAGGTGGCTCGAGCGTTGGAAGCATCGGCACCTCCAGAAGTGTTATACTTATCAGGCAAAAACACATAAGCTCTGGACTGCGGTGCATGAAAATAGATCGTTTGCGTACCTGGCTTCGAGCCGTCCTTTCCCATAAATATTTTCCCATCATCGTTCTTATACTGGTCAATATAGTCATCGGGTCGTTGGTCGTTGTCGATTACGGCCAGTCGCAGGACGAACACCTGCGTCTGCGATACGCGGATAAATCTCTCTCGGCCTATTCTGGTGAAGACAGGCGGCTGGGCGATGAGAAAGGCGCTTTCTATGTGATGGTAGCCCTGGTTGGGTCGAAGATCATCAACCAGATTCGCCCGGACTGGTTGCCGATTGAAGCCTGGCATTTCATGCATTTCCTGGCTTTCTTGATGGGGCTGTTTTTCCTCTATCGCCTCTGCCTGCGGTTTGTGGGCAAACCGGCGGCTTTCGCCGCAACTCTGATGTTCAACACCCAGCCCTTGTTATGGGGCCATGCGTTCATCAATCCAAAAGATATCCCCTTCATGGCCTTTTTCCTGGCGAGTGTGGATATGGGGCTGGAAATGGCAGGCTCCCTGGTGATTAAACCCACACCTGCGACGGAAAAGATGGCAAAATCTTTTCGATCAATTGCCAGTTCTGCTCTCAAGGAGGATTGGAGCCTTGCCAGCAGGGGGAAGAAACTGGTGTTTACGTTATTGGGCTTACTTTCATTGGCGTTTGTGGCCCTTGTGACCATAGCCAATGTGACATTGAAAGATTGGATTGCTGGTTTGGTGCGCCTGGCGTATACTTCCGGGTCTTCCGCGATACTCGGCAGGCTGTTCTCCCAATTGGCGCGCAATGCTCAGACCATTCCGGTTGATTCCTACGTCTCCAAAGCGGTTAGTCTGTATCCATACCTGATCGTCTTGTCTGCCACAATCTTCGTATTCGTTGTTCTCATGGCAGTCTTCAGCATGTTCCCACGAACGATTGCCTGGTCCTGGCAGCAGTACGTCCGGCCGTTCCTCCGCCAGATTGGCGTGTATGTCAGGGATAAAAAAGTCCTGGCCGCCAGCCTGTTTTTAGGGCTGTCCACAGCGATACGGGTAGCCGGTCCATTATCTGGAATACTTGTGGGTGCTGATGCATTGCTATGCAAAGGTCGCAAGGTACTCCCTGCCCTGGTAACCTATTTCGGAGTTGGCCTGTTGGTGTCTTACCTGTTTTGGCCAGCCTTGTGGAAGGCGCCGGTTCAGCAGTATTCCAAGAGCGTCTCCAAAGCATTGGACTTCCCCTGGGAAGGCAAAGTGATGTTCGCTGGGGTCGATTACGAAGTCACTGAATTACCGCGCCGGTACCTTCCAACCGTGCTAAGTCTTCAATTTACCGAAACTGCCATGCTGATGTTCATAGCCGGATGCGTAACCTCTATCCTTTGGCTTCGTCGGGGAAGGCTGGACTGGAGGAAAGTAGTCCTGATTACGGTATGGTTCGTTGGTCCGGTGATTGCCATCGTCATCGTGCATCCGGTGATCTATGATAATTTCCGCCATCTTTTATTCATCACGCCTCCCCTGTTTATCTTCGCAGCAATTGGCTTCCAGGGGCTATTCGAATGGATCAAGAAGCCGGTTTTATCGGGTGGATTGGTAGTGCTTTTGATGTTGCCAAACGTTTACTGGTTAATTAACCTTCATCCCTATCAGTACGTTTACTATAACAGCCTGGTAGGCGGCGTCCAGGGGGCCTACCGGAGTTATGAGATGGATTATTGGGGTACCTCGTACCGCGCAGCGATCGAATACGTCAATCAGGTTGCGCCGCCGGAATCCCGGGTGATCGTTCTGGGCACCGACCAGCTGGTCAGCAATTTTGCCCGGCCAGATTTGAAAATCGATGAATATCGCAAGCTGGATGAGACCGAGTCGATCCCCGGGGCGTACGTTATCCTGTCCAGTCGGCATAATAAGGATCAAGACCTGTATCCGGGATCCCCCTCGTTATTCTCTGTCGAGCGTGCTGGCGTTGTCTTGGCAGTCGTTAAGTTGGTGAGATGAATTACTACTTTGTTGAAGATGATCCCATCCAGCTGGTCCGTCGTTTCAACGATGCCTTGAACGCGGCCGATGTCGATGGCATGATGCTTTGCATGACCCCGGATTGTGTCTTCGAGAACACCTATCCCTCACCGGATGGGGCTCGATTTGAAGGTCAACCCGCGGTACGCGCGTTCTGGGAGGAGTTCTTTCGTGGCTCCAGCCGAGTTCATATTGTCATCGAAGAGATCTTTGCCCTGGATGATCATTGCGTCATGCTTTGGCGCTATGAGTGGGTCGATCCTCAAGGGCAGTCCGGGCATATCCGCGGGGTGGATGTGTACCGCTTGCGCAGCGGGCTGATCGCCGAAAAGCTTTCCTATGTGAAGGGCTGAGCATGGCTTCGAACCCGATTAACCTGGCCTTCCGATTTATCCTGGAGCTGGCGGCGTTAGTTGCCATGGGCTATTGGGGCTGGAATACCGGTGAGGGCTGGACCCGTTGGTTCCTCATGTTGGGTGTGCCGCTGATCGCGGCAGCCTTATGGGGCGTGTTCCGTGTGGATAACGACCCCGGCCGAGCCCCGGTGCGCGTGCCTGGGATCCTGCGCCTGGTGTTGGAGTTGGCCTATTTCGCTTTCGCCGTTTGGGCGCTCAACGATGCAGGCGCCACGACTGCCAGCTGGATCCTGGGGATCGCAGTTCTGGTGCATTATTTGATCTCCTATGATCGTGTATTGTGGCTTGTGAGAGGTAAAAAGTTATGATGTCCTGCGCGCTTCCCTGCTGGGAAAGACCTGTTTCCCATCGGCTGGGTTGACGCCTCCGTGAGGTGTTACTGTACCGAAAAAATTTCACCTCTAGTATTACAGCGCAATGTTGCGCAATTTGAGGCTGAATAGCCTCCTGGAATAGAAAAGCATGGTATCTTTCTCCGAC
>MGNS01000002.1:0-8362 GCA_001795165.1 Chloroflexi bacterium RBG_16_57_11
TCCATAAAATCATACGCAGAGTTGATTATATGCGGGCCGCCGGAAGGCGTGATCATCCGGCGACCTGAGTTGCGTGATGATGGCGTCCAGGTGGTCTCCGCCTTTGGTACATTTCGACCATAGCTCAGCATGCTTCGATTATCACTCAACACGCTGTCGCACAAACAGCCGGTTTACCCCATCAGCGCGCTTCGATTATCACTCAGCGCGCTTTTATTGAGCGCAACTTATTTCTTGGCCGAGGCCAGGATTTCGCGCAGCTTGTGGCTCTTCTCTGGTGCGAGGGGCTTAGGCTGGTACTCGGCAAGAATCCTGAGCACTTTGGCGTTCAGCCGCTGGTTCAACGACGTGCCGCCCTTTTTCAGCCACACCGGTCGGGTCTTGCGATCCAGCAGGCCGGGGTTCCAGAATTCGCGGAAACGTTTGAGGGTAGAATCTGCATCCAGATAATGGCCGCCGGGGCCGACTTTGTCGATTTCATCCACCAGCAGCGTAGCCGGGCTGACCTCGATGCCTTTAATCAAGTTGTGGATCATTCCGATCAGCTCATCCGTCAGGACAATCATCTCATAAGAGCAGGTCAGGCCGCTCTCCATGTAACCCACATCATGGATCAGGTTGCCTCCGGAAAGCTGCGCCATGATCACCGAGAGCATCGCTTCGGCGGCGGCTTGCTCATCCATCACCTTGGCGTCCGAGCAGCCGGCGTAGCCCCAGGTGGGCAGGCCGTACCAGCGACCCAGCTCGGCCACAGCAGCCTTGGTGAGCTGGAACTCGGGCGAGGCATAGCAAATTTGCATGGCGCTCATATCCATGTGATGGATGCCAGCGCCGAAGACGAACGGTGCTCCCGGTCGGGTCAACTGGTGCACCACCAGGCTGCTGAGGATCTCCGCCAGCGACATGACCAAGCCACCCGCCATGGTAATCGGCGCCACCGCCCCCATCTGCGGGCCGGGCGAGTGCACCACCGGCAGCTCGGTCTTGGCCATCAGGATCAGCTTGTCCACTGCCGTCTCGGACTGCTTGAGCGGAGAGCTGGGCTCAGAGTAAAGCAGGATGTGCTGGTGCTCGCGCAAAGCCTCATACCCGCCAGCCACAACCGCAGCCATGTCGATGGCTCTCCGGCAACTCGCCAGGTCGTTGGTCACGAACACGATTGGCTTGACGGTGTTTTCCAGCATGTGCAGCATTTGCACATCATAGGTCAAAGCCTGTTCCACATCCGAAGGTAAGCCGATGGACATCACAAAGGAGATATTCGGCAGCGCGTCGCACAGGCGATAAGCCTCGAGCAGGTCGGCTTCGACGAACAGGCGATGCTCACCAGTGCGCGGGTCGAGCAGGTTCAGACAATCCGAGCCGGTGCCAAAGGAGGCCCGGTTGCCTTCCAGGTGCATGGCGGGATTGCCATCCCGGTCGCACATCGACACGCGGCAGGGCGCGGTAGCCAAAGCAGCCTCCACCAGGCGCGCCGGGAATTTAACCAGATTGCCATCGGAGATAAAGGCTCCGGATTTTTTCAGCAATTCCAGGGCGCCGCTGTGATAGAAACGGATACCCGTGCGCCGCAACACCTCCAACGCTGCCAGATGGAGGTCTTGTTTCTGTGAGTCCGTCAGCACACTGAATTGGACGGCTTGGTGGGTCATCGTGTTCGCATGGATCATTTGATTTTTTTTCCTTTCCAACGATTAATTTTCTGTATCAAAACCTGGTAGAGGCCGCTCAATCCGGCAGGGTAAAAAATCATCACCAGGATCAATAGCATGCCATAGATGATCAAGCGATATTCCATCAGCCGTTTGAGCGAATCAAATAGCGGGATGAGCAGGAAGGCGGCAAACACCCCGCCCAACAAGCTCCCCGAGCCTCCGATGAACGACAGCGCCATCACTTCCAGCGTATAACCAGTGCTCATGATATCCGGCGTAACGATGCCCACGTAGTGCGCATAAAAGCCACCGAACAGCCCGCCTGCCGCGCTGGATATCGTAAAGTTGATCAGCTTGTAACGGGTTGGATTCACACCGCTGGCCTGAGCGGCGTCAAAATTCTGCCCGATGGCACGGAAAGCCAGCCCGGCGCGTGAGCGAATGACCAGGCGCAACAACACGTAGACCACCAGCGACATCCCCAACAAGATATATAAGTAACCGCCGGTCGTAATAGACGAGTACAGCGGCGGAACGATCAGCCCGCGCGCCCCGCGCGTGACCTGGACCATCGCCGTGGCCAGCGCCATCAGGGTCATCCCCACAAACCACGACATCAGGGAGACGTATATGCCGCGTAGCGGCAGGGTGAGAAAGCCTGTGAAGAACCCGACCAGCCCGGTTGCCAGCGCGGCTGCCAGCAAGCCTGCCCAGGCGCCCAGGCCGGTGTGGATCGCCACCAGAGCCGCGGCATAAGAGCCCAGCCCGACAAAACCCGCAAAGCCGAAGTTGACCGCATTGATATACCCACCGGTGAAATCGAAACACATCGCCAGGCTGCCAAAATACAGGCTGGCGATGAGCAGGCGCAGAATGTATTCGTCGCTGACGAAGATCGGCGCTAACGCCAGCAGCGCCACGCAAGCCAGGATGGGTAACGATAAGCCCAATTGGTCCAGCTGCTCAACCAGCCGCGCCAAGCCGCTCGCTCGGGATCCGGTCGTCGTCTCGGCGCTCTGCATGGCCTCATTTCTCCCAGACGCTCTTGATATTCGTGCCAAACAGCCCGGTCGGCTTGAACAGCAGCAGTAAGATCAACAGGCACAGGCTGGCGACCTCCTGCCAGCCCTGGCCGAGATAGAAGTACGAGAAGCTCTCGAACAGACCCACGATGAACCCGGCCACAATCGCTCCCTGAGTGTTGCCCAGCCCGGCAATCGTCACTACAAACCAGGAGGCGATCAGCGGCTTATTGCCACCGTATGGATAAGCTGGGCTAAGCGAGAGCAGGCTGGCGCCGCCCAGCCCGGCCAGCATGCTACCCAGTCCAAAGGTCAGGGTATGGATGTGATCCAGGTTGATCCCCACCAGCATCGAGCCGCGCTCGTCCTGCGAAACCGCGCGGATCGCCCGACCAGTGCGGGTCCTTTGCAAGAAAACCCATAGCCCAAAGATCGCCGACAGGGCGATGACAAACGCCATGATCCGGTCGGCGGCAATCGACATTCCCATGATCTCGACCGAGGCATCCCAATACTGGGTAATGCCACGGTAGCGCATGCCAAAGACCGCCCGGTATACATTTTGAAGCACCACCGAAAGCCCGGCAGTGAGCAAAAAAGCGTTCATCACCCACTCGCCTTTGGAGCGCTTACGCAGTGGATGGAAGAGCAGCTTATCGGTGATAACACCCGCCAGGAAGCTTAAAAATGCCGCTAACAGGATCGCCGGTATCGGGTTGAGTCCCAGGGTGACGAAGCCGAAAAAGGCTGCGTACGCTCCCAACACATAATACTCGCCATGGGCAAAATGGCAGATATTCATCACGCCGAAAACCAACGCCAGCCCGACAGCCATCAGCGCGTACAAGCCACCGCGCAGCAAGCCGGTCAAGAGCAAACTTTGCAGCACCGTAACATCCATGAGATGACTACCTTTTTCCCAAATAGGTTTCTTTCAAATACTCGTTATCAAGCAGCCCGGCGCTGGATCCTTGTAAGGCGACCGTCCCCTGTTCCATGACGTAGGCTTTATCGGCAATTTGTAGCGTATTGTGAACGTTTTGCTCTACCAGCAGCAGGGTAACGCCGCGCTCGTGCAGCGCCCTGAGCGCCTGGAAGACGTTCATGACCATTTTTGGCGCTAAGCCAAGCGACGGCTCGTCAACCATCAGCAGGTCTGGCTCGGACATCAGCCCACGGCCGATTGCCAGCATACGACGCTCGCCGCCGCTGAGCGTGCCGGCCATTTGCGCGCTGCGCTCTTTCAGAATTGGAAACAGGTCGAAAACCTGCTCCAAAGAAGCACGTACCTGGCGACCATTCCTGCGCGTGTAGGCTCCCAGGAGCAGGTTATCCTGGACGGTCATGCCTTCAAACAGGTTGAGCTCTTCGGTGATATAGCTCAGCCCTTGCTGGCTGATGCGATGAGGCGCCATACCGGTAATCATCTGGTTCATGAAGCGCACTTCACCGGCTGCCGGGCTGATCACACCCGATATCGCACGCAACGTGGTGGTCTTCCCGGCACCGTTCGAGCCGATCAAGGCGACAAACTCGCCCTGCCGGACGTTCAGCGAGACATCCCACAAGACGTTCAGGTTTCCATAACCAGCCTGGAGGTGGTTAACTTCGAGCAAACCTGGCGCTCCTCACAACAAGTATTTCTCACCCAGGTAGGCCTGGGTGACATTCTCGTTGCTGACGATTTCGGCAGGCGTACCTTCGGCAATCTTGACGCCGTAATGCAACACGATGATGCGATCGCAAAGCTGCATGATCAAGCGCATCAAATGCTCGACGATCAGGATTGTGGTACCCTGATCACGGATCTTGAACACCAGCTGCTGGAGCTCGATGAGCTCATTGGGCGTCAACCCGGCTGCCGATTCGTCCAGCAAGAGTAATTTCGGCTGGCTTGAAAGGGCCCGTGCCAGATCCAGGCGTCGAAGCTGGGCAGTGTTCAAGCTGTGTGCGGCAGTCTGATGATCGACCGGGAAGGCGACAAAATCGAGCATTTCCTGCGCCCGGGCGGCTGCGGTCTTGCCGTGCTGGTGGCTGCCAAAAGTGGCCGCCACCAGCACGTTTTCGAAAGCAGTCATGCGATTGAATGGATGCGGGATCTGGAAGGTGCGCGCGATCCCCATCTGGCAGATCCTATCGGGGTTCAGGCCGGAGATGAGCTGTCCTGCAAAGTGCACACTACCCGAAGTGGGCTTGTGCACGCCGGCAATCACGTTGAGCAGGGTGCTCTTTCCAGCGCCATTGGGACCAATAACGCCCACGATCTCACCCTGCTCAACCTGCAGATCGACGTGTTCCAGGGCAATCAGCCCGCCGAACCGCTTAACGACGCTCTCAACCTGTAACAACATTTCTCAATGGACGATCTTATTTCGCATAGGGAGGCACTTGCATATCCTGCTCTTTGATCTCCTCCGGCCAGATCGTCTTGCCCACACCGCCGAAGTATTGAATCACAGGAAATACGAACGCGCCCTGCCCCACAACCATATCCGGTAGCGTCTCAGGGGTGAACTTGTATTCCTTCATCAATAATCCATCGGTCAAGGTCAATTGGGTGTTCCACATCTTATCTTTGCCGGTCTTGAAGATCGAATCGCTGGTCAGCTCACCGTTCTCTTCCAGAGCCTGCTGGAGCACTTTGATAAAAAAGAGGCTTTCATCATACGCCAGACCAGCCGAAGAGGGGCTGGGCTCGATCCCCCAGCGCTTGGTGAATTCGTCCCTGAAAGCTACCGCTTCGGGCGTGGTCCAACCGGGGATCTGGTCGATGACGTAATCTGAAGCGTCGCCGGTCATGTTGTACCATTCGCCCACCCAGCCCAGGCCATCCGCAACGATCAGGCTCTCGATGCCTACTTCCCTGGCTTGTTTGATCATGGCCGGGAAACCGGCCGCATCATCCATCGTGCCAGCCATCAGCGGCACATCCAGGGACTTGATCTTGGTCAGCATAGGGTAGAAATCAGTCTCGCCAACCGGGACATATTCCTCACCTGCGATCTCCCAACCCGCGGCAACCAGCTGTTCGCCGATGGCTTTGGTAAAACCGCGGCTCCATTCATCATCATTCCCATACAGCACGACCTTTTTCTCTCCCGGCGCCCAGAGGCCGCGGCTGATGGCGTCCTCCAGGGTGGTGACATAGTTAATGGTCAGCTTTGAGGGGGTTGGCCAGCCTTTGCCCATCCAATAGGCGTATTTTTCATCCGATTTCCAGCGATTGTCGATATCTTCGCTGGTCCCCATGGCGAAGAAGTGCGGGATTTTATATTTTGCCGCCAGCTCCATCACCGAGATGACCTCCGAGGCATCCCAGTTCAGCAGGCCTACCTGGATTTTATCTCGCGTAATGGCCGCTTCATAGGCACGGGTGGCTTTCTCGGGGTCAGATTCCCCGTCGATCCACACCGGCTCGATCTTGTAGTCCCCGACCTGCCAGTTGATCTTGTCAAAGGCCATCGTCACCGCGCCTTTAAACTCCTCGCCCACACGTGCGCTGGGGCCGGTGAATGGCGCAAGAACGCCCAATTTGAGCGTCTTCGGCTCTGCTGCTGCCGGAGCTTCGGTCTTGACCGGGGCGCTGGTCGGCGCCTCTGGCTGCTCCGTCGCAGGCGCAGGAGCGCAACCGGCGAGCAAAGCCAGGATAAGAACGACCACCATCAGTGAAAATGACTTGCTTTTCATTTCTGCTCCTCCATTTCTCCTTATTTGGTTGAAATCCAATTTGCGTGGCGGGCGCATGCCATGCGCCCCTACGCTGTTTCAGATTTGACTTTAGCCGTAGTACTTCAACAGGGTTTCGATATATTTCATATGGGCCAGAGCCGCCGCCTCCGCCTGATCGACCTGGTGAGATTGGATGGCTTCAGCGATGAGGCGCTGCAAAACAATCGACTCCTCCTTAACATTGGGCAGCAGAACCATTTCGCTGATCACTTCTGACAGCAGATCCCGCACCAGATAATAAAATTGCTCCAGCAACTGGTTGTGACCTGCCCGAGCAACGGCAAGGTGAAACTCCAGGTCAGCCTGGACAAACGCCTGCTCATCCATAATCCCGGCTTCCATTTTCTGCAAGGCGTTCCAAATCGCGCTCATGTCGTCAGAAGTAGCACTTAAGGCAGCAAAGCGCGTCAGCCCAACCTCGATGACCGAGCGGGCTTCATAAACCTGCTGAGCATTCAGCTCCCCCAGACGAGTCTTGACTTCGGTTGAATTGAAGATGGCATCGAGGGCGTCCGGACGGACCCATGTGCCTTTGCCAGGGTGCGAAGCGACCAGCCCCACTGCCTCGAGCGCCTGGATGGACTCCCGCAGCGTGGAAAGCCCGACCCCGTAGCGCACCGCCAGCACTTTCTGTGGCTCCAGGTACTGGCCCGGTTTGAGCTGCCCGCTCAAGATCAGCGCCCTGAGCTCTTCAGCAATGTCATCGACGATCGTCGTACGCCGGCGGATTGGGCCCATATTTTCCTGATCAGATGGAAAGAATACCTGAATATCGGAATATCTGATATTTTATAGCATAGATTTCACAAAGTGTCAATTGTTTCGCAACCGGGAAAAACCTAGAGATACATCGCCTTCAAGAACCGCTCCTGAAAACCCTCATACGTGGTCAGCTCGATATAGTTCACTTCTCGGGCAACCTGCTCGGCTATATGAAAACTACTCCGCGAGAGCAGTGCTTGCCGCGCGCCCATACCGGCAGCATTCCCCACCTGCCGGAAGCGCTCAAGCGGCGCCGGCGGAAAGAGGCCGATGCGGATGGCGCTCTCCAGGTTGATATAGGTGCCAAACGCCCCGGCGATGATCCAATCGTGAACGTCTTGTGCCTGGAGGCCGGCGACTTCGAGTAAGACATCGATGCCGGTGCGGATGGCCGCCTTGGCAAGCTGGATTTCGTTCACATCCCGGCGCGAGATGGTGATGTCTTTGCCGTGGGCAGTATCCGCTTCTGGTACCAGCATGAATTCCAGGCCTTGCTGCGATGGCCGCACCCTGGGGTTGATCGAGTTGAGCCCACCTCTTTCATCGAGAATGCCATTTCTGCGCAGCTCCGCCACAACGTCCAAAATACCCGAGCCGCAGATTCCCGCCGGTGGTTGGTCACCAATGGTATATATGCGTATATCATCCTGGATCATCTGGACACGCTCGATGGCGCCAGGAGCAGCACGCATGCCATCGTGGATATGCGCGCCTTCGAAAGCCGGCCCGGAAGCGCACGAGCAACTGTACAGCCGCCCATCCACCGCCAGGCTGATTTCGGTGTTGGTGCCGATGTCGATGGCGATGGCCGGCTGGCTGGCCTCCCAAAGACGTGTTGCCAGGATCACAGCCACATGGTCCGCGCCGACATAACCGGCGATGTTGGGCAATAACTGGACGACCCCGCCAGGCGCCAGCCCCAGCCCGACCTGGCTGGCCGGGAAGGATAACGCTTCGCTGACCGCGGGCACGTACGGCGCATGAGCAAGCTGGCGCACCGGCAGTCCGGCAAACAGGTGATGCATGGCAGTGTTGCCCACGATGACCGCCTGGGCTACCTGATGCGGCAAGACACCCGATGAACTGCACAGATCGGCCAGCATGGCGTTCAGAGCTTCCACCAGGCTGGACTGGAGCAAGCGGCGTTTGACGGGGTCTTCCTGCGCGTAAGCAATCCGGCTGATCACATCCTCG
>MGNS01000002.1:8441-8515 GCA_001795165.1 Chloroflexi bacterium RBG_16_57_11
GCTTGGTTGTGCCGATATCGCCCGCCAGCCCCAACAGCCGGGCGCCCGGCGGCAAGACAGCAACCAGGCGATCC
>MGNS01000002.1:8530-11451 GCA_001795165.1 Chloroflexi bacterium RBG_16_57_11
CGCGCCTGCCAGTTCTGCTCTCGAAGAATATCCGAAAGTGTTTCCAGTAATGGAAACTCGATGACAACCTCCGGATGATCCAGCCTGGCGAGCGCATTACGCAGGCGCTGAGTGTCCGCCTGCTGATCCTCCAGCGTGGGAGGAGTTAAGACAAGATCAATGGCTTTGACTCGCGGGTCCAAGGTCACAGGTGCAGCCTCGCCCTCGACCTGCAAGCGCTGCGGCGCAGTGAGCGACTCGGGAGGCAGGTAGACCTTCACATCGCTTTGGGGGATCGTCTGGCAGGCCAGTCGGTAGCCTTCATCCAGCGCCTCGAAAGAGAAAACCAGACGCTCCGCTTCGGTGGGCGGCTGGCAAACACCACGCTCCAGGCGCACGATACAGCTTTCACACCAGCCCTCGCCACCGCATAAGGACACCACCCCTACCCCCGAGAGGCGGGCAGCGTCGAGCAGAGTCTCGCCGGGTTGTATCTGTGCCCGTCGTCCGACTGGCTCAAAATCGACGCTGAAGGTGTGAGTGGAAGGGGGTTGGATGGTGAATCTCCAATCCAGATCATCCGATCCAGACCCCAGGGGTCTTGGAGACCCCTGGGGTCGTTAATCAGGGGTGAGCACGGCGATCACCATGTCATAGGCGGCGTCGAAATAGGCCTGTAAATCGAGCGCCCGGGCATCCATCAAATACTGCAGCGAAGCGCCATCCATGATCGAAGCCAGTAGAGCGGGCATCTGTGCAGCCTGCGAGGCGGAAAAAACGCCCCTTTGCGCGCCTTCATCAATCACCGACTGGATGTCTTCACGCCAGCGTGCGTACATCCCCTGAATCTTCTGGCGAATCATTGGGTCTTTGGTTCCTTGCACCCAGAAATCGAAGAAGACAACCACTTCTTTGGCGCGCCGGATCAGCTCGATCTCCTGGTCAAAGAAAAAGCGCAGCTTGTGCTGCGGTGAGACGGCTTGATCCTGTAGCAGCGTATTACGCTCTTCGACGAAAGTCTGTAAGATATGGTCGAGCAGCGATTTATAGAGCTCGTCTTTGGTTGGGAAGTAGTAATGCAGGTTACCCTGGCTCATGTTCGCCTGACGGGCCACCTGGCGCAACCGCGCTCCACTGATCTTGTTGGCAAGAATCGTTTCGAGTGCGGCGTCCAGGATCGTTCCCTCCGCATCCGCTTTATGTTGGCTCATCTCTGCCTCATCGCAATATCGATTAATTGACCGAACGAATTGATCTTACCTCATCAGGAAAAAACGGTCAATATCATTCGGCGCTTCAGGTAGATCAGAGAGATGAACCCTTTCACGCCGTCCCAAAGGTTAATCCAATCTCGCTTAACCATCTCCTGTAAGAAATCGAGGTGCGATCGCTACGCAGATGCAATTCGGCTTGTAAGTCCAGGGGCAACAGCTCGGGTCGCTGCGATTCGACGATCGGCACATCCTGCGCCAGAATCGAGCTGTGAAAGCGGGTGATCTCATCATCCGGCAAATCATAGCCACGATCCAGCGCCATATAAAACCAGGCAACGCTGGTCTTCTCATCCACCGGTGTGATCGGAAAGAGGATTGAGAAGCGGGTGAGCTTTGTTTGCTTAGCCAGGTAAGCCGTGAAAGGGCGGAAGACCCGGTATTGATAATGGACGACATCGCCGACCCCGGTCCCATAGGGATCCGGCTGGTAGATCTGGATATCGTTCGCCGCGACGCCATCCGGTCCGGTCTCCACGGTGTAATCGGCGATTTCCGGGCGGCTCTCATCCCCCAGGCTGCCAGCGTGGACGAAGGGGAAATGGGCTACGTCCAGGAAATTCTCGATGATGCGCGGCGCGCTCGCTTTTACGGGGCCAAAAGGTCCGGCCAGAACCTTCCGATAGCCCGGGTCTGGCTCTTCCGGAAAGGAAGGGATGTCCTTCTGCGGGTTTCCGAGGCTTACCCAGATCAAGCCATATTTTTCGCCCGCCAAATACGTTCGGACACGAGCCTTGGCGGGAGGCGTCTGTTCCGGATGTGCAGGGATGTGTACGCAATACCCCTCGGTATTGTATTCCCAGCCATGATAAGGGCATTTGAGCCGGGAAGAGCGAACCTCGCCAAGCGAGAGACGCGTACCGCGATGGATACATAAATCCTGCCAGGCCTGAACCCGGCCCTCAGTACGCCAGAGGACAATATCTTCATCCATCAGGCGCGCCCCGATCAGCCTTCCGTCGGGGAGTGCATCTGTCCTAAGCACTGGATGCCAATCGTCTTTTATAACCGGATCGTTAATCATCGCTATCAACACCTTGTCGTTGAAATCATACCGTGTAAAGTAGAGGGGTTATCCAAATAGTCTGGGGCGGGTTGCTAAAGCTCGATTATCTGTTTGTCAGAATAAACTTGTAAATTGTGAGGGGCAAGATGACATCTTGCCCCCACATTCTCGCCGATTTACACCTTCAAATCGAAATCCCTGGCAAAGTTTCGCCGGTTTTCATCGTACAGCTCTTGCCACCAGGGTAGAGGCAAGACTTTCTCGGTGTCGTAAACTTCCTCGTAGGGTTTGCCCAGGTCGGGATTGGGGAATTTCCCCTCGTAGCGCGAGACCAATTCGCAGACGATCTCATTCCCTCGTTCGAGGGAAAGCTGATTGTCATAAGCTGCAAGGGCGGTTTCAGCCATCCAACGCGCGTCCAGCCCACTACCATGCGGGTATTTACCGTTCGTGGCGCCAACGCCGTGCGGATTGTTTCCGGTCAAGGATTTGGTGATCGAGATGGCGGCGATCTCCTGCAAGATATCGGGCGTGCCGGTGCCTGCGCTGGTCCACACGTCCCCGATGATGATTAGGGGCGAGTTGCGCGCGAAGGCCTGGCCGACGATATTTTCAGCCCATACGCTTTGTGGCGGGCTGGTCGATACCCATTTATTATGGGCCGG
>MGNS01000002.1:11488-21287 GCA_001795165.1 Chloroflexi bacterium RBG_16_57_11
CCAAGGATGAAGGCCGCGATCGTGACCACGGCAGCCCCCTCGGGGCCACCGGCATACCCGCCGATGATCGCGTCCACCAGGTTGATGTTGTAGACGTTGTATTCCAGGCTGGCGATCACGCGCGACAGGTTGCGGTAATTGATTTTCAACTCATTCAATGTGGGCACGAAATGAAAAGCGCCCTCGGGTAAATAATCGGGGTTCAGGATGGCCAGATCGCCCAGGCCGGTGGTGCTGCTTTCCCCACCGATGAACGGCATTCCAGGCCGGCCTTCGCGTCTAAGACCTTCACGGATATACATCAACTCCTGGCGTGTGGCGCGCACCTCCAACGGCGAGTCGCTCCGCACTTCGATGCCGTCCACACAGTACAGGCTGCCATGCCCCAGCGCGTCGACCAGCGGCTCTTTGATATAGGAACGGACCGAGGAGCGGAAGGTTTGCTCGGTCAAAGGCGCGCCCGAGAAACCGGCCCAGATAAACGGCTTGCGTCGCTTGCCCCATTCAGCAGCCTCGATCACACGCTGGTCTTTGCCGGAACCGATCTGCAAGGCCCGCGGAGCAGTTCGCAAGGCGGCCAGCAGCTCGGCGCGGTTGAACTTGATTTGTCGCGAGGTGTTGATGCAGAATATACCGGCTTTCTCGGCAAGCTCTAGCCCGGCCTGAAACGCACCGTCCGCCATTTCAGGATTGAGGGTGATCAATTCATTGCGATTGTACCGGATGCCATATTTCTTGACCAACTCGCGGGTCGTCTCAAAGACTACCTCGATATCGAAGTCGCGCTCGCTGATGTATGGACCGTTCTCCGTCCGCCTTATCACCTCGATGAAATCAACCATCGCTAGTCTCTCCTCATCGCTTTCAACATGTTTTGGACAGCTGCCTCGGCGTGCGGACCGCCGTAGGTTGCGCCAATCGAATCGGCGTAATCGGGGTTGGCCGGGCCACCGCCGATAAAGACCTTAAAACGATCGCGCAGCCCAAGCTCATCGAGCAGACGAACCGTGTCACGGCAGTAGGGCAAGGTTGTGCTCAGCAACGCCGATAGACCGATGATATCGGCGTTGAATTCTTTTGCCTTGGTAACGATCTCAGCAGCAGGCACATCCCGACCGAGGTCGAGCACCTGGAAGCCGTTTGCTCGCAGCATTGCGCAGACAATATTCTTACCGATATCGTGGATATCTCCCTGAACAGTAGCCATGACGACCCTGCCGGTGACCTTCATCTGCTGCTTATGTTTTTCAAGGTGCGGCTGGAGGATTTCGACAGCGGCCTGCATGGCCTCAGCCGACATGATCAGCTCGGGCAGAAAAATATCGCCACTGTCGAACTTGTCGCCGACTTCCTTGAGGGCCGGATTTAAAATTACCTCTATGATCTTCAGGGGATCTTTGCCATCCTCGAGCGCCTTTTCGACCAGGGGACCGATTTCATCTCGCCTCCCCTCCTGAATGCAGATGTAAATGGCGTCTCTGATATCTGTATCGGACATTATTTTTCTCCTTCGAGATCTTCATCAATGGCTGGTTTCGGTGACGCTCTAAAGGATCTCGCTTCTAAGCTTCTTAATTTCACGCTCCAAATCTGCCAGATATTGTTGTTTACGCTCATCCGGCAAGAAAGCAGCTTTGAAGCTGTTGCGAGCGTATTGATCGATATCTGCGGCATTCAGGTTGAAGGTTTCGGCGACGGCGAAGTAATTGTCCAGCACGTTGCAGTGGAACATCGGCGGATCATCCGAGTTCAACATCACCAGCACCCCGGCATCTGTAAGGCGTTTCACGGGGTGATCCCTCAGCTGGGGATAGACTTTTAGTTCGATGTTGCTCAAGGGGCAGACGGTCAGCGCGACCTGCCTCTCTGCCAGATGCTTCACCAGCGCTGGATCGTCGATCGAGCGAACGCCATGATCGATCCGCTCGACATCGAGCGACTGCAGGGCGTCCCATACGCTCTCGGGCCCCACATCCTCGCCAGCATGGGCGACGCGATGCAAACCAAGCCGCTTTGCAAGATCAAAGGCGGGTTTTTGGCGTTTGGCGGGATAACCGATTTCCTGGCTGTCGAGACCGATGCCAATGATCCCGGCTTGATCGCGGCTGGCCTGCGCCATCTCCACCAGGCGCACGCCGTCTTGTGGGTCGACCGTGCGGTCGATATCGGCGATGAACCACATCTCGACATTGTACTGTTGCTTTACTTTCTCACGTCCGGAGGCGATCCCGCTGATGACCTCCTCCCAGGGTATGGAGCGGCGGTCGTGATAGGCATAGGTGAAAAAGACTTCGCGGTAAGGAATGCCCTGGCTGGCGGAGTCTGCGCCGAGATCGAGGGTGATGGTCTCGAAATCCTGGCGCGTTTTTAGCGTCGAGCAGGCCAGGGCAAATATGCCAAGGAACTGGTTCAGGCTGGTAAATTCATAGAACGCCTTTGCGCCTTCTTCATCCGTAAAGGGCAGCTCGATACCGTGACGGGCGGCCAGTTTCAACAACGTTGCCGGTTGGATAGATCCCTCCAGGTGGCAGTGCAGCTCGGTCTTGGGGATTCGCTCAATATAGGTTTTCAAAGCTGGCTCTAACATGGTTTTTCTCCTTATTACTCAAGAACCTAAGAGTCGACATCGTCTCCCGACTATTTTCCGTGCATCCTTGAAAAGACCTCTTGCGGTGTGAAAGGCAAGCGGTCGAACCACACGCCGGTGGCGTCGTGTATCCCAGCAGCCACCGCTGGCGCGATGGCGATCACCGCGGTCTCGCCGATGC
The DNA here is from genome assembly GCA_001795165.1 of Chloroflexi bacterium RBG_16_57_11. Taxonomy (GTDB): domain Bacteria; phylum Chloroflexota; class Anaerolineae; order Anaerolineales; family UBA4823; genus RBG-16-57-11. The sequence goes on from MGNS01000002.1 coordinate 14,257, forward strand.
CACGCGCTCCCCAGGGACCAATCGCCTCTAGGTGCTCGCAATGCGAGACTTCGTTCACCTCTGGAACATCCAGCACAGTGGGGATTAGATAGGTGGTCAGATCGGGGGTCATGATATAACCCTGCTCGGTGATGAAATTTTCCATCAGGGTGTATCCGAGGGCTTGTATTACTCCGCCTTCGATCTGGCCCGAGAGAAGATTGGGATTGATCGGCTGACCCGAATCGACCACCGAGACCACGCGCGGGAGGCGCACTTCACCAGTCTCGCAATCCACACTCACCTCAACCGCCTGGGCAACCGGGCTGAAAACCACATGCGGCTTTGAATAACCGCTCTGTGGATCGAAGGTAGTGGTGACAGGCGCGTGATAGGTAAACGTGCCTTTAGCTGGTCGATCCTCATTCGTCCATGAGGTCAGCGCCAGCTGGGCAGCACCGCGGATGGCATTTCCTCCCAGCATGGTCAGCCGGGAAGCAGAGGCGCTGCCCGCTTCAGGGGATTGGCCTGTGTCTGCTCCCACCAGGCGAATTTTCTCTATCGCCACGTTCAATGCCTCAGCTGCCATCTGGCGGACGACGGTTTCCACTCCCTGGCCGCACTCAGCGCCGGCGAAAAACAGCTCAACCCGGTCAATTTCGCCGCCTCCATACAGTAAAATTGTGGCGGTCGATTCTTCCGGAAAGCCAAAACTGAAGCCGATATTCTTCATCCCGAGTGCAATCCCAACGCCTGTCTTGAGTGTCGAGCCGGCTGCGGATTTGCAGGCCGGTTTTCGCCATCCCCGAGACGTTTTTTGCCAACCTTGCTGCTGTGCGCACTGGGCAAGCATCGAATCCAGATGGACGCTATCGGCCAATGGTGTCTGGGTGGAGAGCAGGTCGCCGGGTCCCAGCAAATTGAGTTCACGGATAGTGATCGGGTCCAGATCCAACGCCTGTGCGAGCTTGTTCATCTGCATTTCGGCGGCAAAGACGCCCTGAGGGCTGCCAAAACCCCGAAAAGCCGCGCCGGGGACATTGTTGGTGTAGACAGTGTAGGCGTCGACGCGCACATTCGGGATGTGATAGACACCGGTGCAGGTAAGGGCAGCGTGTCCAAGCACCATGCTGGACGTATAAGCATATGCCCCGGCGTCGGCGACCACAACCATGTCCGCAGCGACGAGCTTGCCATCCTTCGTTGCCCCCCAGCGGGAGGAGATGTACATCTGGTGGCGCTTGCCATGCCCGCGAATCGATTCCGGGCGCGTCCAAACGAGCTTGACCGGCCGGCCGGTTTTCAGGGCGGCCAGCGCCAGCACAAGCTGGATGGAGATATCCTCTCGCCCGCCGAAGGCTCCGCCAATCGCCCGGTAGATCACACGCACACGATCTTCTTCAATCCCCAGGCTCCGAGCGATCTGTCGCCGGTCGTGGTGTGCCCATTGACCGCTGGATTCGATTACAACCACATCCCCATCCAGGTAAGCCAACCCGGCTTCAGGCTGCAGAAAAGCATGTTCCTGCATCGGCAGGTAATAACTGCTTTCCACGATCACATCGGCGCAGGCAATCCCTTTAGCGATATCGCCGCGCCGGATGCGGATATGGTCCAGGATATTGTCGGGCCGATCGCGGTGCAGGCAGATCGATCCAGGCTGCATGGCAACGCGCGGGTCGGTTAGAGCGGGTAAATCTTCGTAATCGACCTGGATCAAATCGCGCGCTTGGGCCGCGATGGCTTCGGTCTCTGCCAGGACAAGGGCTACCTGGTCGCCTTCGAAGCGCACGCTTTGGTCGCACAACACCGGCTGGTCGTTAAATGCCAGGCCATAATTGTTAACCGGCACATCCTTACCGGTCAGAATGCTGATCACACCGGGCAACGCCAACGCGTTTTGTAGATTTATATGAATGATCCTGGCATGTGGGCGGCCGGCAAAGAGCACTTTCATATGCAACATTCCAGGGCGGGATAAATCGCCGGGATAGCATGCCTGACCGGTAACTTTCTCGAAGGCGTCGGCGCGCGGGACGGATTTGCCGACATAGCGATATCCTGGATCAGGCTTGTGAGCTTGCTGCATGGCGATTATTCACCTTCACGAACGTAAGGTATGCCTAAGGCAGCTGGACCGGTGCCGACGCGTTTTTCCCTTCTCGCTCGAGCAACAATCGGGATCACCATCAAAAGGATAGTTCCTAGATAAGGCAGCATCGCCAGGAAACTGGCCGGGATTCCCCAGCCTTGAATTTGAGCGACAAAACCCAGAGAGGTGACAGCCCCGAACAACAGCGCGCCCAGCACAACCGGCAACGGTCGCCAGGCGCCGAAGATGACCAACGCAATCGCAATCCAGCCGCGCCCGGCAGTGATCCCCTCGATCCAGCTGGGCGTAAATCCGAGGGTGATATAAGCTCCGCCGATGGCAGCCAACACACAGCCGATCACTGTATAAAGGAATCGCACACGATTGACCGAAACCCCGCATGCGTCGGCAGCAGCCGGATTTTCACCTACAGCGCGCACATTCATGCCATGCCGGGTTTTCATCAGCATATAGCTGATCAAGGCCGGCAGGATAAAATAAGCCACATAAACCAGCCAGGGTTGGTCAAAAAGGGCATTCCCGATGACCGGAATGTCGGCCAGGATGGGTATACGGATGGATTCGAAAGGCGCCGGCGCTCTGAAACCCGAAATCGAAGCGCCCAGCCGGCCGGATAAACCCGTGCCCAGAAATGCGAGGCCTAACCCACACAATACCTGGTTCGCCCGCAGAGTCACAGTGGCGGTGGCAAAAACGATCCCCAATATGCAACCCATTGCCATGGCTGCCAGCAATCCAATCATAGGTATTGGAATCATCAAATTGACAGCAATCGCGGCGAGCGCACCCATCGCCATCCCCCCCTCCAGCCCCAGGTTTTGCACACCGGTGCGCTCAGCCAAGAGCTCTCCAAGGGCTGCAAAAGCGATTACCGTGCCGGAGGCGATTGCCGCAGCAAGAATTCCAGATAATACGGTCATGGCTGCAACTCCTCCGGACGACTCTGCACTTCCGTTTCAATTTCAACTGCCGGCTCGGTTTCGTTTTCTATTTCGTGGTGGGCATCTATTTGCACCGCATCGTCGGCGCTTTCCTGGATTTTTTCGAGGCTTATCTTATATTGCGTCGCTACTTCGCCAATGGCCGCGAAGATTAGGATCACACCATTGATAGCCAGCATTGCGCTGACCGATAGGCCAGAGGTTTGCAGGACAATCCCGGCGTTCAGCAGGGCGGCGAGCAGGAAGCCGGCCAGCACCACCCCCAATGGAGAACCGTTTGCCAGGGCGGCGACGATGATCCCCATATACCCGTAATTGTTCGAGAGTGTGCCGGAGAGGCGGAGAGCTGTCGCCGACACCTCGATCATACCGGCCAGACCGGCGAGAGCGCCGGAAAACAAAAGAACGATCAGGATATGGCGCAGCACCGGGATACCGGCAAATTCGGCCACACCGCGGCTACCGCCGATCACGCGGACTTCGTAACCCCACTGGGTATTATGAAGTACCATCTGGATCAGAATCGCCATGATGATGGGGATGAATATCCCATAGGTCATGTACGATTTGCCAATGGAGGGCAGCAGATAGGGTAACTTTGGGGTCGCAGAAAGGATCGCTGCGCCGGTATCACGCCACGCGCCAATGGCAAAATGATTGATCAATAACACAGCCACGAAATTCAGTAACAGGGTGGTAATTATTTCATTCACATTCCAAAAGGCACGCAACACTGCCGGTACCAGGATCCATAGAGCGCCGCCGATCGCGCCTGCAAAGAACATGACGACCAACATCAACGCTGGAGGTCCTTTCACAAAAAGGGCAACCCCGGTGGCGGCGAACGCGCCGAGATAAAGCTGGCCATCTGCGCCAATATTCCATAAGCGCATGCGCATCCCCACATTAACCGCCAACCCGGTCATGATGAGCGGGGTCGCCAGGATGGCCGCTTGTTGCAAGCCGTATGCGCCGCCCAGGGTCTGTACGATGGCCTTACGCCCTAAAGCAATCGGCTCCATCCCGCTGAAATTGAGCACAATGCCAACCAGCAACAAAGCCAACGCGATGGCAAAGACCCGCACCAGGACATTGAGCCAGAAGGGGGCGTCTGATCGTCGACGGATCCGCAAGGTTCTGTGGACCCTTTCTTGTGCGATGGTCATCCGGCCTCCTCCAACTCGTTCGCGCCGCCCATCAGGAGGCCGATTCTCGTCCGGTTCACATCGCCAGCCTCGAATTCTCCGACGATCTTACCGCCATACATCACTGCAATTCGATCGGACATGATCAACACCTCGTCCAGATCTTCGGATATCAGGAGGAGCGCGTTGCCCTGATTGCGGTGTTTCATCAGGTGGCTGCGGACTTCTTCAGTTGCCCCGATATCCAACCCTTGAGTTGGGTGAACAGCGACCAATAAGCGGGACGCGACCTCGGTTTCGCGACCGGTCAAAAGGCGCTGCTGGTTGCCGCCTGATAAGTGACGCACAGGTTCACGCAGGCTGGAAACTTTCACCGCGGATTGCTCGACGATTTTTTTGGCGAATTTTAACGATTCTTTCCCATCCAACCGCATTCCTTTGGCGATAGGGGCGTGTTTATATTGCCGTAGAATGGCATTATCCGCCACGGATAACGAAGTGACCAATCCCATACCATGCCGGTCTTCGGGGATATGGCCCACGCCGGAATCAACAAATTGGTGGGGTGATTTATGGGTGAGATCTACGCCATCGACGCGTATGGTCCCCTGTTGGATCGGACGCAGGCCATTGATGGCTTCGGCCAGCTCGCTCTGCCCGTTCCCGGCAACCCCTGCAATGCCCAGGATTTCCCCTTCGCGAATGGATAAATGGATGCCCTTCAATGCCGGTAAACCGCGATTGTTGAGTGCGTGTAAATCGCTGACCTCCAGGACGGGCTTTCCCGGCGCTCTCTGTTCACGGTGCAGTCGAGAGACGAACTCCTGGCCGATTAACATCGCTGCCAGGCTGCGCTTGGTGCACCCGGAGGTCATACAGCTTGACACCACTCGTCCGTTACGCAGAACGGTGACGCGATCCGAAACGGCCAGTACCTCTTCTAGCTTGTGGGTGATGAACACTACACTCCGCCCTTTGGCAGCTAACCCGCGCGCCACGCGGAATAATTCTTCGGCCTCACCCGGTGTAAGAACCGAGGTGGGCTCATCCAGGATCAGCACTTGAGCCCCGCGCGCCAGGACGCGCAGGATTTCAACGCGTTGCTGCTCACCGGTAGACAGTTGCCAGATTTCAGCCTTTGGGTCCACGTGTAACCCAAACTCAGCGCAATATTTCTCTGTGCGCTCGGCCAGGATTTGGGGCGTCACCCGCCACGGAGCATCCCCCCAGCCGAGGTGAATGTTCTCGGCGGCGCTCAACACATCGACCAGGCGGAAGTGTTGATGTACGATGCCAATCCCTTTGGCGATCGCCTGGGCCGGTGAGCGAAAATGGACTTTTTCGCCATCGATTCGAACGTAGCCCGAGTCGGGTTGATAGGACCCGGAGAGGATGTGCATTAAAGTGGATTTCCCGGCGCCATTTTCTCCCAGCAGGGCATGCACTTCACCGCGATACAATTCCAGATCGATATCCTGATTGGCGAGCACCCCCGGAAACCGCTTCCAGATATGGCGCATCTCCACAGATAACACCTTGGAGGGATTCAAAGCAGGCCGGACGGAATTTACCAGGGACTCACCCTGAGGGTCAGCTTCCATTCTTTCTTCCTTGTGTTCAGGATGAACAAGTTGGGGGTGGATTTCGAGGTCCACCCCCAGAGAGAATTTGCTTTTCCGGTTCTACGGCAATCCGCTAACGCCTTCTACAGCCCAATCCCAAAGATAAAGCTGCATGTCATCCATCACCTGGCCTTCAGGGACGCGAATTTCACCTTCTGTATCCTTGATCGGGCCAACGAATGGGTTGAAGCCTTCGTTGAGCATTTTGTCGCGAATGGCATCAACCTGGGTTTGTACATCCTGAGGGACGTTCGGACCCCAGTTGTCACGATCGACGCCCTGCGCCAGGGCGAGCAGAACGGAGCGATCGCCTTGCCAGGTTCCTTTCAGGAAAGCGTCGACTTCGGAGACGTAGTAGTTATCCCACAGCAGCGATACCGAGCTGACATATTTCGTGGGCGCAGCTGCGCGCTGGTCGGTGTTCCAGGTCGCGCCCCAGACGCCGCGCTCTTCTTCGACCTGAAGGGCGGCGGTTTCATCCATGATATCCATGATGAAATCGGCGCCGTCATCGATCAGCGCGTTGGCGGCCTGGTTGGCTTTCGCTGGATCGAACCAGGAATTGATCAGCACCACCTTGGTCTCGACGTCCGGGTTTACCGAGCGCGCCCCGAGGTGGAAAGAGTTTGCGCTGGCATAAACCGACTGCACCGGGTAGGAACCGATATAGCCGAGTTTATTGGTCTTGGTCATCAGCCCTGCCGCCATTCCGATCAGATAGGTGGGATCCCAGTGTTCGACATAGTACCAGATGTGGTTCTTGGAAATCCGGTGCCCATCGCACTCCAGGAAGATTACCTCTGGATGCTTATCAGCGACTTTAGTGACAAAATCTGCGTATTCAGAGTTGATGAAGATCATCTTCGCGCCATCGGCGATGAATTGTTCTAGCGCCCGGCTGGCTTCGTCGGAATAGGGCATATTCTCGATATAAGCGGTCTTTACTTTGCCGGGGAATGCCGCTTCGATTGCCTTTCGACCGTTGTCATGGGTCCAGGTCCAGCCCATATCGGATACAGGCCCCACATAAGCGAAAGCGACCAGAATCGGTTCGCTGGCAGCTGGTGCTTCGGTGGCGGCTGGGGGCTGGGTGGGTTCGGGCGCCTGTGTGGTGGCGGCTGGCGTGGCGCATGCGGCGAGGAAAGCCACAAGGACGAAAAACCCGACGAATTGAAAAAGGCGAGTTTTGAACATGAGCGACCTCCTTTTTTGTTGTGTTGACTAATCTTTC
>MGNS01000002.1:21349-40974 GCA_001795165.1 Chloroflexi bacterium RBG_16_57_11
AAAGCTGAGCAGCCCGACTGGCGCTTGGCTGTTTTTTTAACGCGGCAGCTACCTGGGCAGTATATTGACAAATACGTACCAATAACAAGGCGACTAACCGATCCGAATCAGCTTGAAATCCATGCGGTTCCCAGGATGGTATTCGATTGACTCGACAATTGGGACGTCCTGTTGGTTGAACCCGATCTCGCTGATGACCAGCACCGGTGTGAGTGGATCTAAGTGTTTAAACATATTCAGGAAAGGTAAACGGATCAAGATCTCCGCGCGCACATCCGAGATGAAGTATTTTAGGGGTTGCTGACATTTCTTCTCGAAGAAACTCAAGAACCCCGGTTCGATCGCGTCCGGCCGGAGCAGCTCATCCGGAGTGAATTTCCCTGAAAAAACCCACTCTGGGATGATATTTTTGCAGTAGATGATCGGATCGCCATTCGCCAGAAAGAGTTTCTGGACTTCCAGGACGCGTTGATCCGATTCCAGGTGAAACCGCTCACGAATATCCATATCTGGATTAACCAGCTCCGCGCTGAGCTGCTCCAGACCTGGCTCAAAGCCATTGTCTCGAATCAGGTCGTAGAAATTGACAAATTGGTTAAGCGGATTTGAGATTTGAGATGATTTTCGGATGAAAGTGCCCACGCCTTGGCGGCGGTAGATCAAACCGAGGGTTTCCAGCCGGTCTAGGACGCTGCGGATGGTGGCGCGGCTGACTTCAAATTCATGGGCAAGTTGATATTCGGAAGGCAGGGCTTCTTCCTCGTAGGCGCCTTCACGGATATTCTCAATCAGGATATCGAGGACTTGAGAGGTGATGGAGGATTGGCGTTGCGGGATACGCTTATTGGCCAAAGTAAACGCTCCATTGAAGGTTTACACTTGACGGTCAACTGACAACCATATTATCGCGCATTTGGAGAAAAAGTCAATAAGCTATTTGAGGCAGGTATAATAAGCCAAAATGTGGAGGCAAAATGACCTACGACTATCTGAAAATCATTGATCGCTTCGAAAACGGCCAACCCATGGAAAAAGACCATTGGGATGTCGACCAGATCGTCCTTACCACGCGCGAGCTGGTGCGTAAATACCACCTGGCCTGGGATAAACAGGTGGTCATCCCCGATGATCCCGACCTGGCTGACCGGGTATTCCAGGCCGGCCTGGAGCTGGCCAGACGGGTGGGGGTGTACTCGATGTCCACCCGGCGCGTCTTGAAATTCGAGCCCAACGAGCTGGTAGATGGTCTGAAGCGCATGCCTATTCAACTGGAGATGGGCGAAGGCGCTGACGCTCGCACACTGTTCCCCCGCCAGATGATGGACCCGCGCCCGCCGTTGGTGTGGGCCGGAAACCCGGGCGCGCCGACCCCTGAAGAGTGGTTCTTGCCCAATGTGATGAGCTGGATGCAGGAGCCAATCGCCGACCTGGTCACCTGCGGCACTCTGACCCGCGTGTATGGTCGCGATGTGGGTACGCGCGAGCCAACCGAAATTCTGGCCACCCGGCTGGAGCTCAAATTGTTGCGTGAAGGGCTGCGCCGGGTGGGCCGCCCAGGCATGGGCATGCTGGCTGCCCAAAGCAGCGTTTCGGAGCTGGGGAACTTGAGCGTCGCTCATCCGGATTACCTGCGACCGTGTGACGCGCACCTGGTGCCCATGCTCAACGAGCTGATCATGGACAATCGCAATATCGCCCGGGCGGTCAATTCGCTGGATTACGGCATGCGCAACGCTTCGCTGGCCTGCGTGATGGTTGGCGGGCTGGGTGGGGATGCCCCAGGCTCGGCGGTCATCCAGGTCGCCTCCATTATCGCCTCAAACCTGGTTTGCCTGGCGGACTATCACCTGCTGCACCCGATCCATATTCGCCATGTGGCCACCAGCACGCGCAGCGTGATGTGGGTACAATCCGTGGTCGAGCAGGCTTTTGCACGCAACGCTCCGTGCATCATTGTGTCGGATGTCTACCCCAAGAGCGGCGCGCTGACGCATGAATTGCTCTACGAAGTCGCCGCCAATGCCATCGCCATTACGGTCTGCGGCGGGCACCTGGAGGGTGTGGGCGCGGCGGACGGCGCCGCTCCGAACGGTACCGGCCTGGACGCCCGCTGGATGGGCGAGGTGGGGCACGCCGTGGCGCGACAGGGGCTCGATCTCCATCAGGCAAATTACCTGGTTTTAAAGCTGCTGGAAAAGTACGAGCACGTGTTCGACCGGCCCGGCGGCAACCCCGGCGTATCCTTCGACCAGGCGTATGACCTGGAGAGGCTGCAACCGCGCCCGGAATGGTTGAAAATGTATGACGAAGTCAAAGCCGATGTAAATCGGATGGGTCTTCCAATCCCGTAATTGTCTGGACCTACCCGCTATTAATTGGCGTATCGACCGGCCTCCGACAAGTGGAATTCACTGACCACTTATCACAGCAGGAGGATCAAATGAAGATTATGATTTTTCTGCATGGCACAGCTATAATGCACAAGAATGCTGAAGGTCGGACGAGAGAAGAGCGGGTCATGCAAGTTCTAGACCGCCGTGACGGGTCCCTGTGCGATTTTGCGTCTTATGTCCCTGCAGGCAATGCAGCTAGAAAGCTACAAACCTGGCGACAACAGGGCGCAGAGATTGTCTATTTGAGCTCCCACAAGAGAGCTGAAGATGTCGAGATAGATAAGGTCGTTTTACGAAACCATAACTTTCCTGATGGCCAGGTTTTTTTCCGCCATCGTGGCGAACAATACAACGATATAGCGGAAAGAGTTCTGCCTGACATTCTGATTGAAGATGACTGTGAAAGTATCGGCGAAGAAAACGAGATGACTTATCCCCATATCAAGCAAGAGCTCAGGGCCAGGATAAAATCGATCGTCGTTAAGGAGTTTGGGGGGATTGACCATTTACCAGACGACCTCACCGTGCTTATGGATGGTTGAAAGCTGGACAATGTCACGATGCTGATCCACGGTCGCTTTCCCCCGGCGATGGGTTGGGCTCCTGGGTGGATCTCAACGCTTCCAGAACGCGCTCGGGCGTGATCGGAATACGATCCAAGGAGATACCCAGAGCATCGTGCACCGCGTTGTGGATCGCCGGGGCAGTCGGGGTGAGCGGCGACTCTCCCAAGCCTTTTGCGCCATACGGACCAAAAGGCTCGGGGATTTCAATGATTTTGGCCTTTATCCTGGTTGCTTCCAGGATGGTTGGAATCAGATAGGTCTCAAAGTTAGATGTGAGGGTCTTGCCAGCCTCTACGATCAATTCCTCTAACAGGGCGTATCCGATACCCATGATACACCCTCCTTCCAGCTGGCCGATCGCCCCCTGCGGATTTATCACGCGCCCGGCGTCATGCACCGCAACCAGCTCTTCGACCTTTACCTGCCCGGTTTCGATATCCACCAATACCTTGGCCACCTGCGTGCCAAAGGTGAAACTGGCATGAGCATAGGGATAGACATCGGCGGGGAAGTCTTCCGGATACTCCATAGAATAGAAGCCGTCGGCGTGCAGGCTGCGATTGCGCTCTGTCGCCTTGGCCGCCAGCGCGGCGACCGTCACCGGAAGCAGCTCGCCCTCGGCGTACAGGCGACCATCCCGCAGGACCAGCAACTCCTGAGGGAAGCCGGTCTCCTCGCTGGCGGTCTCGAGCAGCGCCCGACGAATCGGCTGCGCGGCGCGCAAAATAGCGTTTCCCGAGATGAAGGTTTGGCGGCTGCCGACAGCCGGACCTGCATCGAAAGTCTGGTCGGTGTCCGGCCGGATCACCCGGATGGCGGATAATTCAACTCCAAGCGCTTCGGCCGCGATCTGAGCCAGGGTTGTGTGGATGCCCTGACCCATGTCGGATGCGCCGGTGCGCAGGATGACCGAGCCATCCGGCTCCATCTCAAGCGCCGCGCCAGCGTGATCGGGGGTGTTGCGACCCAGGCCAACTGTAAAGATAATCGATGCCATCCCCCAACCGCGGCGCAGGTGTGGCGCCGGGCAGCGCTCGATCTGGTCTTTATTTTCCCATTCCGCCAGGCGGGTGGCCTCCTGCAGGCAGGCTTTCATGCCTCGCCCTTCTCGGATCGCCACGCCGGTGGGCAGGACCGTACCGGTTTCCAGGCCGTTGCGCAGGCGGATTTCCAGAGGGTCGATTTGCAGCGCCCTTGCCAGAGCGTCCATCTGCGCCTCACAGGCGAAGGCTGCCTGCGGGATGCCAAAGCCGCGCATCGCCCCACAGATCGGATTATTGGTGAACACGGTGCGGGCTTCCAGCCTGGCATTCGGGATCTGGTATGGACCGCCAGCGGTTTCAGCGACCAGGCTCATCACTTCGCGCCCGGCGTTCACATACGGGCCGGTATCCCCAATAGCCTCGACATGGACGGCGGTCAGTCGCCCATCCTGCCTGGCTCCGCTGCGATAGCGCAGGATCACAGGATGCCGCTTGACGTGGGTCAGGATGGATTCTTTGCGGCTGCGGACGATCTTGACCGGCTTTCTAGTGGCTTGGGCCAGCAGCGCAGCATGGATCTGCACGTGGGCCTCGTCTTTCCCGCCAAAAGCACCCCCGATGTGCGGGGTGATCACCCTGACCTGGTTTTCCGGGATCCCCAGGGCGCGGGCGATCTGCATCCGGTCGCGATGAGGCGATTGGGTGCAGGTATAAACGACGACCGTCTCGCCATCCATCAACGCGACGGCGCCCTCCGTTTCGAGAAAGGCGTGCTCCACCCATCGAGTGCGGTACGTGTTTTCGATGATGATGTCGGCCTGGTCGAACCCGGCCTGGATATCGCCTCGCTCGATCACCAGGTGGTCACACAGGTTGCTTTTACCCGGCCAAACGCGCCAGGCCTCAGGCTTTAACGCTTCAAGTGGATCAAAGACACCAGGCAGCTCCTGGTAGGTCACCTGGATGGCTTCCAGCGCGGCCTGGGCTGTACGCTCATCCAGGGCAGCGACTACGGAGATGGCATCTCCCTGGTAACGCACCATATCCGAAACCAGCAGCGGCTGGTCGGCCGGCTCGGTGTACAGGTAACTGTTCTCCCCTGGAATATCGGCGTGGGTGAACACAGCAGATACTCCCGGAAGCGCCCGCGCCGCGCTGACATCCAGGTGGGTGATACGCGCGCTCGGCAGGCGCGCATAGAGCAGCTTACCTATCAGCATGCCGGGAAAGTGAAGATCGGCGACATACTTCGCTCGGCCGGTCACGATTTCCTTCACGCTCAGCGAGGCTGCCGGGTTCCCAATCACACTCATAGGAATAACTTTCTACCCCGGCGTGTCTCAGCGGACCGGCAAGCCCCAGCGGAAAGCCTGTTCCTTGACCTTTTCATAGATGTCGTGCCAATCCGGTGTGGGCTTCACACAAGCCGGATCATAGACCCGGTCGAAGGGCAAGCCAACCGGCCTGGTGCCCAAGACCGGATCGTATTGCGCGATGGCTCGCCGGACGATCTCGTCCGCCTGGCTACGCGACATGCCGGCGGCTGCCTGAGCGACCTCCCCGTTGAAACGAGCTTCCAATCCCGAACAATGGTTGGTCTCGACGCCGACCGCCGACCGCACTCCCAGCACGCGCGAGGCGCCGCAGGTGGAGGCTACCGTGGCCATGCCGAGGCACTCATACAGCAGAGTTTCGGTCATCGGTCCGCTGACCGGCGAGGTCATGAACTCGATCAGCATGTGGGAATTGCGATTGACCGCCGCGCAGGCTGCGCTAACCGCCCGCAAGATTTGCGGACCGGTGGAATTGAAATTGAAAGGATGCGTTGGGCAGGATTCGACGCTGGAGGGCATGTAGATCGTCGCCATGGCGATAAAACCGGCCACGATCAGCAACGCCACGCCCTCCTCCGGCCCGGCCAGACCCCCCAGGATCGGGTTGTAAAATCCAAGCAGGACGCCGTTCTGCTGGATGCTATGGGTGATTTTGTTGAGCAGCTCGTTGTTGGTCTTCATCTCGCCGATCATGGCGACCACGTGCACATCGCTGGGCTTAAAACCACCCCGGCTGATCGCAGAGAGGTGCCCAACATCACTGATGGCCATTTCGACGCACATGCGGGCGGTCCCCGGCCGCCCGGCGCGCCGGGCGGCTTCGCGGCCAAAATGCGCCTCCTGCCAGGAGGCCACGATTTCCAGCGGCGAGTTCGAGCGAACTTCCCGGCCATAACACGTAGCCAGGGTGCCGGGCACCACCAGGTCGATGAGTGGCTCCTGCCAGTAGGATTGCATAACTGGGATCCACAGATCTTCGCTCAATGGTGTGCCGATCGGGCCGCCGCTGACCTGTGGCGGGCAGGGATCTTCCAGCTTGCGCAGCCGGTACGGTCGCGCGTCCAGGCCTTCACCGATGGTGACTTCGCGCGGCATCCAACGCAACGCCTGTTCGATCTCGTCCCGGGAAAATTTCATCTGCCGATTGGTAGTGGCGTTATAGACGCCGGAGCTTTCGAAAAATTCCAGCCCGGCCTGCCACAGGCGATCGTTCATATCATCATCGGTCTGGATCACCTGTCCTTGGTTGAATTTGATCCCAAATTTCTTCAGCCTCTGGGCGACCCCGTGAGCCACGACCTTGAGATCGAATTCCTTTTCATCAATAAAAGGACCATTGTAAGCCCGGTCAATCACCTCAAGCAAGCGGGTCATGTTCTGCATCTTGGCTGTTCCTTATTCGTCAAGTTCTTGATCAGGCGATTGGAATTCGGGTTGTATGCGTCGAACCATCGATCGGCCGGCGGTACGCGCAGCAGCGAAATCGATGCCGAACTTGTGGCACCACTCCCTCGCCCGTGCGATAATCGCTTCTTCGTCGAGCAAGGTAAAAGCGCCATGCCTGCGGATGAAGACGCCGTCAATGATTACATCGCAGGCTTCACTGCCGGCCGCATTGAGCGCCAGCCGGTCGTAAAGCGACTCGACGCTCAACGGAAACAGGCTGGTATTATGCTGAAGATCGAGGGTAATGAGATCGGCGCGCTTACCCGGCTCGAGCGAGCCAATTTGATCCTCCATACCGAGGGCGCGTGCCCCACCCAGCGTGGCCAGCTCGAAGACCTTCCAAGCCGGGAGGCCACGCAACGCCCGTGGCATGATGTTGTGATGCTGCAGCACCGAGAGCATCACGTTGAACAGGTTATGGGTGACGCAATCGGTGCCCAGGCCGAGGCGCATCCCAGCCTGCACCATATACGGCAGGTAGGCGCACTGGCCGAACCAGGCATTGGTCGCCGGGCAGTGGACCAGGGCTGCATCTGCACTTGCCAGCAGGTCAATTTCCGCCTCGCTTAACAAGCTTCCATGAAACAGTAGCGTATGCCTGTTCAATAACCCCAGCGTATGCATGTGGCCAACCAGGCCGCCCTGTGCAGCCCAGACCGAATCGGTGCGCTCTTTTTCATCGTCCGACTCGGCGATATGCACCGCAAACTGAACGCCGTACTTACAAGCCAGCTCCATACCTTTGACCAGCAACTCCCGCGAACAGTTGAATACAGCATTAGCGTGCACTCCCACCCGGATCAAGCCATCCATCTGGTTATGGTAATTACGGATGGCGGCTTCGGTATGCGCCAGGTATTCTCGCTCGTCGCGTGCGTCCGGTAGAGCGACGCTTGAGATCATTTGCGGGTGCAGGACGGTGCGCCCCCGGGCCTGTATTGAGGCGCGCGCCATCGCTTCCGGGAAGATCATCGCATCCGCATGGGTCGTAGCGCCATGCTTCAACACGTTCAGCAAGCCAAACAGGGTCAGGTCGTAGGCGCTTTCCTTGGTCAGCCAGCCGTAGGCGGGCCAGTAGATGCGCTCAGTAGCATCCACAATGCCCCGGATGGACGAGGCCAGCCAACCTTCGACCAGCAGGGTATGGGCTTCGCCGAGATGGTTGTGAGCGTCCACCAGGCCGGGCAGGACGATTTTGTCGCTGGCGTCAATGACCTCCACTCCGGGGAGGTGCAGGTAACGCCTCTCCAGGTCGACGGTTAGTCCGACCTCCACAATAAGTGGACCTTCGATATAGATGGCCCCATTTTCGATGACACCGCCCGCCGGCCTGGGCCGGGATACCAGGTAACAGGCGTTACGAAACAGCATCTTTGACATTGGCGTTGTCGCAGCGGGTTATTCGCGAGTATAGGGTACGCCAAGCGAGCTTGGAGCTTCGGAGCGCGCCCGGCTGCCCATCATGGCGAGGATGGCAAAGATATAGGGGAGCGCCAGCAGGATCTGGTAAGGGATCTGCACACCCACACCCTGCACATGTAACTGGAAGGCGTCAAGGAAAGCGAAGATCAAGGCCGCCAGTGTGATCCGCCAGGGCAGCCAGTTCCCGGCAATCACAATCACGATCGCCAGCCAGCCTCGACCGCCGGAGATTCCGGCAACAAAGCGAGGAGACGCCGCCAGGGTCAAGAAGGAGCCAGCCAGGCCGGCCATCATGCCGCCAAAAATGGTCGCCAGGTATCGCAAGCGGGCTACGTTAACCCCTTTTGTGTCGACTGCTTTCGGATTCTCACCCGCTGAGCGGATTTGGAGTCCATATTTTGTACGGTACAAGAAAAACCAGATCACCGGTACCATAAAAAAAGCAAAATAGGTCAGCCAGCGTTGCGAGAAGAAGATTTCCCCTACGAACGGTAGAGAAGACAGGTGCGGAATCTGGACTGGCTTGAAAATATCGGTAATCAAATAATCTACCTTAGCAGTGGAAGTCATCAACCTCAGCCAGAACAGGGAGATGCCCGCTCCGAGTAAATTGAGCGCCATCCCGGTAACAATTTGCTCCACCTTCAGCGTAATGGCCATGAACGCCATCAGCAACGCCATCAGACCGCCGGTCACGATGGCAGCCAGTACCCCCAGCCAGAGCGAGCCAGTGACATACGTGATCATAAAACTGGTGAAGGCGCCCAGTAACATCATACCTTCTATGCCCAGGTTCATGATCCCCGAGCGCTCGGTCACCAGCTCACCCAGCGCAGCCAATAATAATGGGGTAGCCAGGCGGATGGTTGAAGCCAGGATGCTAGCGATGATCGCCGCTTGAAAGATCTGATTCGACATCCACAACTCTCCGGATTTGAAACCGTGAAAGAACAAAGGAAGCCAGTACGCACAACAATACGATCGCCTGGATGGCATCAACGAAAGCAGACGGCACGCCGGTTACCGTTTGCAGTCGATAGGCGCCATTGATCAGCCCGCCAAAAAGCAACGCCGCCAGGACCACACCTAAAGGGTCCAACCCGGCCAACATCGCCACGATGATGCCAGCATAGCCCAATCCGTTGGATAAATCCATCACCAGGCGGTGCTGCACCCCATACAGCTCTCCCGCGCCAGCCAATCCTGCCAGCCCGCCACTCAGCAGCAGCGTAACCATGATCAGTCGTGAAATATTGGTACCCTTAAACTTCAGGGCTTTGGGGTTAAATCCCAGAGCCCGGATTTCATAACCCAACGGGGTCTTATCCAGCATCACCTTGACGGTGATTGCACTGATCAATGCAACCAGGAACCCTAAATGGACTTCGGAACGGGGAAACAAAACCGGAAACCTGAGCGCTGCCGGGACCATCATCGTTTGCTGGTAAAAGGAGCCAGGCTCACGCCACGGTCCTTCGGCGGATAACATGAAGGATAAAAAATACAGAATGATGTAATTCATCATCACGGTAGAAATGATTTCATCCACATTGAAGCGGACTTTTAGCCAACCGGAAAGCACGCCTAGAAGCGCGCCTCCCAGAAAACAAAACAACAGGACGAGCAGGTAAAAAACTGGCCGCGGCAGGCCGCTGAATAGGGTGAAGGCCAGGAAGCCAGCCATCGCCCCGCCGATCAACTGTCCCTCGCCGCCGATATTCCAGATCTTTCCACGAAATGCCAGAGCGGCTGCCAGCCCGGTGAGGATCAAAGGGGAGGCCCTGGCCAACGTATCCATGAATGCCCGCCAGCTACCGAAGGCTCCCTTTAGGAGAGCGCCAAACGCCTCAATCAGATTGACCCCGGCGGTGAGCAGTAATAACGACGAAAAGAGCATGGCAGCCAGAAATGCCAGCACAATAGAAAGGAACTTTACTGACCGGCTGAGTTGCTGGCGCGGCTCGATCCTCCATCCTCGGGTGAGCGTGGTTTTTTGCGCCTGGCTCATGCGGTCACATCCGTAACGCCGGCCATTAGCAGGCCAATTTTCTCGATATCGGCTTCTTCATCATCGAAGATACCCAGGATTTGCCCTTTGAAGATGACCGCGATGCGGTCCGAAAGATCCATAATCTCGTCTAAGTCTTCAGAGGCCAACAGGATACCAATCCCCTCCTCTCGCTTTTCCAATAAGCGCTTGTGCACATATTCGATCACACCCACATCCAGCCCGCGCGTTGGTTGATTGGCCAGCAAGCATTGAGGGCATTGGGTGAACTCACGCGCCAGGATGATCTTTTGAATGTTTCCGCCGGAGAGAAATTTTGTCGGGTGGCTCAACGAAGGCGTTTTGATCTCGAAGGTGGATACGCACATGCTGGCAAACTTACGGATTTGCTCAAAATTGAGGAACAAACCGCGCCGGTAAAGCCTGGATCGCTGCTGACCGAGGATCAAGTTCTCGGATAGGCTAAAATCAGGTATCAAGCCTTCATGCAGGCGGTCTTCCGGCACATGCCCGACCCCGCGTACCATCACATAATTGCTGGACCGGTTCGTAATATCTTCGTCTTCCAGGAGCACCTGACCCGATTCGGCCCGCCGCACTCCAGACAGGACTTCGAATAATTCCTTTTGACCATTCCCGGAGATGCCCGCCAAGCCCAAAATTTCCCCGCGGTTCAGGGTGAACGAAACACCCTGCAAGACTTCCTGGCCCTTATCACCTCGGGCACGCAGATCTTTGACTGTCAGCACCGGCTCCTGGCGCGAGGAGGCGGTCTTATGGACGGTGAAGATGACCTCTCGCCCCACCATCATCCTGGCAAGCTCAGCTTTGGTGACCTCGCTGGTCTGTACGGTTGCTACCAGCTTACCTCTGCGCAAGACCGTCACCCGGTCCGAGATCTGCATCACCTCATTCAGCTTGTGCGTGATCAGCAGGATCGATAACCCTTCGTGGCTCATTTGTTTCAGTGTTGAGAAGAACCTCTCGGTCTCTTGAGGGGTTAAGACCGCAGTGGGTTCATCTAGTATGAGCAACTCCGACCCTACATACAACGCCTTCAAGATTTCCACCCATTGTTGTTCGCCAACGGAAAGCTGCCAGATCTTGGCGTGTAGATCCACGTGGATGCCATAGGTCCCACAAATCCTGGTCAGGCGCTGCTCGGCTTGTTTCAGGTCCAGGATCAAGCCAGTTTCCTGGATGCCCACGACGACATTCTCAATCACCGTCAGGGGTGGCACCAGAACAAAATGCTGGTGGACCATGCCAATTCCAAGATTGATCGCATCCACAGGCGAGGCAAGCCGGACAGGCTTACCCTTGAAGTAGATTTGTCCAGAGTCCGGCCGGTAAAATCCATACAGGCACTCAGCCAGGGTGGATTTCCCCGCGCCATTCTCCCCCAGGAGGCAGTGGATTTCACCTTTGTAAATATCTAAGGATACCCCTTCATTGGCGACCACCTGGGGGAATCGCTTGGTCAATTGCTTGACACGTAATAATGGTTCCATCATGCCTCAGCGTGAGCGTTCATGGATAGGCTGTAAGCGGACCGGTCCTTAAGCTAAAACACTGGGCCAGCCCCCAGCACCCCACAATCGGTCTGGGGGCCGCCCATGATGAAACAATCTTCCAAAGCACCAGCGTTACGGTGCGTCCGATTTCGGCGTCTCAATATTCAAAAGCACCGTGAATGTGCCGTCCAGGATCTCCTGGCGTTTTGCTTCAACCTGGTCGATTAAATCCTGGGGGATCTTTCCGTCCAACGTGTACCATTCGCCGATATCAGCGCCGCCTTCTGCCATGGTGAACCATCTTGGCTCAAGGTTGCCGTTGAGCGGCTTGCCTTCGGTCTTGAACGCCCACCATTCATCGATAATCCACTTGATGGAGGGGTCCCACAGGGCTAAGGTGCTGTTCGGGACATTATTAGGCGCCAATGGATTCTGGTCGCCAAAGTTGCCGTAGCACATGATGTCCTTCGTGGTACAGGCTTCCCAGCCATCGGCGAGCTGTAACAGCCAATCCACCCCGGCAGCCGCCTGGGCATTGGTGGCCTCGTTGCCTTTGATCGGGTCATACCAGCTTTCGATGAAGGAAACCGTTTGCTTGACCTCCGGATTGACATCCTTGGCCCCCTGGAAGAACGCGTTCAATTCATCGTTGACATCGTCATAGGCAAAGGTTGCAGCTGAGCCCACTTTATTGTTCTTGGTCAGCTTGCCGGCCATCAAGCCCAACAGATAGGCCGCTTCATGGACCCTCATATACACCCAATACTGGTTTTTCCCCAGCCCGCGGTTTCCAGATCCATGAACGACAAAAATCGTATCCGGGTAATCGTTCATCATCTTTTCGACCTGGTCAGAGTAGGTGCTGGTCAACCAGACGATGTCCCGCGGAGCTGTATCCAGGTAATTACGGGCGACTTTGATGGCGTCATCACCCCAGGTGTTTTCGGTGACTTCGTAATTGATCGTAACCCCATGGGGTTTTTCAGCCTTTACCCTATCCAAGGCTTTGATGAACGAGGCATCCCACTGGCTTTCCAGGCTGCAGCAGGTGATGACCACCGCATTCAGCTCGGTCGGTCCCGCAGCAGCCGGTGGCTCTGTGGCCAGCGGTGCTTCGGTAGGGGCAGGCTGAGAAGGCGGCTCTGTAGCTGCTGGCTGAGCCGGCGGCTCTGTAACTGGTGGCTGAGTCGGTGGCGCGGCGCACGAGATGACCAGCGAGAGGACCAGGATGATCCCCATAATGCGCCAAGCGATTTTCGTATTCATTGTAAAAACCTCCTTTAGTAAAATGAACGATCGAGTGTTTTCCGGAAAACTGTCGGCAAACTTTGGTTTTTTCGCTGCGCCTCCTTTACAAATTTCCATATTATGGATTCCAGGTCAATTTATTCTCTCCGACATATACTCTTTATTACAAATTGTCCAACGGTTATCCAAAGTGCAGGCCCCATTGGGCCAGCTCAGCCAGCGTTTCATCAAACATCTGCTTCCACGCTTTGGTCGGCTGTATGGTCCCCAAATCATAGACCTCCTGGAAGGGCAGGCCATAGGGTTTTTGATCAAGCTGGTCCACATAACACGCATAGGCGCGTTGGGCGAGCTCTTCGGCGCGCCCACGATCCAGGCGAGCCGCTGCGTGCAGGATTTCCCCGCTGAAGCGGGCTTCCAATCCGGTGAAATGCGCCGGAACCACCCCGGTGGCTGAGCGCGGGCCGAGCAAGCGGCTGATCCCCGAAACCGTGCTCATGATTGTAAAGGCAGCAGTTTCGTAAAGTAAAGTCTTCGTGCCTGGCCCACCTACCGGCGTGATGGTCAGGTTGGTCATCAGGTGGGAGTTCCGTGCAAGGGCCTGAAAAGCCAGGCTGGTGGCCTGCATGACTTCTTTGCCGGTGTCATTAAAGTTGAAGGGATGCGTGGGGGACGAGCCGCAGCAGGCGGCCATAAACACCACGCTCAAGGCAATCATCGCAGCGGTGATCAGCACCGCCTGGCCGTCGATGCCGCCACCCAGCCCGCCATAGATCGGGTTGGCATAAGGATCGACGATCCCGCCCATACGAATGCTGTGGGTGAGCTTGTTCAGGATCTCAAAATTGGCCTTCAGCTCGGAGACAATTCCGAAGGTATGCATATCGCTGGATCTCAGGCCGGCGGGGTTGACGGCAGAAAGCTGGCCAGCGTCGCTCATGCTTAGCATCAGCCCGGTCCAGGCCATCCCGGGGCGGCCTGCCCGCGCCAAGGCGATGCGCATCAAATCCACTTCTTCCCAGGCAGCCAGGATTTCGAGTGGCGAGCCGACGCGGATCTCCTGCCCGTGAACCGTCATTAGACTGGCGGGGCAGGTTACATCCACCAGCGGCTCCTGGATATAACTCTGCATCAGCGGGATAAACAGCTCTTCAGGGACCGGAGATCCGATCGAGCTGCCCATATTGATCGGCACCAGGGGGTCTTCGACCCTGCGGTAACGCTCCAGCACCGCGTCGGTACCACTCCCCAGCCAGACCTGGTCCGGGGCATCCGCAAGGGCGCTGAGCAGCTCTTCCAGGGTATACAGGATCACCCTGCTGGTAGACTGGTTATACACGCCACAGGCGGCCAGAAAATCCAGGGCCGCCTGCCAGGTACGGTCCGCCAGATCGTCATCCTGGTTGATGATGTTTTCAGGATGGACCTGGATTTGATATTCGCGTACCACCCTCCGAATGCCCCGGGTCACCTGGCGGTTGAACACATCTTCCTCCATTAGCGGGCCGGTCAAGCTGCGCTGGATCACATCCATGAGTCGGGTTGTATTTTTCATCCCGGTTTATCCTTTATTCCCGGCTGTGCTAGAGCCCCATCAAGCTGGTCGCCTGTTTGACCGCTTCTACTGCGTCGTCGCCATAGCCATCCGCCTGGACTTTCTTGGCCCAATCCCGGCTGACCGGCCCGCCGCCTACCATGATCTTATACCGACGGCGGTAATCTTCATTCGTTTTTACCATCTCGATGGCATCCTTGACATAAGGCAGCGAGGGTAGCATCAAAGCCGAAATTGCGATGATGTCAGCCTCGAACTCTTTCGCGGCCCGGATGGCCTCCGCCGGGTTGACATTGACACCCAGGTCTTTGACCTCGAAACCATTCACCTCGAGCATTGCCTTGACGATGTTCTTTCCGATATCGTGCAAATCTCCCTGGATGGTGCATAAGACGATGCGGCCTTTCCTGGTCTGGGCGACCTCGCCAGCCTTCAGGTAGGGTCGCAAGGTCTCCTGCACTGCTTTGACCACCTCGGCCGCTTCCATCATCTCCGGCAGGAAGATCTCCAGGCGGCTGAATTGGTCGCCGATATTCTTCAGACAGGGCTCGATGCACTCACGAAAGATCGCCAGAGGGGAGAGGCTACTTTCAGCCAGGCGGACGGCCTCGGCCTTGCCTGCCTCCACATCACCGGTACGGATGGCTTGCTCAAGTTGTGTATATCTGGGATCCATTTCATCTCACCTCTGGACAAGTTTCTTGCACAGATCGACTGCACCGGCCGCATCCGCGGCATAGCCATCGGCGCCAATTTCGTTCGCCCAGGCCTGGTCGATGCAGCCGCCGCCGAGGATGATTTTATAGTTGAGTCGTGCGCCAGCCTCGGTGAACAGGTTGATGGTGCTGCGCGTCGCCGGGCGGGTGGTGGTCATCAAGGCCGACATAGCGACGATGTCGGCTTTTTCGCGTTCTGCCGCTTCAAGGAATTTGCTCGGGGCGACGTCGCGACCGATGTCGATCACCTTGAAGCCGTGTGAGCTGAGCAAGGTCTTGACGATATTCTTGCCGATATCGTGGATGTCGTTCTGGACGGTGCCCAGCACGATCGTGCCCAGCGAGGCCGACTGGCCTCCGGCAGCAACGATCTCCGCTTCGAGGATGTGGGTTGCCGCCTGAGCCGCGTCTCCGGCAGCCATCAGCTCGGGCAGGAAGATTTCGAACGCCTGGAACTGGCGCCCCACCTCACTCAGCGTAGGCACCAACACGTTCTGGATCAGGTCGAGCGGATCCTCTCCGGCGCTCAACGCCTGCTGGGTCAGGTCTTTAGCTTCCTCCACCAGGCCCTGGCGCAGGGCTTTGCTTAATTCACTGCGCAATCGTTCAGAAGGTTCCGTCATACTTCGCATTCCTCCAGCCAGAATCAAGATCTAATCCCAAGGTTTTCAGCTCATCTCGCACCTGGTGATACACCCCCAGCCATTCTTCGCCCGGCTCGAGCGTATCAGTGTCGTAAAGCTCGGGGAAGGGCTTGCCCAGATTAGGAGTGGCGAGGGTGTGCTCGTAGCGGCCAAGGCACGCCAGGACGATTTCGTTTGCTTCAGCCCGCTTCAGCCCCAGGGCGGCGTGCGCCACTTCTGCCTGGAAGCGGGCCTCCAGGCCGCTGGTGTGATCGGTCTCGTTGCCGGCGGTGGCGCCCACACCGTGCTGGTTCAGCCCGCAGACCGTGCCAATCAGCGCGCCGGCCGCCACCTCCCACAGCACCTGAGTGGTCCCCAGGCCGGATACCGTGTACAGGTCGTTCACCGAAATGATCGGGGTATGGCTGGCCAGCGCCTGCCCGGCCATAGCCTGCACCCATAAACCCATGCGGTCGGTGTTGTTGCTTCGCATCAGGTGCATATGTCCCATGAAATGGTACGAGGCGTTGTAACAGATCACCCCGAGCAAATGGCTGGCGACGGTGATGATGGCGGTGCCTTCCGCGCCGCCGCCCAGCCCGCCGATCAACGGGGTCATCAGATCGACGATGTGCATCCCAACGCTGCTGAGGTGCGCCACACGGGAGAGCTGGTCGTAATTCGTGCGCAATTCAGGCATCTGGGCGATCAACAGGCCATCCGATGGGCGCAAGCCGGAGGCGGGGTCCAGGCTGGCCATTTTCCCGGCGCAGGTCAAGGATACAGCGTTGTCTTCGATGTGCATGCCGGGGCGTCCGGCCTTGCGCACCGCCTGGCGGGCGGAAGCCGCCTCGGTCCGGGCAGCCAGGATCTCCAGCGGAGAGCCGGGGATGATCGCCTGGCCCATGTAGGAGGAAATTGACCCATGTCCGAGACAGTCCACCAGCGGCTCCTGGGCACAGCTTTGCAGGATTAGAGGATGGTAGCGCTCGCTGCACGGTGTGCCGGTGGGGCCGCTGTGCATGCGGCAGGGCAGGCTGCTTTCCACGCCCCGGTGCTGCTCGACCACCGCGTCCTTACCCGTACCCAGCACCACCTTGCTCGGTGCGGCGGCAACGGCTTCCAGGATTTCGCGGCGGGAAAACAGGATGCGCCGCTCTGTGCTCTGGTTGTAGGCGCCCAGGTCGACGAACAGGTCCACCGCCGCCTGGAATAACCGGCTGACCATCTCATCATCACCTGGGACAAGCACCTGGGGATCGAACTTGAGGGAGTAGGTCTTGACCAGCTGGCGCACGCGCTGGCTGAGCGCCCGGTCGTAATCCGCCTCACGCATGAATGGGCCCTGTTCAGATCTCCTGACGATTTCTGGTAACCAGCTATGCTGCATAGGCACACTCCAGGATCAAAAGATTGAAACCCCGCTTGAAGCGGGAGAGCCCAAAAAAATATGTGTGTCGGTCAAATGAACGAGAGCTGACATCATCCTAGTGTCGGTCAAATCGCCTGTCAAGTGACATTTATCCTTAAAATTCGATGGTTTTTGACACTTGCCACACCAATATGACCCGGTTTACGATTAGTCCAGGTGATTTTCATCCAGTAGAAAGCGCGCTGTCTGTTTAAATAGTCAGGGAAACAATGAACTCCTCTCCTTCCCAAGAAACGCTGCTCGCCCAGCAAAATATCCTGCGTGCGGCCCAGCAGGTACTGGCCCGCAAGAAAGTCAGTGGTACGCGCATGCGCGAGATTGCCCGTAGCGCCGGCATCAGCCTTGGAACGCTGCATTATTACTATCCGTCCAAAACCGGCCTGTTCCTGGCTGTATTGGACGAGATGCAAAAATACTTCGAGATGCGCCAGAAGCAACTGATATCGCATGACCTGGACCCGGCGGGAAAAATCCGCCTGTTCTCCGATCAGCAGCAGCAGCTTTTGGTAGAGATTCCGCAGGTGGAAGAAATCTTCCTGGATTTCTGGGGCCATGCTATGGTGGACCCCGAGGTGCACGATAAAATCCTGTCCATGTATGCTGCCTGGCGGCGGGATATTCACCTGGCGATCGACCAGGGGATCGAATCTGGCGATTTCGATCCGGATTGTGCTGGAGTGGCGCCCGACCTGTTCATCGCTCTGATGGAGGGGATTGCGCTGCAATATCTGCTAGATAAACCGCAGATCGATTTAGAGACAGCGTTCGAGGCGGTCAACCAGGTTATGATGAATTGGCTGAGCTGTGGTTCCACACATGCCGTTTCGCAGGAACAACAGGAAGCCGGCTCTGACCGGGAACCCTACCCGAGCGATCTGAGCGAGACGCAGTGGCTGCAAATCGCCTCGCTGTTCGGCCCGGCGAAGGGAGGTGGCCGGCCGCGCACCACCGACCTGCGCGAAATCATCAACGCACTGCTGTATAAAGTTACTTGCAACTGCTCCTGGCGCATGCTGCCGCACGATTTTTCGGGCTGGCAGACGGTGTACGCGTACGACCGTACGTGGAGCGCCGATGGCACGCTGGAAAAGATCGGCCTCGTCCTGGGGATCGACCTGGTCCATAAAGGCAAAGACGCATGAACAAACCAGGCCTGGAACACTGGGTAATCGGCCGCTCGCCCGCCCGGCTGGAGGCGCTGGAAAAAGCCATCGGCAGGGCGCTTTTTCCAGGCGATCTACACATAGACGGCCAGGCTTATCTGAAGGTAGTGTTCGCCCGCCGCCCGCACGCCCGTATCCTGCACATCGACGCGAGCCTGGCGCTGGCAATGCCCGGCGTCCTGGCAGTCTTGACCGCACAGGATGTGCCGGTCAACCGCTATGGCATCGAGATCCCCGACCAGCCGGTGCTGTGCGCCGACCGGGTGCGTTATTGCGGCGACCGGGTAGCGCTGGTGGTGGCCGAAAGCGAGGCGCTGGCGGCGCAGGCTGCCAACCGGGTGCGGGTGGAGTACCAGGACCTGCCGGTGCTGGATAGCCCGTCCGCTGCCTTGGTACCCGGCGCCCCCATACTGCATGCGGAAAAACCCGATAACGTTTTAGTTGACTATTATGTTGAGTGCGGGGATTTATCCGCTGGCTTCGCCCAGGCCGATTTCATCCTCGAAGAGAGCTACCACACCGGCACCCAGGAACACACCTACCTGCAACCGGACGCCGGGCTGGCCTGGATCGACGAGGATGACCGGCTGGTTTTGCACAGCGCAGGACAATGGGCGCATGACGACCGGCGCCAGATCGCCACCTGCCTGAACCTGCCAGAGGAGCAGGTGCGGGTGCGTTATGCCCACATCGGCGGAGCGTTTGGCGGCCGGGAAGATCTCAACCTGCAGGTTTGCCTGGCCCTGGCGGCCTGGAAGCTACGCCGCCCGGTAAAAGCCGTATGGACCCGGGAGGAAACCACCATCGGTCATCCCAAGCGCCACCCGATGCACATCCGCCATCGCTGGGGCGCTACCCGCCAGGGTAAGCTGGTCGCTCAGGAGATCGAGATCGTCGCCGACGCCGGGGCATACGCCTCGACCAGCGCTTCGGTGCTCAGCACCACGGTGCAGATGTGCAGCGGACCGTATGTCGTCCCCAACGTGCGGGTGGAGGCGCGGGCGGTGTACACCAACAACCCGGTCAGCGGTGCCTTCCGCGGCTTTGGCGCACCGCAGGCGGTCTTCGCTGCCGAGGCGCACATCGCCCGACTGTCAGCGGCGCTGGGTCTCGACCCGGTGGAGCTGCGCCTGTACAACCTGGTCGCCGAAGGGTCGCACACGGCAACCAATGGCCGGCTGCCGCCCGGCGTGAGCGCCCGAGAGACACTGGAAGCCGCTGC
>MGNS01000002.1:40982-43761 GCA_001795165.1 Chloroflexi bacterium RBG_16_57_11
CCGGATGGGTAGAATCAGCCAGCGGCTGGCGACGCCCGGCCCGCCGGTCGTCGGGGAACAAGCTGCGCGGCGTGGGCATTGCGGTTGGCTGGAAGCCGATTGGCTACTCCTTGGGCTATCCGGAGGAAGCCAGCGTCACGATCGAGCTGCATGGCACAACTGAGATTGATGCGGCGATCCTATACACAACAGTTGCCGACCTGGGACAGGGCGCGCACACGGCGATCCGCCAGATGGCAGCCCAGGCGCTCGGCTTGCCCCTCGAGCGGGTGCGCCTGGTTTGTGAAGACGAGGCCTCCCTGGTTACTGTCGGGCCGTCTTCAGCCTCGCGGGTGACGATGATGGCCGGGAATGCAATCATCGGCGCAGCCCAGGCCGCCCTGACAGCCTGGAAAAACGAGGACCGGCCAGCCCTGGCTACCTACACTTACCAAGCGCCAGAAACGTACGACTTTGCCTCGCTGAACGAGCAGCAGGGCGCCACAGTGGCGCTGGGCTACGTCGCCCAGGCGGTGGAGATCGAGGTGGAAAGCCAGACCGGGCGCATTACCGTCGAGCGGATCATCTCGGCACACGAGGTGGGCAAGGCGATCCACCCACAATCGGTGACCGGTCAGGTGCAGGGCGGAGCAGTCCAGGGGCTGGGTTGGGCCACGCTGGAAGATTTCGTCGTCCAGGAGGGGCGGATGCTCAGCACCGAATTGAGCACCTACCTGATCCCCACGGTGTTAAATGTTCCAGCAGAGCTCAAGGCGATCATCTTAGAGTATCCCTCGCCACGCGGCCCGTGGGGTGCGGTCGGCATGGGCGAGATGCCCTTGCTGGCGATCGCCCCAGCCATCTTCGAGGCGCTGCACGATGCGTCCGGCGCCTGGTGCAACCAGGTGCCGATGACCCAGGAGCGGGTGTGGCGTTTGTTACATTCAAAAGAGTGAGACTATTCAATTATTAAGGTGCTGTACGGAAGTGGAACGGATCAGACGTAGTTGAGGCGCTTCAGAAGCGCCGCCTTCCAGCCGTTTTCCACGTCCAGGCCCATGGCTTGCAATTCCTGGCACACTTTGGAGTAGTGCCCCAGCCATTCATCGGTGGGCTCGAGCGAATCGGTGTCGTAGATCTCAGCGAAGGGCTTCCCACCGGGCGCGCCCTGCATGTGGGTGGCTTCGTAGCGCTCGAGCAGCCGCAGCGCCATCTCGTTAACATCCTGAAGCGATAAGCCGAGGCTGGCATGCGCTACCTGGGCGAAGAAGCGCTGCTCCAGGCCGCTGGTGTGGTCCTGGCTGGCGCCGCCGGTCGACCCCACGCCGTTATGGTGCATGCCGCCAACCGTAGCCGCCAACGCACCAGCGGCGATCTCCCACAAGACTTGCTCGGTGCCCAGACCAGCCTGGGTGTAAATGGCGCTGGTGGTCAGGATGGGCGTGTTGCGTGCCAGCGCCAGGCCCGACATGGCGTAAATCCACAGGCCCATGCGGTCGGTGCTGGTGCTCTCCAGCAGGTGCATGTGCCCATGGATGTGGTAGGACGGCGCATACAGCAGGACGCCCAGCAAATGGCAGGCGACGGTTATGACCGCAGTCCCTGGAGCGCCGCCGCCCAGACCACCCACTAACGGGGTCATCAAATCCACGATGTGGATGCCGTTACTTTGCAGGTGGGCGGCGCGCGAGAGCTGGTCGTAATTGGTTTTAAGCTCGACCATCTGAGAGACCAGCAGGCCGTCGCTGGGCCGCAGGCCCCACTCCGGGTGCAGGCTGGCCATTTTTCCGGCGCAGGTAAGCGGCGAGGCCACGTCGTTGATATGCATGCCGGGCCGTCCGGCGCGGCGTGTGGCTTCGCGGGCAACGCAGGCGTCGCGCTGGACGCCCAGTATTTCCAGCGGCGAGCCCGGTGTGATCGGCGCGCCCATGTAGGTTGAAACCGAGCCGGCACCCAGGCAATCGATCAGCGGCTCCTGGGCGCAGCTTTGCAGGATCAGCGGGTGATTGCGCTCGCTGCACGGTGTCCCGGTAGGCCCGCTGTGCACCACGCAGGGCACGTCGTTATTGCTCCCGCGGGCGCGCATTACCACGGCGTCCTTGCCGGCGCCGAGGGTCACCGCCGCGGGCGCGGCTGCGACCGCTTCCTCGACTTCGAGGCGGGTGAACAGGATGCGCCGCTGGGTGCTCATGTTATAGGCCCCCAGGTCGACGAACAATTCCAGTCCTGCCTGGTAAACCCGGTCGGCCAGGTCATGGTCGGCTGGGATGGGTATCCGGCGATCGAACCTCAGCTCATACCGGCGCACCAGCTCCTGGACGCGTTGCACGACCAGGCGCTCAAAATCTGCTTCCTTCATGTAAGGTCCATTTTCAGAACGGTGGACGATTTCGATGTGCCGGTTGGTGTGCATCGTGTATTTCTCCAAGGTGGGGTTTAGCGGGAGCGGATCAGTTTGAAATCCATCTGGTTGCCGGGGTGATATTCGATCGATTCGTGGATGGGGCGATCGTCATGGTTGAAGCCGACGTTGTCGATCACCAACATCGAGGTGAGCGCGTCGATCTTGGAAAAAATTTTGGGCGGGCAGCAGTTGCGCAGCACATCCGATCGCACCGTGGAAATGTAATAAGCGATCGGCTGGCCGCAGGTTTGCTCGAAAAATTCCAGAAACGGCTCGGTCGCTCCGGGCTGAACGGCCTGGTCAGCAGACAGAACTGGCTCGAAGACCCACTTAGGAATGTGGTTGAGGCAATAGATGATCGGATTATCATCCGCCAGGAACACTTTTTCCACCTGC
>MGNS01000002.1:43810-53182 GCA_001795165.1 Chloroflexi bacterium RBG_16_57_11
CGCTGATGGCAGCGTTAAGCTGAATGAAGCCCGGCCGGTAGCCGTTCTGGGTGATCAGGTCGAAGAAATCCAGGAACTGGTTGAGCGTGTTGGAGATGCTGGAGATGTGGCGCACAAAGGTGCCGATCCCCTGGCGGCGCACGATCAACCCGCGGGCTTCCAGGCGGTCAAAGGCGCTGCGGATGGTCGACCGGCTGACTTTGAACTCTGCAGCCAGCTCATTTTCTGGGGGCAGCAAGCTACCCGGTTGGTAGGCCCCGCTGCGGATTTTATCCATCAGCAGGTCCAGCACCTGTGACGAAAGCGACGGCTGGCGTTTGATCGTTTCCATCGATTTACCCTTTTAAGATCGCCTTCCACGCTTTGCGAGCGTCTTCCAGCACCTGCTCTTCATCCATGCTCAACAGGCGACGGTTTTCCATCACAATTCGTCCATCGATCAGGCTGGTCTGCACGCAGGCCGACTGGTAACACGAAACCAGACGCTTGAACGGGTCATCCTGGGCAAAATCCACCATCGGGGCAGCGTACAGGCCCCCGTCATCGAGGATGATCAGGTCGGCCTTCTTACCTGCTTCCAGCGAGCCAAGCTGGTCGCCCAGGCCCAGCGCCCGCGCGCCGCCCTGCGTGGCCATGCGCACGATCTTGTGAGCGGGCAGCGCCCCCGGACCCAGCCGGTAGCTTTGCACCAGCGAAGCCAGGCGCATCTCAATGAACATATCCAGGTTGTTGTTGCTCGGCGCGCCGTCGGAGCCAAGGGCGACGTTGATCCCGCGTGCCAACATCTCCGGGATGCGTGCGATGCCCGAGCCGAGCTTGGTGTTGCAGCACGGACAATGCAGCACGTGCGTGCCAGTCTCTTCGAGCACCGCCAGCTCGTCGTCGTCCAGCCAGATGCAATGCGCCATCTGCACGTTCGGCCCAACCACACCGATGTGCTCCAGGTATTTCAGGTTGCGCCGCCCGCGCTGAGTCAGCATCAATGGAACCTCGCTCTGCGCCTCGCCGGCATGCCCGTGGATGCCGGCGCCATGACAATCCGCTTCCTGCTTGATTTCTTTCAGCAGGGCTTCGGTATTCCATAACTGCCAGCGCGGGGCGAAGCCGTAGCGGATACGTCCGTTAGCCTTGCCGTGCCAGCGTTGCAACAGGTCCATGCTTTCGCTCAGTGATTGCTCGGTGGTCTCGCGCAGCGCAGGGGGCAGGTTCTCGGTCAGGTCCATCATCGCTTTGCCGGCCTGCGCCCGGATGCCCGATTCGGCGATCGCCTGGAAGACGCTGTCCTGGTAGTGCAAAGTGCCCATGTCGATCACGGCGGTGGCGCCGGCCTTGATCATCTCCGCCAGGCCAAGACGGGCCGAAGCGTACAGCATCTCGGGGGTGTATTTCGACTCCCAGGTGGTGATGGTGTCCAGCCAGGGCAGCAAGGAGACATCGTCGGCCTGGGAGCGGAAAAGGCTCTGGCACAGGTGGATGTGCGATTGGACAAAACCGGGCAAGATGAGCTGGCCGGAGGCATCGATAACTTTTTCGGCGGGTTGGTCGATGTGTGGAGCGACCTGGGCGATGCGGTTATCCTGAATCAGCACGTCTCCAAAAAAGCGCTCGTCCTGGGCGTTCATGGTCAGCAGGTAGCCATTTTGGATCAGCACAGAGCTCATATTGCACCTCGGTGATAAATCGATTATAATGACAGATGGCTGCCATCTTACAATATAAAGTATAGCCAATCTGCGACAGAAGTCAAGTTAAAAAATCGAAATAAAACCAAACTGGTCCTGGCGTCTCTTGACAAACGGAGACCATTTTTATATACTATAATTAGTTCGGTCAGTTAATCAAATTTCATAACCAGCCTGTCGTTTCAAAACAAATCAAGGAGCTGTGAAATGATACCAACTGAAATCGCACAAAAGCTCGGCAGCGCCCTCACCCAGGGGGATAAGGACGCCGCTGTAGCCGCCACACAGGAAGCCCTGGCGCAGGGCATCGCGCCGGTGGCGCTGGTCCAAGAAGTGATTGTGCCGGCTCTCACCGAGGTAGGCCGTCGCTTCGAAGATCTGGACATCTTCCTGCCCGAGCTGATGGCCGCTGGCGAGGCGGGCAACGCCTGCACCGATCTGATCGAGCAAGCGATCCTGAAAAGCGGCAGCCAGATGCAGGCCGAAGGCACCGTGGTGATCGGCACGGTGAAGGGCGACATCCACGACATCGGCAAGAATATCGTCGCCAGCCTGCTCAAAGCACAGGGCTTTAAGGTGATCGACCTAGGCAAAGATGTGCCCGCCGCCCGTTTCCTGGAAGCGGCCGAGACCAGCCACGCCGACATCATCGCAGCATCGGCGTTGATGAGCATCACGCGCGCCGGCGCCCGTGATGTGGCGATTTTGCTGCATGACAGGGGAGTGAGGAACCAATTCTTATATATCGTCGGCGGTGGCTCGATCACCCAGGAGTACGCCGACGAGATCGCCGCAGATGGCTTTTCAGAGACCGGCAGCGGCGCCGTCGAGCTGGCCAAATCCCTGATGGCTAAAAAGAGAGGAGCTTAGCCATGTACGCCAATGACCGTCTTCTTGAGATCCACCAGCGCTCACGCACCGGCCCGTTCATGCGCGAGGTCGAGTTCGATTTGATGCTGGCCAAGCGCACCAATGAGCTGCTGAATGAATACAACATCAAATTTGACCCGAACCTGGTCGTCCCGGCGGACGACGACCTGGCCGACCGGGTGTTCCAGGCCGGTCTGCAGCTCCTGGAAGATATCGGTTGCTACCATCTGGACACGCAGCGGGTGATCAAATTCAGCCGGGCGGAAATCCTGGACGCACTGCGCCAGGCGCCGGACACGCTATACCTGGGCGAAGGCCGGGATATGGTCATCGCCCGGCATCGCGGCATCGAAGACCCCAATCCACCGCTCAACCTGACCGGGCCGGCGGGGCAGCCTTGCAGCGAGACCTATTACCTGCCGCTGATGATCAGCTATGCCCAGGAGCCCTATGTTCAGGCCATCGAGTCGGGCGCGACGCTCACCTACAACGGTTATGACATCATGGCCGGCAGCCTGATGGAAGTGAAAGCGGTGCAGCGCGACTCGGCCACGGCCCGCGAGGCAATCCGCCGGGTGGGCAAGCCCGGCATGCACATCGGCGACTGCGCCACCGGGATGACCGCCATCGGCAAGATGGCAGCCAGCGAGCCGGTCAACTTGCTGCGCCCGTGCGACGGGCGCCTGGTGGCGCAGATGTGCGAGCTGAAGACCAATGACGACCAGCTCATTCGCGTGCCGCACCTGCTTGAATACGGCTCACATATTATTAACCTGATGACCCCGCTGACCGGCGGGATCGGTGGAGGGCCGGCGGGGGTGGCCGTGGTATCGGTCGCCGAGACGCTGATGGGAGTAGTATGCTACTTCGCCACTTACCATTACCTGAGCATCACCCACATCAAATGGACCAACAATTCCGATCCCTGGGGGATGTACGTGCTGGCAATGGCCGGCCAGGCGATGGCGCGCAACTCGCATATCGTGTGGACCGACGACCCGTTCAATGTCAACGGTGCAGGCACGCTGGAGAACTTATACGAGGTGGCAGGCCATGCGATCATCGGGTCGGTGTGCGGCTACCAGCAGCATGGTGTGGGCAGCACGGGCGGCAACATCGTCGACCATCACACCGGGCTGGAAGCCGGCTTCCAGGGTGAAGTGGCTATTGCGGCTACACGCAGTGGCATCACCCGGGAAAAAGCCAATGAGATCGCTCTGAAGCTGCTCCCGCTGTATAAAGATACCTTCAAGGACCCCAAGCTCGGCAAGCCCTTCAACGAGCTGTATGATCTGAAAACGATCACCCCGAAGCAAGAATGGCAGGACTGCTATCGCCAGGCGAAAGACACCTTGAGCAAGCTTGGCTTGAGCTTCACCCAGGGGCCTTACGATTAATTTCTCATGGACACAGCCAGGCGGGACCGGCCCACCTGGCTGCCTTTCTGCGAGGTCACCATGCACACAGTCTTGAAGAGCAAATCAAAAGAAGTTACAATCAACACCGCCGGCCCGTTGGCGATCATCGGCGAGAGCATCAACCCCACCCGGCGGAAAAAGCTGACCGCCTGCCTGCTCTCGGGCGATATGAGCTACATTTTTGAGCTGGCGAAAAGCCAGATCGAGGCAGGCGCGGATATCCTGGATGTAAACGTCGGCGCGCCGGGTGTTGATGAAGTGGAAGTACTGCCCAAAGTGGCCCTGGCGGTCAGCGAAAACTTCGATGTGCCGATCTGCCTGGATTCATCCAACCGGGAAGCGCTCATCGCCGCGCTCAGGGTCATGCCGGGCAAGCCGCTGGTCAACTCGGTGAACGGCGAAGAAGCGTCCTTGAATGCGGTGATGCCAATCGTCAAAGAATACGGTGCAGCGGTGATTGGCCTGACGATGGACGATGATGGCATTCCCAATGACCCGGAGTTGCGCTTGAGCGTCGCCGGGAAGATCCTGGAAAGGGCCGCCAGAATCGGCATACCTGTGGAAGACGTGGTGATCGATCCCCTGGTGATGACGGTCGGCGCTGACCAAAAAGCCGGCCTGATCACGCTGACCACCATCGAGCTGGTGCGCAAAGAGTTTGGCGTGAACATCAATCTGGGCGCCAGCAACGTATCTTTCGGCCTGCCCGACCGTCACACGGTCAACCAGGCCTTTCTGGCCCTGGCGGCGGGTGCCGGGGCGAGCTGCGTGATCACTAATCCCGAAAAACTCACCGCCACCATCCGGGCGTCCGACCTGCTGCTCGGACGCGACGTTTACGCTGGGCGCTATATCGCCAATTATCGCAAGATGGTCAAGCTAGGATTGATCGCGGATGCCGGTTCTGGAAAATCTTGAGTTGCACATCGACGCCGACGCGGTGTTGCGCGGCCAGGGGGCGGACCCGGCGATTTTACGCCTGCGTCGCCCTGCCCTGGCAAACCTGGCCGAGCAAGCCATCCAGGAAGGGTTGCCACTGGTCGAACCGAACGTCATCTTCAAAACCTTCCCAATGCAGGAGGTGCGGCACGAGCGCCTGATCTTCGCTGGTGGCGGTCAGCTTAGCGGAAAGCTGATCGCCCATCACCTGGCCCAGGCGCGCCTGGTGCACGTCTTGCTGTGCTCGATCGGCGACTCGCTGGAGCGTTACGCCGAGGAGGTGTGGAGCACCAGCGCGGTGTACAGCCTGGCGCTGGATGGCGTCGGCTCGGCGGCGGTGGAAGCCCTGGCGAACGCCGCCTGCCGGCGGCTCGAAGACCTGGCGCAGGAGCAAGGCTGGAAAAGCTCCATCCCGCTCAGCCCGGGGATGGTGGACTGGACGGTGGAGCAAGGCCAGCCGCAGATATTCCACTTGCTACAGGATGAACCGTTGCAAGTCCGCCTGAGCGATAGCTACGTCATGCAACCGCGCAAATCGTTGACCATGGTGGTCGGCGTTGGCCCCAACCTGGATATGGTCGGCCGTACGTGCGATTACTGCAACCTACGGGATGTGTGCCGTTACCAGACATACTATGCTCAACCGGCTTGAGGGTTTCCAAAAACCATCTTGTACTACTTATTTTTGGCGATGATTTTGATTTTGCCCGGGTGAGATTTGTCGAGGCTTTGCCTCGACAAATCTCACAACTAAGAATCAAACACAATCAATTGTTGTGTTCCAAAGACAGTTCCTATCTTGAACCTTTTGGCGGCTTGATCACCACCACTTTTAGCCTGGCGATATTATTGCCGGGTTGCAGGTCGTCACCCGGTTCGTCCAGCACGGCGTACAGGGTGTGTGGACCAAGCTTTTCCGGGATCCAAAACATCCAGACTACATTGCCGGTCGACCGAAGGATGCCGGGAAGGACTCTACGCGATCCGATCAGCACGCCGCCATTTGCCGGGTCTCCGTCGTACAGCAGGACTTCGCTGTAGTGGATGCCGGTCTTATCGCTGAGCGCCTGGATGCGGATGGGTAAGCGCTTGCCAAAGTACGCCTGCGTGGTGCCGCCGACCAGCTTGCCGCGCGGGTTGAGCGCCATCAGCGCATCGCCTTTGAGCTGGATGTCTCTGGGCTGGTCCACAATCGGGCCGCCGATTACCGGATTCACGACCCCTACCTCCCGGAAACCGTAGTTGTTCTGGCCCGGATCTATGAGCTCGTCTTCTGTACATGTCTCGTGTGGACAGTACGTGGCCGGGTCGTCCGAGTCGTAGATCTCATCGATACCGTTTTCCGGATCCAACTGGACGTGTACCCGCCAGGTTTGAGTGGCGCCGGGCAGACCAACCGCCTGCGGCGTCCATTTGATGCTGGCGATTTGTGGTTCGAGTATGTTCAAATTTTCTAGCCTTACTGTGCCAATTTCCTGGGTTATTTCATGCCTGTCGATAGGGTCTATTGCGGTAGCATAGAAACGAACTTTCAAGTCTGGCACAAAACCATTGAGAACCGACAGAGAGTAATTATTGACACGCACCTGTAATCGGGCTTCCTGTCCTGCAACCGGCGCGTGCGTCAGGATTGGGTAACCACCCACGTCGGGATCTTCTTCCGGCTCGGTAATGAAAAAGCCGCGGATGTGGTAGCGGAATATGTCATCTGTTTCGGGCTCCCAGCCGTTCTGGACCTGGTTAGTGCTGAAAGTTGCTTTGAAGCGGTAGGGAAGGTTTAGCGCCGGATCGGCTCTTCCAGGTTCTCCATACTTATCGCCGTACAGACGAATCCAAAAATCCTTGCCCACCGCGGAGCCGAGCGCATTAACGGCGAAAGTCAGCTTCAGCGCGCCATCCTGCGTGACGTACAGTAGCGGAGCATACATATATGCTTCTTGAGTTTGGTTCGGGGCGTCGGCGGTCAGGAACAGGCTGCGCGAAGTCGTGGTTGTGTTTTCGGCCGTGCTGGCCTCGCTCCAGCTCGAATTGCCATCGAACCCAATTCCCACAGTTGCGTTGAGGACTTTACCAGAGTAATATCCCTTGACATCCGCGTTTCCGGACAGGGTTTCGGAATAGGTTTGTTCCACCCCCGATCCTTCACTCTCTTCCAGTTCAATTTTCCCGCCGATAGCGGTGGAATCACTGCCAAGGATTCCCCAGGCCATAGCCTGATGGATTTCTTTCTGATATTCCACCGGATCATCGTTGACCTGTTTACAGGCGAGATCGGATTCGCTCGGGACGCAAGGGATCCAGAAAGAGCCCAGGTCCGATGGGTCGTAGAATTGTGCGTTATCCTGCGGATAGGAGAGGATATTCCCGTTTTCCCAAACCGGCTCCCATCCGTCAAAACTGCTCGCCGCGCCGCTCTCCGTTCTTGTCTTCACTGTTGATGGCTTGAAAATGTCCAGGAAGCCATACATCGGATTGCCGTCCGCGTCTAACTCCTGATACCCATAGACCGGGTAACGCCAGACTTCATAGCTATAAACTTCGGCCACGATGACGTCATCGCGTTTGGTCGCCCGGCTGAAATCCCAACCGTATTCGGTATAGCCCTGATTGTAAGTCTCTTCATGACCAGACCAATCGTACCCGATCGTCCCCGAGAAATCGACGCCGGCTTCTTTCTTTCGTAATGGTCTGCCGAACTTCATGGCGACTCCGATAGAAAGCTCGCCGGTCACCCCCACGGAATAGTCTGACGATTTTTTGGTGCTGCTGCTAAAATCGGCTGTACCACCTTCCTTCAATTCTACATAGAAGTCATCCCAGCGGCTGATGGTCTCGACCTGATTTTCGGTCTTATCCCAGTAAGCATGCTTGGGCGGCTCCTGCAGGATATATTTGTAGTTTTTCACCTTCTCCATCAGCAGTTTCACCGGCGGTCCCAGGTACAGGGTATCCCCATCCGGGTCGCTGGCGATCACCGGTGACCGGCTAGGAGAGCTAGATGTCGTCTCATCTTGGGCTGCCACGCTCCAATTCTTGGCCAGGCTGGGCGTCTCCCAATAGGGGGAATAATCCCGCCACCATGCAAAAGGCTTGAACACAAACAATGCGTATTCCTGGCCCGTCCAGGTGGTCAGGGCGATGTCCCATTGAAAATCGTAACTCGTGCGCGCGCCCCTGAACCCGCCAGCCGCCAGCCAGAAACGCTCCCCTCGGGGGGCAATATCATATTGCTTGGTGGTGGGGGAATAGGGAAATGAATAAGATTGTGCCTGGTAATAACCCGTGGTTAGAAGTTCTGTCTCCCGACCCATGTAACCGCTACCACTAAACTCAATCCTGCCTACTTCGACCCTACTATCAAATCGAGAATAGGCGAAGGCCAGTTGCTGCTTGGCCAGATTCTGGTATTCAAGCGGTATCCCTTCATCGCCGAACACCCCGGCTGCGATTTGGAGCCGAATCGGTGAGGGGAGATCGACGTCGGAATGTTCGTCCATGAACTGGCCTGCGGGATGATAGATGCCCTTGGCGTAGAAACGCAAGGCATCGAACATCAGCACCCAGCCCCGCTCTAATTCAAACCCCCCCACTCCTCCTGGAAAAGACGGCCGCTGGTGGAGATGACCACTTCCTCCTCCCGGCCCTCCCCATCGAAGTTGGCGGCGGCGATATCCAGGGAGACAAATCTGGCGATCTGTGCATAGCCTGCGCTCCCATGCGGGGTGTCTGATTGGTAGCTGTCAAAAAGCTGCAGGGTATGGGTAACATTACCGCTGCCATCGATGTTCGTGGCATAGCGAAAGATATCGACCTGGTAGACATACCGGTCCATCTGGTATGCCACGGCGATTTCGTCGATCCCGTCTGCATCAAAGTCGCCGGCAGCCACTCCCAGAGCGTTATCGGCACACTCCCATTCCGTGTTGTAACCAGGGTATAGGATGCCGGTTACGTCAATTTTTCCGGCGGCCAGGATGGTTGTGGTGGCTTCTGGCTGTGGGGCAGCCTCGCTGGCGTCGGTAAAATCCAATACGGCGATCTTCACGGGCAGGCGCCGGTCAACGCTGTTCACCGCGTAGGCAACGATCAGCTCATCATGATAGGCGCCGTTCTCATCCTGGTGGTCATCCAGGTCCCCGGTGGTGAGGTCCATGAAACTGGAACAACCCTGCGTGGCAGGCCACATATCGGAATATTCCTTGATTGAGCCAGTCGATGGTTCGAAGAAGCGAATCTTCAAGTTATTAGAATTCGCAGAG
This sequence comes from Chloroflexi bacterium RBG_16_57_11, assembly GCA_001795165.1. Classification (GTDB taxonomy): domain Bacteria; phylum Chloroflexota; class Anaerolineae; order Anaerolineales; family UBA4823; genus RBG-16-57-11. The sequence continues at coordinate 52,979 of MGNS01000002.1, forward strand.
GCCAGCGCAACCGAATCGCGATAGGGCGTGAGAATATGACCGGAGGCGGTTGCAACCTCCGGCTCTGGCGACGAAGGGACAGATTGGTCGATTATGCTGATTGGAGACAGGTTGATATCCGTCTCTCCCATCACGTACTCCGTATTGTGTGGCGAGGCGGCTAATGGCGGTGTAGCCATGAAGATTTCATCGTTGCGCCACGCC
>MGNS01000002.1:53205-53449 GCA_001795165.1 Chloroflexi bacterium RBG_16_57_11
TCCGGACGGCGACTGAGCTTTCGTCGGGGACCGCGGGGGGATAAAGGCGAGCAAGAGGGCTGCTGCCAGTATGATACGCCAGAAGAGCCTGGCACAGGGATTAAACAAAATTGCTTTCATTGCTTTCAATCCTTTCTTAACATCGTTATTTTGATGTCGGTACTTTCGAATCGAAAATCCCGATCTGCTGGCCTTGAGGGATGCTGATCGAAGAGATACCCTGCTCGACCAGGGTAATCACCAG
>MGNS01000003.1:0-2558 GCA_001795165.1 Chloroflexi bacterium RBG_16_57_11
CTGGTGAGCCAGTCCCAGTAGAGCGTAAGGTAATGGATCGCGCGGATCAGCCTGGATGGCGCGCTCGAAGGCTTGTACCGCCGTTTCGACCTCGCCGGATTTCAAGGCCGACCATCCGCTCCAGCTATATCCCCCCACTGGAGCGCTCGACAGTGTGTTACCTCCCGCCGAGCAATCCGCTTGCAGAGCCTGCCTGCGCAGGCCGGTACCCTCAAATAACGGGCTTTCTCGATACCACGGAGATAAGCACACAGCTTTGCGATAATGAATGGCTGCTGGGTCACCTCTTCCCAGTTGCTCTTCCATCCAGCCGAGGTTCAACCAGGTCCAGGCCACGCGCGGGGCCATCTCTGTGGCTTTGCGCATTTGGCTCACGGCCTCCTCATGGTTGCCCAGCTGCCACTCGTATGACGCCAGGTTCACCCAATGCAGGTACCAATAAGGATCTCTCTCGAGCGTGCTCTTATGAAGCTCGGTTGCAGCCTGTAAAACTTGCAGGTCATTGGTTTCGAAGGCCAGGTTCGCCATAGCCAGGCTGCATTGAAAGCCATAATAGGTCTTTCCAGGGTTGGCCTGCGCCGCCCGGCAAATGCTCTCCTGCGCCGCCTGGCGCTCGCCGCGCCAGGCATCGGTCCAGCCTTCCCAAAACTGGGCCGCTCCGGCAGTCCAGATTAGCATTCCGCCCAGGCAGGCCAGGATCAAGGCCCCGGCTGCTAACGCGGACCATCTGCGCCCGGCAGTGAAGAAGGCCTGTCCTGGCGCATCGTGGTACGTGCAGGCCAGGATGAACATCACACCCATGCTGAAGATGAGTGGATCGAACACATAATCCAGCAGGCTGTGGACGGCCAGCCCGGCCCCAACACCGGCGTAAGCGGCCAGGGAAGCACGCCCCGGCGATCCGGCGTGCGTGTTGCGCCAGGCGCGGCCAAAGGTCTTGATGATTTCGACCGCCATCCAGATGACGATGGCGAGTCCCACCAAACCGGTGGTCATCGAAATTTGTAGCCAGATATTGTGTCCGTGATACACCTCATCGCCGCTCACCTCTTCGCTGCGCAAGGCGAAGAGAAATGGCGTAGAGCCAGGTCCGTTCCCCCAGATGGGCGAGGCGGAAATTTGCTCGAGGCCATAAGCCCAGATGGTTGCCCTCTCGGCGATGGTTCCATGCGCCGCGGACTGCACCTGGCGCCTCAGGACGGGCCAAAATATCAGGATCAGCGCCAGAGCCGCCCCAATCACAAGCAGGTGTCGTTTTTCCAATTTCCTGGAGATCCCCTGATCCCTGCCTCTCAGCCAGGAGGGAATAAAAAGAAAGCCCGTAGTCACCCCCAGGCTGATCGCCGACGCCAGCCAGGCGCTTCGCGATGAAGTGAAGAACAGCATCATCAACAACACTGCCAGGAATATCAGCCAGGGCAAGCGCTGGGCTTTGCGCGCCTGGGCGAGGCGCACCAGGACCAGCGGCGCGAACAAGTTGAGATAGGCTGCGAAGAAGTTCGGATGCCCCAGCAACAAGCCGGGCGCACGCAGGCTGAAAGGTGGCGGTGAAAAGAGCTCGCCGGAGATTTCTGTCCACCTCCGGTACCAGTCCAGCATATAGGCCAGGTCCAGGCAGATCAGGATGAATCCAATCAGCAAGAAGATCAGCTCCCAGGAGGCTTTCTCACCCTCGCCACGCGTGGCATCGACCATAAATAAAAAACCCAACAATGCAAGCAGGCTTGCCACCACGCTGTGCAGGCTGTAGGCCGGAAGCGGCGCGGCCTTGATCAACATAGCCTGCCATGCGACGAAGAGAGCAAAGGGCAAAGCCAACCTGGGGGTAGCCACGGGCTGCGACGAGCGCAACCGGGCGATCAGCCAGGCTCCACCTCCCACCGCCACCATCCCGAGCGCCAGGAGCTGCGCCCTGGGCTGCACGTTCTGCCAGGTGAGCGAAATCAACAGCAGCAGGAGCAGTGCGCTGGTGTAGCTTATGATACGCTGGTTCATGGAAATTCGCTAATAAGCCCCTTTGCCCTGCAAAACGACCAGCACCGTGCGCACGATAATATAAATGTCCAGCCACAGCGACCAGTTGCGCACGTAGTATTCGTCCAGGCGAACGCGCTCATCATAGGTCACATCGGTGCGGCCTGAAACCTGCCACATGCCTGTCAAACCCGGTCGCACGCGCTTGTACAAATCAAAACCTTGCTGGTAATATTGGATCTCGCTGGTTACGATCGGCCGCGGGCCGACCAGGCTCATTTCCCCCTTGAGCACGTTCCAAAGCTGCGGCAGCTCGTCCAGGCTGAATTTTCGCAGGAATTTTCCAAAGCGAGTGATGCGTGGATCAGATTTGATTTTATGATTGGCCTTCCACTCAGACAGGCAGCCGGGATTTTGGTCCAGATATTCCCCCAGGATCTGGTCGGCGTCCGCTACCATGGTGCGGAATTTCCATACGGTGATGGGATGTCCGCCGCGCCCGATGCGAGAATGACCGTAGAGCACCTTGCCAGGGGAATCGAGCCGGATCAGCAAGGCAATCAGCAACAGGAACGGTAATGCCA
>MGNS01000003.1:2614-4359 GCA_001795165.1 Chloroflexi bacterium RBG_16_57_11
CAGTCGTTCAATAAATTTTGGCGCACCTCCAACCCCAGGAAACCTTCCAGATCATGCGGGTTGATGCCCACACTACCCACCCAGTTGAGATTGGAGATCAGGATCAGGTGGCGAAACTTGAAGTACTGCTCGTTGACGATGGCGTCCTGCAGCTCGGTGGGCAGCTCGGAGGTCACCAGCAGGGCCGTGTGGAGGCCGGCATTGCTCAGGGTGGCATTCAGATTGGCTTCCTCATCAAAGGTAAATATTGGCAGCGACAGCCCGGCCTCGCACGGCATCGCCGCGCAGTCGATATAGGCCACCGGTCGCAGGCCCAGGTGCAACCGCTCGATCAGGAATTGCCCGATGCGCTGGGCTTGCCCTCCACAGCCGATGATCGCGACCGGCTCTCCCCAGCCCCCGAACCGCACAGCAATCGCCCGCATCAGCCAGCGGCCACCCGGCGCAGTCAAAAGGGCGAAGGCCCAGGCGAAGGCAAAGATCAATCGGGAATAGTATTCTGCCGTGCGCATCCAGAATGTAAATGCCGTGATCAACAGGAAGACCGCGCTGGTGGAGATGGTTAGCCGGCGCAGCTCTTCCACCGGGCTGAGGCCGACCGCCGGGTAAAGCCTTTGCAGGGCGTAAATCGCCGGGAACACCAGGATCAGCGGCACTAGGCGCCAATAAAATGGCGGGTTGACCAGGTCGCCCATCCAGTAACGCACCCCAAAAGCAGCCAACCCGGCAGCCAACAGGCTCAGGACATCGGTAAAAAGCAGCCAGGCAGCCATCCATAACCGGGCGTGCCGCTGGACATAGGTCGAGCGCAGCCCAGACCTGGTGGAGGTGGGGTGTTCTTTCTTCCCGGCGCCGATCACAGAATCCATGAACCTTTTCAGATCTCCCGGTCGCTCATTGATGCTATTTTACGCTGAAAATTGGCTTACGGACGGTCAACCCACTTTACAAAGATGCAATCCCGGGCTTTGTCCGGCTGCCGTCGAACTCGGACCAGCGCCTCTCGATAGATTGGCGTATCTCGCGGTGGAAGCGCTCGCAGCTGAATCGCTCGGCGTTGTGGCGCAGCTCGCCTACATTCAGCTCCAGCGCGCCATTTTCAAAGCGGCGGATGGCCGCCCTCAGGCTTTCGGAGGTCTGCTCATCGAAGAACAGGCCGGTTTTCCCATCCAGGATGGTTTCCAGGGCTCCGCCTTTTCCGTAGGCGATGACCGGGGTGCCGCAAGCCTGCGCTTCGAGCGGGGTAATGCCAAAGTCCTCCAGCGCGGCGAAGACGAAGGCGCGCGCTCTTTGCAGGTAACTTAAGTAAACCGGGAATGGCTGGTAGCCTAAAAACCGGATGTTCTCACCGGCGCGCGCGGCGATTTTTTTCAATTCGGGGCCATCGCCGATGACCACCAGCTTACGGTCCGGCATCTGGGTAAAAGCCTCTACGATCAGGTCGACGCGCTTGTGCAGGACCAGTCGAGAAGCGGTCAGGTAAAAGTCTTCTTTCGCCCCGCCCGGCCGGAAAGCCTGCACATCCACGGGCGGGTAGATCACCTCGGCGGGCCGCTGGTAGATCTTTTGGATGCGCCGGGCGGTGTGCAGCGAATTGGCGATCAACCCGTCCGCCCGGCCGGAGCTTGCCAGGTCCCACATCCGGATGTAGTGCAAAACCGCCCGGGCAAGATAGCTCCGCAGGCCGCGCTCCATTCCCGCCTGGACCAGGTACTCGCCCTGCATCTCCCAGGCGTAACGGATGG
>MGNS01000003.1:4412-6996 GCA_001795165.1 Chloroflexi bacterium RBG_16_57_11
GCCACCGCATGGCTGGATGAAATCACCAGATCGTAACCGCTCAGGTCGAATTGTTCCACGGCCAGCGGCATGAACGGCAGGTACGAGCGGTAAGACCGGACCGCGCGCGGCAATCTCTGGATGAAGGATGTCTCCACCTTCTTGCCCTGCAAAAACGCGCGGCACGGGCCCTGGGAGTCGTAGACCAGCAGGTATACGGCTGCCTCAGGCCAGATCTCGAGCAGCTCGGCCAGCACTTTTTCCGCCCCGCCCAGCAAGACGGCCCAATCGTGAACCAGCGCCACCTTCAAGCCATCCGCCATGCTCAGCCACCCCGCTCCAAAAGAGCCTGCCAGAGCACCTCCCAGGTGCGCTGGGCGGTCCCCTCCCACGAAAAAAGCCGGGCGCGCTGCAAGCCTTTCGAGCGCAGACCCTCCCGGCAGGCGGAATCGGTCAAGACTTTCTCCATCGCCTCGGCGATCTGCTCCACCTCGTAAGGGTCCACCATCAGAGCGGCCTCGCCAACGACCTCCGGGATCGAGGTGTTCTTCGAAGCGATAAGCGGGGCGCCGCAGGCCATGGCTTCCAGGGCCGGCAGCCCAAAGCCTTCATAGAGGGATACGGCCAGAGTGGCCTGCGCCCCGGAATACAAAGCCGGCAGCACGGCGTCATCCACCCGCCCCAGGAGCCGGACGCCTTTGGCGGCGCGGGGATATCCAGCCTCTCGAAAGACCGGCCCGCGGTCGCCGGCCAGCACCAGCTCGATCCCGGGCTCCTTTTCTACGATCCGCTCCCAGGCCTGGAACAAGCGCGGCAGGTTCTTGCGCGGCTCGAGCGATCCGACCACCAGCAGATAGGGGGCGTTCAGCCCGTAGCGCGAGCGCACCCCGGCGATCTCGGCCTCCCCGGCCGGGCGAAAATGGCTCGCCACGCCTTCCGGGATCGGGATGAGCTTGTGCTCCGGGATGTCGAGCAGCGTGGCCAGGCGCTCCAGCGTGAACCGAGACGGCGTGATGATCTTGTGTACACGCCTGGCCAGCCTGGGGAGCAGGGTGCGATACCAGACCGCAAAGCGCCGGTCGTACCACTCCGGGTGCTCCAGGGAGCTGAGATCGTGGATGGTCACCACCTGGCTGGCCACGGACAATGGGCCGGTGTTGGCCGGTGACCACAGCAGGTCGTCCCTGCCGACCTGCCGGGGCAGGCCCACCTGCTCCCAAAGATGGCCGAGGCTGCCCGTATAGCTCCCCGGGGGTGTGACCAGGCGGAGGGGCTCCCCCAAACGGCCGGCAACCTCCTGGGCGTACCGTTTCACGCCGATCATCGGCTGGTGGGTGTACCGGCCGTTCACGAGCACTTCAGGCATACGCGTTTGTCCACTAGCTGTTTCCGGGGGATTCCTGCTCCCAGAAGTAGCCCTGCCCACTCAGGCTGCGCCTGGACCGGGCTGGAAGACGGCGGTGGTGGATGCCAAGCTGGAAGGCAATGAGCTTGACCCCTGACTCCATAAACAGGCGGGGTATCCATCTCCAGGAGTGGGTAGCAATCAATCGGCGAGTAGCAGCGATTAAGAAGCGCGTGCCCTCGCTTTGTGTTGGCGCGTTGAGAATAGTGGATCCAGCTTGTGAGAAGAACACGCCGATATCAAAATAGCGCCGAAACAGCTGGGCCGGGCTATAGTCATGGGAATGGTAAACCTTGGCCTCTGCCTGGTAGGCCACTGCAAAACCATTGTGCAGCAGCCGGGCGCAAAGCTCCAAATCTTCATCAACAATTACTTCTTCTGAAAATCCTCCCGAGGATTCGAAGATATTCCTGTCGAAAGCGGAAGCTGTATTGGAGAAAAAATACGTTTTAATACCGAGCCTTGGAAGGTCATGCAGGGTGCGAACGTGGGACTTCTCTGGATAGTTGAACGCTCTTGAGAATTGCTCGATCGGGTTGGCTTCCGGGTAGGCGATCTGGCGGGCGGTTGCGGCTGAGGCCTGCCCTTCCAGAAGCGGGCGCACCAGCTCCTCCAGGAAGATCGCATCCACCGGCAAAGCGTCCTGGGTGATGAAAACCAGGCAGCTTCCCTGCGCAAAACCGGCTCCCAGGTTACGCGTCCTGCCGTGGCGGAACTCATCCCGGTTCAAAAGGTGTACCTTACAGCCGTTTCCCCGGGCGATCTCAACGGTTTCATCCGTCGAGGATGAATCGACCACGATAATCTCTTCCGGCGGCGTGCTTTGCCCGGCCAGGCTGGAAAGCAAGCGCTGCAACTGTTGGCCGGCCTGTAGAGTGGGGATGATCACCGATAGGCTCATGATCGACCCGTCCACCGGTCCCGTTCTGAGATGGATGGGCGCCTCTTTCGATGAATGGCCTGCCTCCATCGTTTGATCCGGGGTAGCTGCGTGATGATCGCCCAATAACCTTTCAGCAGGAACGGCTCGCGGGTGACCGCATAGCCCAGCGACAGCGCCTCGAACCACAAGATTGGGATCAAATCCGGCAGCCACGTCCTCCAGGTGTCATTTTTCAGGATCGCCAGGCGCCGGTTAACAAAGGAGTGGTAGCGCGTCGGGCGGGGGATCTCATCCCGGCTGATGCCGGGTCGCCAGCC
>MGNS01000003.1:7059-8963 GCA_001795165.1 Chloroflexi bacterium RBG_16_57_11
CCAGGAGAGGTCGACGTCTTCCTTGTACGCAAAGAAGAGGTTGTCGAACACCTGGTCATCGACCATCGCCTCCCTCAAGGCCTGCCTCCGGCACAGGCACACCGCCCCGCTGACGCCAAACACCTGCCGGGTTTGGTCGTATTGCCCCTGGTCGGGCTCTCCCCTGCCAATGTCAACTGCCTGGCGGTCCCGCTTAAGCTCGATCCCCACGCTATCAAAGACGGGCAAGCCGTCCTGGCAAATTGCCTGGCCGTCGCCTCTCATCAGATAAACTTTTCCGGTCGCCAGGGCTGCCTCGGGCGATTCCTGGACAGTTCCCAGGAGAGTGCGCAAGTAGTCCTTGCCGAGGCGCGCGTCCGGGTTGAGCAGCAAAACGTAGTCCGCCTCGGCCTGGGTGATCCCCTGGTTGTTCGCCCGGCAGAAGCCCAGGTTGGTCTCGTTGCGGATGACTTTTACCCGCGGATAAGATTCTGCGATCTCCAGGCTGTTGTCGCTCGAGCCGTTATCCACCAGGATCACATCGGTTTCAAAATCTCCCTGCTGTTCGATAACCGAATCCAGGCATAGCCGCAGGGTGTCGGCGCTGTTCCAGGCGACGATGACGACGGTGATGAGGGTCATAGGTAATGTACTACAAATGTAGTTGCCCTCGGGTGACAAATTTTTCACGGAAGTAATTGAAGTAGCGGATCGAATTCTCTTTTCCGAAAAGTGTCAAACTATAGGCGGCCCAAGCAATCGGATTCAATGGATTCTTTTTGATCGCTTTCAGAAATCTTCCTCGAGCGAGATTAGGGTCGCCAAATTTTAAGGCCAAGATTCCAAACGCCAGATGGCTCCTAGCTTGTAGGCCAGGTGAAAGTGTGGAAAAACCGACCGAAGATGCAATTTTCTTCTCCATAGAAACCGATGCTTTGAGCATTAATAATTTGTTCTTCGAGATCCCACCTTCATCCACATTGTATTCAATGGTGGGTATATCTTCGAAAGCAAATTGGTGTTTTTCACCGATTCGAAACCATAAATCCCAATCTTCAAGGACATACATCTCTTCCGATTCATCGAATCCGTTGGCGTCAAGGACCGCCTGTTTGCGCACCATAGCTGTATGGATGGGGAACACGTTCGTCACAGACAAGGCGCGGATATTTTCTTCCGGCGTTCCCAACTTGAATTGTAACAAACCGGCGCTGGAGAGCAAAATGCGCTCTTCAGTTCCATCGTCTTTTGTTTTCACCAGGTAGCCATTTGAGTAAACCAGGCTGATTTCGGGATGTCCATCCAAATAATGCGACTGCCTTTCCAGTTTCTCCGGGAGAATCGCATCATCAACGTCCAGAAAAACCAGGTATTCACCCGCGGCGATGTGGATGCCACGGTTACGAGCAGGACCTGGCCCCCTGTGTTCCTGATGGATGATTTTTATCCAATCGAGGTTTTTAGGGATCAGCTCTTCTAGATGATCGATTGAACCATCATCAACAATTATGGCTTCAAATTCGTGAAATGTCTGCGACTGAAGGCTTGCTAACACAGGCGGGATGTAACCTGCTCTGTTGTAGACCGGAATGATAACGGATACTTTCGGTTGTATATTGGTCATTAGGATCATTCCGAATCGTTCCTTGAAAGCGGCACATCGATCCTCATAGCCGCCGAAACCTAATATTTTTCTTTAGCCAGCGCGCACTTCTCTGAGAGCACCTGCCAATAAAAACGAATCCCCAGGAGGGATTTTTTTGCATACCCGTTCGTATATATTTTATCCCCCTGAGCGGAGCCTTGTTTCTGAATGCCCCGATGATTTGATCGGATGTTGTCAAGCTGTGCCAAGATTGGAACACCCTCTTCAACTTCGTATCGAGATCAGGCTGATCCAAGTAATTCTCTGCGATAGAACGGTC
>MGNS01000003.1:8972-11671 GCA_001795165.1 Chloroflexi bacterium RBG_16_57_11
GAACTCTGCTTCACCATTATCCTGATCTCGTAATGTTAACGAGCCGGGATGTGCTCGATAATGGTATAGGGTTAGGTTAAGCGATATGAATTTCTTTGAAAGCATTGCGAAGCGGATCAAGAATTCGCGATCGGCGGCGTAACGAAGGCGATCATTGAATGCGCCAATTTCCTCAATGATCCTCTTGCGGAAGAACCAAGCGTTAAAAATCGACACACCCTGAGTTAATCGAAAAAATAGCTGCTCAGGTGTTATAGCGGGAAAACTTTGAATAATCAGCCTATTTCCGTCAGCTTCTTGACGGAAAAGCTCTGCTCCACCCACCACGGCCTCGCAGTCTGGATGCGCCGAGAATTCCCTGATGACCGCTGAGAACACATTCGACTCGTAATAGTCATCTGTATTCAGGAAACCAATCACCTCCCCCCGAGCCTGAACCACGCCTTTGTTGATCGCATCGTAAATCCCCTCATCCGACTGACTGACCACATGTAAATTAGGGTACTTTGCCAGCACCTCCAGTGTCCCGTCGGTGGACCCGCCATCCACGATGATGTGCTCGACGTACGGGTAATCCTGGTCCAGCACGCTTTGGATCGATTCGCCGATCATGGAGGCGCGATTAAGGCAGGGGGTGATAATCGAAATGAGGAGACCTTCAGGCATCGTCGGTAGCTTTTTCCAAACGTTGGATATATAGACTCCCACCGGTATCCTTCAGACAAAGTGGCATTTTTGTTTCTATATAATCTTTGAAGGTCAATGCCACATAAGGATTGAAAAAATAAATGTCCCATACGTTGTTGTAAGCTAGAAACGCCCGCAGAAAATAGGCCTCGTTCCAATATCTACCTTGCAAGAGCCACTTATCCGGATATTCAAACGGGTAGAAAATATCATGAAAATGAACGATAACCCCAGAAGATAGTTGCGGCAATATCTTGAAGATAATGTGTTGAACATCGCTGCCACATTTGACGACATGACTTGAATCGATAAACAGTAGGTCGCCAGATTTTAAGGAGGTGAATACTTCGAGATCCGCATCCTGGACTTTTATGTCCAAGATGTTTACTTTACCCCTATCATGCGGCTTCAATACACTCATTAAGGTTTCGGGATAGGGATCGATAAATGTAACTTCTGGTTGATGGTTATAAAATTTTTCTACCGTGTCCAGGATGATAGCAGAAGAGAAACCCGAGCCGACTTCTATGATTCTTCCGGGTTGATTACGGCGAAGGAAGCAATACAGAAAAATCGCATCGGCATAACAAAACATAATCTGGTTATAGTAGTAGCGACAGGAGGGTCTCTTTTCTTCTGGGAACGGCAAGTCATGATAAAACGCCTGGAATTCATTAAGAAGAGAAAACTGTTTCTCTCGATTTAGTTTAATTTCTGGAAGCTCAATCCTTGTCCTCTGCATGGATTCCAAATAATCTTGTACATCCGCCTGAACAGGAATTGGGGAGTAATAGTGCCCAAGCGGATACAACCCCTGTAAATTCAGCTGCTGCTGTAAGCTTCTGTTGTCCTTCAGGTAATTCATCAAATGTTTAAATCTTCGCTTCATAACAACCTTACTATGATGGCCGGTTCATGCTTCGTGTAATGATGAATATCATCAGGTTGAACACAATCAATATAACGTATTAAATTCAACTTTCCGGAATACGTTTAGTTTTCCGCCTACCGTAGCGTCCACGATTTCTCGACCAACATCCTCGAAATATTGTTTTGCCTGTCTATAAAATAACTCGGATGCTTCCAGGTCAGGCAATTGCCATCGGAAATTCTTACCAAAGTAGCCCGGATCGAAATGGTCGGGGTCATTTCCAGTCGAAGTGACCACTTTATGCGGCACGCCGGTGGTTGCAAAAGAGTGATCGACGCCAATCAGAATGACCTGTTGAAAGCCCATATAGAAGGCCAGTTGCATGGCTACATAGGTCACGGTGGCTCCCTCCCAAATACGCTTGCCGGGGTCAGTGGAGAAGCCGAGCGTGCCATCATTTGGATCCCGAACATAAAATAGATTGGGTGCAAAACCCAGGTAATCGCGGGCATACCAGCTAATGAAACGGGGCATCGTCAAAGCAAGGATTTCCTGGCTACACTGTTCGATCACGAGGCGATTAACCGAAACAAAGTACGTCGTTGAAAAGCCATGTTTGGGAAAAATCAAATAGATGCGGTTCAACCCGAAAGTAAATTCATTATTTAGTGGACCGAGGTCCATCTGGCGCAGGCTCGGGCCATTGCCGATGATGAAACAGCGTTGGCCTTTGTGCCTGTCTTTGTACTTCTGCATGCTGCTCCGGCTGGCGGCAGCCTGGGGGTGCAGATACCAGCCGAGACCAGGGAGTCGACGCTTTTCTCGATCCCAATATTGCAAATCCAGTAGGTTGTTGGAGAAGATTCGCAACCGCTGATAGGCGGTTAGCAATGAATTTGGTAGATACGGCTTAAGATTGGATTTTAGGCTATTCATCTGACTTACCATCTAACCGTAGCATCGGCCTTTAAGGTTCGGAAACCCAGTTAAGAAATAACTGAGTTCCCACAATTATTGGCTGATCTGATAGCATACTGTTTCATTTGTTTATTTCAGGTAACTGCTCAGGCATAAAGTCTGTCGAACTTTAACATTGTCAAAATCGCAAAAGCCAGGCACAATCAGGGCATGGAACCAATCC
>MGNS01000004.1:0-6123 GCA_001795165.1 Chloroflexi bacterium RBG_16_57_11
TCATAATATGATCCCTTTCGCACCAAAAACTAACTAGGTTCCAGTAGTCCAGCCCGGCTCGGCGGTAGATGCAATCCGGGACAGGCAAGTGATGGCAGGCGGCGGAAAGCCGGGTGCAGGAGGCAAGATCCTCCAGACGGCGCAACGCTGTCGCCTCCCGGCCGGTCTGCCAGCGAGTGTGCAGCTCTTCGGCGAAGGCTGAAATGGGTCCGGGAGGAGGGTCGCCAGCGCAAACTGTCCAGCTTTCAACCTTTTCTCCCGTCGAGGTCTGCTGGGAGATGAGCCCACCGCAGGATAGCGCTACATCATCCAGGTGAGGGGAAAGATAGATCCAGTTCATGCCAGTGTTTTACCATAAAATCGTCCGATCCGATAACTCCTTGCGGCATCTCACCCCTGGTGTTATCATCTACACCTGAGTAGGGTAATGGAATGCATCGAGAGCAGCGTTATCGACTTCGCCTGACGTTCATTGCGATTATCCTGGCTACGCTGCCGTGTTATTGCCTGGGATGGATCATGGTCCAGATCGCCCAGAACCAGGTGGCTTCACCCGACCCAACGCTGACCGCCTCGCCCACCTGGACAGAGCTGGCGACTTCCACATCGACGCCCACACGTACCCTCCGAGTGACCAATACGCTGCTGCCGTCTCCATCTTCGACGGCTAGCATTACCCCAACCGAATTCATGACCTGGACGCCTTCGCCGACCTCACTGCCTACCGATACGCTCCCACCCCCACCGACAGATACGCCTCCACCAACTTTTACCCTGCCACCTCCGCCATCCGACACCCCGGTGCCTCCTACCGAGACCCAAACCACTGAGCCTACAATAACTTCTCAGCCCTACCCCGTGTCGTTGCCCTGAGCCCAGATTGGCCATGCCGGGCGGGCTTATCATGCTATAATTCCCCCGCACTCTGAGCTAAACGACCCAAATGATGAATGAAATCCTTCCTTTTTTGAAACAATTGATCTCCGCGCCGGGGCTCTCTGGTTACGAGGCGCCTATTCGAAATATCGTAGCTGAGACCTGGCGACCGTTGACGGACGAATTACATATCAGCCGCCTGGGAAGCCTGCACGGCTTGCGGCGGGGCAACACCCCCGATCCGCGCCCCAGCCTGTTGCTGGCCGCACACATGGACGCCATCGGTTTGATGGTCACCGGCCTGGTGGATGGCTTTTTACGCCTGACCAGGGTGGGCGGGCTCGATCCACGCGTGCTGCCTGGACAGCTGGTAACCGTGCACGGTCGTGAAGAATTGCCTGGGGTTATTGTCCAGCCGCCAGCGCACCTGCTCCCGGCCGAAATCGGCAATGACCCTGTGCCGCTGGAATACCTGCTGGTGGATGTCGGCCTGTTGCCGCTTCAGGTAGAACGGCTGGTTCGGGTGGGCGACCTGGTTTCATTTGCCCAACCGCCGTTAGAGTTAGGTGAGGATTACCTGGCGGGTCACTCTCTGGACAACCGGGCTTCGGTGGCTGCTCTGACAGACTGCCTGATGGAGCTGCAAGGACGGCCGACCTCCTGGGACATCTGGGCGGTCGCCACGGCGCAGGAGGAGGAGACGCTGGGTGGAGCATTAACCTCGGCTCACAAGCTTCGCCCGGCCCTGGCGGTGGCGATCGACGTGACCTTCGCCAGCAGCCCAGGCAGCCCGGCGCACCTGACCTTTCCACTGGGGAAAGGGCCTACTCTGGGCTGGGGTCCAACGATCCACCCGGCGCTGCAGAAAGCCTTCAAAGACCTGGCCGACCGGCTGGAAATCCCCTATAAGCTGGAGGCGATGCCGCGCCGTTCGGGCACCGACGCCGATGCCATGCAGGTCGCGGTCGAAGGCATCCCAACCATGGTGCTCGGTATCCCGCTGCGCTACATGCACACCCCGGTTGAAATGGTGTCGATGAAAGATATTGCCCGCACCGGGCGGTTGTTGGCCGAGTTCGCAGCCGCTTTAGACGAGGAATTCCTGGATAAGCTGGTGTGGGATGACTGAGCCGACTTACACCTCCCCTAAAATTGGGACGGCGCAAATCCGCCTCCTGGAACGCCTATGCAATGCACCCGCAGTTTCTGGCGACGAGCAGGAAGTCCGGGCAATTGTTTTGGAGCAGGTGCGCCCACACGCCAGCGAAGTTCGCGTGGATGCGCTGGGCAACGTCCTGGCAATTCACCCGGGCCAGGGCGAGGGGCGCTTGAAAGTGATGCTGGCGGCTCACATGGATGAGGTTGGCATGATGATCGTCGATGACGAGGGTGAAGGCATCCTCCGCTTCGACACCGTCGGTGGGGTAGATGTGCGCCAGCTGGTTGGCAAGCCGGTGTGGGTTGGTCGCCAGCACATACCGGGCGTGATCGGGGCTAAGCCGGTGCATCTGACCTCGGCGGAGGAGCGCAAGCGATCTTTATCGCTGGACACTCTGCGCATCGATATTGGTCCAGATAACGCAAAAAAGGTCATGGTAGGCGACCGGGCGACTTTCGCCACGAGCTTCACCCGCCTGGGACCCAGCCTGCGGGCCAAGGCGCTGGATGACCGCCTGGGTGTGGTAACCCTGATCGAGCTGCTGCGCCACGCCCCAACGAACATCGATTTACTGGCGGCCTTCACAGTGCAGGAAGAAGTGGGCCTGCGCGGGGCGCATGTGGCGGCGTACGCCTTGGACCCCGACCTGGCGATCGCTTTGGATTGCACGCCCGCCAACGACTTGCCCGCCTGGAATAGCGGTGGGCAGAATACTGACCCGGCTGACGGCGAGAACACCCGTTACAACACGCGTCTTGGGGCAGGCCCGGCGATCTACGTGGCGGACCATGCCACCCTGTCTGATCCGCGATTGATCCGCCACCTGGTCGAAACGGCAGAGACCAGTGGTATCCCGTATCAGATTCGCCAGCCAGGCGGCGGAGGCACTGACGCTGGAGCGATCCACAAACAACGCATGGGTATCCCCAGCGTCACGGTCTCGGTGCCGGGCCGTTATGCCCATACTGCCGCGATGATCGCCCGGTTGGAGGATTGGAAGAACACCCTGACCCTGGTGCACGCTGCGCTGGCCCGCCTGCCGGTCGATCTGTTAGCCGTAGAGCGGTAAACCGCTTTTTCTCACAGGAGCATCTATGAAACCGTTGATCCAAAAGCTCGTCGAAACCCCCGGCCCTTCCGGATACGAGGCGCAGGTGCGCTCAGTCGTCCGCGCTGAAGTAGAGCCTTTCGCCGATGACGTACGTGTGGACAACCTGGGCAATCTGATCGTGCGTAAAGGGGACAAACAGCCGGACGGCCTGCGGATTATGCTGGCGGCGCATATCGACGAAATTGGAGTGATCATCACGCACATCGATGATTCCGGCTTCGCTCGTTTTCTGCCAGTCGGTGGTGTGCGCGCCGCCGGCTGTTTGGGCAGCCGGTTGCGTTTTCTAAACGGCGCCTGCGGCGTGATCGGCAGCGAGCGCCTCAGCGATCCGAGCAAAAATCCAGCGTTTGAGCAAATGTTCATCGATTTTGGCGTCTCGGATCGGAAAGAGTGCCCTGTACGCGTAGGGGACATGGCGGTGTTCGAACGGCCTTACCAAGAATTTGGACAGCGGCTGGTGGCAAAAGCGCTGGATGATCGCATTGGTGTGGCGATATTGATTGAAACCTTGCGCCAGATACATCAGCCTAAGTTAGCCGGACACCATGAGCTTTACTTTGTCTTCAGCGTCCAGGAGGAGGTCGGCGCGCGCGGCGCCACCACGGCAGCTTTTGGCATCGACCCCGATGTGGGTCTGGCAGTGGATGTAACCGGCACCGGCGATACCCCAAGAGGTCTCAAGATGGAAGTCAGCCTGGGTAAAGGGCCAGCCATCAAGGTGCGCGACCAGGGGATGCTGTCCGACCCGCGCCTGGTCCGCTGGCTGGTTCAAACCGCTGAAAGTGCTAGAGTGCCTTACCAAACCGAAATATTAGAGCTCGGTTGGACGGATGGGAAATCGATCCAGCTCACCCGGGCGGGCGTACCGGCGGGGTGCATCTCCATCCCAGCCCGATACATCCACACACCATCCGAAATGGTGGATTTTAACGATGCGTACAATGCCGTGCGCCTGTTGGTTGAACTCCTGCGTAAACCAATTTCCCTGGATTGATCCTTGCGATGCAATAAGATACGCCTCTAAATACGGAAATTATGCGGGCGAATCAACGGATGAAATTACCAGTTTTATTGGCGATCCTGGCGATCTTATCTGCCTGTGCAGGGTTTCCTTCTGCAGGAAGTATTCCCCTGCCTTCGCAGACGCCGGTTGTTGACCAAACCCGGTCGATCCATCAGACCAGTTCTCCGCTTGCGACCGCCTCTCCAACTCCCGCCGGGCCGGTCAAGCTGCGTTTATGGTTGCCTCCGCAGTTCGATCCTGCGGCCAATACTGAAGCGGGGAGGTTGTTGCAAAAAAGGCTGGATGAGTTTCGAAAGCGCCGCCCTGGAATTGAGCTTGAGGTTCGTACCAAGGCAGTTTATGGACCGGGCGGCTTGCTGGACGCGCTCAGCACCGCCAGTGCTGCCGCGCCCCAGTCCGTCCCCGACCTGATCGCTCTGCCGCGCGATTTGCTGGAAGCAGCCGCCTTGAAAGGTTTGCTCCGACCCTACAACAACCTCACCAAAACCTTGGATGATCCGGATTGGTACGATTATGCGCGCCAGCTCTCCAGCATCCAGGAAAGCATCTACGGCTTGCCGTTTGCCGGGGATGCTCTGGCGCTGGCTTACCGTCCAGAGGCTATTCCGGAACCGCCAACCGACTGGTCGATTCCACCAGAAAACGGCCCGACGCTGGTCTTCCCGGCTGCTGATCCTCAGGCGCTGTTCACGCTTGCGCTTTACCAATCCAATGATGGCGCTGTCCTGGATGATCAGGGACGTCCGATCATCGAGACGATTGCTCTCACTGATGTCCTGACTTATTACATGCAGGCGCAAATCGCCGGGATCATGCCGGAGTTGCTCACCCAGTTCCAGAGCGATGATCAGGTCTGGGATGCTTTTCAGGATCGTCGTACCGATATGGCCGCAACCTGGACTTCGCGCATCTTGAGCTCTACGGCCGTAGATGATGCAATAGCTCCGCTCGCGACGGTCGATGGAAAACCGGATACACTGGCGACAGGCTGGGTGTGGGCATTATCGGCGCGTGAGACGAGAGAACAGCAAGCCGCGATCGAGCTGGCTGAATTTTTGACTGATAGCGCTTTTCTGGCGGACTGGACCGAAGCAGCCGGCTTTCTTCCACCTCGCCCGTCTTCCCTGAAACGTTGGGGTGACAGCCTTCTTCAACCAGTGCTGGCCAAGATTGCCCTGTCGGCGCATGCCATACCGACTGCGGATATCTTGAGCAGCCTGGGAGGACCGCTCTGGCAAGCCACAATCGATGTGCTCAACCAACAAGTCGACCCGGCAGCGGCAGCTCTGGCCGCTTCAGCCAGCTTAACCGGCCCTTAAGTTGACTCAATCCATAGGGGATGTTATCATGTCGCATAGATGAATTCTCATTTAAATGGTGACACTGGCGGCCCGGCCAGCCAAACCGATGATACGCCGGCCTCGAGCCGCTCGTTGATGTCGGTGTGGGATGCGCTTTCCCAGGCTGGACTGGCAGAAATGTCCCTCCGACTGGGGACGCACGTCCTTTTGCTCGCCCTGATCTTGTTGTTTGCCTGGGGGTTGCGCAGCTTCTACCAAAATACGGAGCTTGCCAGCGAATCCGGGGATACAGCCCTGGCAGCGTCATCCACCACCACCCCACAGGCGCTCTTGCAGAACCTGCCCACCAATACCGGCGCAGATCAGGCCGCACAGGTCGAAAACGGGTTTGATAAGCCTGCGATAAGCCGGGCAAACAACCTGGTGACCACGGGTGTTTCCCGGCGAGTCCGGTTGCATACCGATGTCCCCTCACGCTCGCGAGATGAAGTCATCGAATACACCGTAAAGACCGGTGACACATTGTTCGATATCGCCGCAAAATTCGGCCTGAAGCCAGAATCGTTACTATGGGCTAACCAGTATGTTCTGGCGGATAACCCGCATAGCTTGCGAACGGGGCAGGTGCTCAATATCCTGCCAGTGGATGGCG
>MGNS01000004.1:6220-7766 GCA_001795165.1 Chloroflexi bacterium RBG_16_57_11
GGATCCGGCGACCATCGGCGATTGGGCCAACCCGAACATCGCACCGGGCTCCTGGCTGGTAATCCCCGGTGGGCGGCGCGAATTCGTTAGCTGGAGCGCGCCGGTGATCCCGCTGGATAACCCGGGTGTGGCAAAAGTGCTTGGTCCCGGCGCGTGCGAATCGGTAACGGCAGGAATGGCCGGGGCAGGGGTCTTTGTCTGGCCGGCGGATAACCATTTTCTCTCCGGCTTCGGCTACGATCCAAGCGCCAATCACCCTGGGATCGACGTTGATGGGTCAGAGGGTAACCCGGTCTACGCGGCGGATAGCGGCGTGGTTGTCTACGCAGGCTGGAACAACTGGGGGTACGGCAACGTCGTAGTGATCAACCATGGCAATGGCTGGCAGACGTTATATGCGCATATGAGCTCCTATTATGTGAGCTGTGGCCAGGGCGTTTTCCAGGGCAGCACACTCGGCGCGATCGGCAGCACGGGCAATGCCACCGGCTCCCATTTGCACTTCGAAATGATGTACAACGGCGTCAAAGTCAACCCCCACGATTACATGAAATAATAATGCAACGTCGAGGTGTGTCATTCACTGACACGCTCTACGGAAGGATTGTCATCAATTCTATGAAAGTTATAAACATGACACATCATTGATTTAATCTTGGAAGGCTCAGAGGGGGATAATAGAACCAGGGGGAACTTAGAGCCAGACGAAAACGGGAAATTGGAGCTATGGTCGAAAAGATCCGACTTCCCGTTTGTGATCTCAGATTCATGAACCATGCCCGTAGGTAGAAAAAAGGATCGATTATCAGCCAGTCCTGGTCTTTCAGGGAATCGTTGTCTTTAGCTTTCGAAAATGTAATTCCCATAGGCCCTTTTTAGAGGCTCCTTACTAAATTGTATAACCAAGCCTGATGAAGTGGTTATAAAATATAGTTGTCCGCTTCGAGGGTTGTAGACCCAAAAGGTGGGTAATGCCTCGGGGGAAGTTATAGCGACACCCCCATATCGATTCAAATATTACAGCTTATAAATCTTCGTTAAACCCTTCCAGTAAAAGAACGATGTTCGTAAACGGTTTAATAATTGGATACTTGTATACGAAGGATGGATAAAAATGGAAAACACATACAAATCAACTTTTCGTCTGATATCAACTTTTGTCTTGCTAACCGTTTTCCTTTTTCCTGGCAAGGCAACCGAGGCCAACCAGGCGATTCAACCGTATATCCCCCAATTTGTTTATCATCCACTGGTCACCGGGATAATTGATCCGATGGCTGTCTCTTCGGCAGACTTAGACAAGGATGGCGACAAAGATATCCTGGCAAGTGGCCATTTTCAAGGACTGTTATGGTTTGAAAACAATGGCAACCAAAACTTCACCCAGCGTTATATACACCCTCAGTTTTACGGCCATGCAATTACTGCTGCCGATTTGGACAATGATGGGGATAATGATGTCTTCTTAACTAGTTTTTGGTGCAAAACGCGCTCCAAAGCGAACTTACCCACAGGTTTATACGTCGTACCTTACCAATTGATCAGG
>MGNS01000005.1:0-7770 GCA_001795165.1 Chloroflexi bacterium RBG_16_57_11
CAAGTTTGACAGCATCTACCTTCTTTTCCGGCTTACCAACCCTGCTCCATGCCTTGGTCTGTGGGGTGACTTGAATGCGAGGCATCAAGCGCGTTTGGGCAGAGACTCCCACGCCAGAAGGTGCAGGCAGCGGGGCGCCAGCGCCAGAGCTCACCTCGCCCTCGCCCGGCAGCCATTCGGGTGGCGCCGGGATGGGGGCAATTTCCGGCGCGCTGCCCTCTACGGGTGCGACGGCTTCCCCACGCAGTACTGCGGCAGCGCGCAGCACGGCCTGGACCGGCTTTAGATAACCCGTACAGCGGCACAAAACGCCCGATAAAGCCTGGCGAATTTCAGCTTCTCTAGGGTCTGGATTGCGGTCAAGAAGCTCCTTGGCAGCCAGGATTTGCGCCGGGGTGCAATAACCGCACTGGATCGCCCCGCTCTCGACAAAGGCCTGTTGAAGCGGGTGCAATCCGGCGGTGGTTTTCCAACCCTGCTCCGGATGCTCGCCAAGGGCTTCAATCGTCTGTATGGAATGCCCTTCAGCTTGCGCTGCCAGCATCACGCATGTATTGATTGGCTTGCCATCCAGGAGGACAGTACAAGCGCCACAATCGCCGGTTTCACAACCATGCTTGACACCGAAATAACCCAGACGGCGGAGCGCAACCAGCAATGTCTCTCCGGGGTGAGCTTGCAGCTTGTGATTGGTTCCGTTTACTTTGAAAGTCAGGTCCATAAGGTTAACCTTGTGTCCGTGTTTTATAAAATCTTCTTGATCTCGAGAAACGCCTCGCCACGATCGGCGTTTGCCCGGCCGAGAGCCTCCTGACTGCCCAGGATAACCACCCGACCTTGATCGTTAAGCTGGTTTAGGGCCTTACCAAAGGCATGAAAATCATCCGCAGAAGCGTTCAGGATCTGCTCCCGCCAGCGCTGGCGATCCTCATCGCTGTCGCCCGCCAGATAGCGTGTCATTGAAGCGTATCCCTTGGCGTCAGGAAGCTGGTAAGCATCCATCTCGCCGATTGCGCCGATGATGCTTTTGGTTAGCTCCACCGGATCGAGATCGAGATCCCGGAGGAAGTCAGCGGAGGCGTCATAATTCTCCAGGGTAGCCAGCAGATTCGGGTCGCGGTAGGAAATGAACGTGAAGACGCCCGAACGGTGATTAAACACGCAAAATCCACCATACGCTCCACCCTGGACACGAACCCGCTCCCACAGCCAGGTCGTGCGCAGGTAATTGGTGATTACCTCCACTGAGCCATCCGCGGTGTAGCCTAAATCATACAGGTTGGCGCCTTTTCCAACGTAGTTTACCTGCGCTGGGATTGTCAATCCTTCGAAAGGTGCGTCTGAAGTGGGTTGCCATGCAATGTGCCTCGGCGGGGTCGAGGGTAATTCTCCTAGAAAACTGTCTAATTGAGGCTCGAATACCCCCCAATGGGTGGAATCCAGGGTCACATTGCATAGCATCGCCGGGCGATTGACTAACCTCTGGCGAATCGTTTCCAGCCTGGCTAGCACCGCAGGCCAATTCTTTTCTACCTCCTGGGCCAGCTGGCGTACCCGGAATAGCGAATCGATGCCGTGCATTTGTTCTTCAACCCAGCCGGCTTCATCGAAAAGCGCCCGCAGGCGGGTATTGACCACACGGTGCCCGGCAGGCACAAGCATGGATTCTTTCTCCGCCTTCTCCTCGAGCACCATCTGGCGAAAGCGCTCAGGGTTATCCAGGCGTGGGGTAAGCAGCACCTCACGCAGGATGGACAGAAGCTCACCTGCCTGAGTTGTCGTGGCTTTGCCGCGCAGGACCAGCCAGGCTGTGCTCTGTCTCTGGCCGCGGATAGCTGAGGTGAAAGTCACAGGCCGGATGCCACCCGTGGCGCGACCGATACGCTGCGATAGACGGACGAAATCCTCCCTCTCGGTGCCCATCTCCAACAACGCACGGCCAAAAAGTGGAATATAGGGTAGCAGGTCCTGTGGCAGGTTGTGCAGGTTCAGTCCCAGGTCCAGGTAAACGATGCCATTCGTGAACAGTTCATGGTACAACACCGGACAACCCAGGTGATCGGTGACCGCCAGCGGGATGAGCTTATTGTGTCGATCCAGATCTTCCAGTTTCAATCCCGGGATGGTGGCAAGAGCTTCGGGAGTGTCGGGTGTTTCCTGAAGCTGTTTAAGACGGCGAGTGTCTTCGATGATCTGTTGTAGCATCTCGCCTGACATACGCTGACGTGCGCGCGCCAGGCGTTCTTTCTCCTCTGTCTCTTCGATCTGGCTCAGTCCGGGCTGTGGCTGCAAGACCAGCGTTGTCCGGTGAGGGTTCTGCACAAAATGTATTTGGATCAAATGTTCAAAGTATCGCTCGCCGGCTGCCAGCCGGTCTTTGATCGCCGCTAAAGGCGCTTCAAAAGCCAGCACGGCGAATGGGTCATCGTCATATAACCAGGTGTTCAAGGCGCGCAACATGAGCAGCAGACCGCGTGGAAAAGAGCCAGCGTTGTTCTCCCGCAATTGAAACTCAACCGTGTTCATCGATGCGGCGACCGTATCCGGATCGATGCCATCTTGTGCTAACATTTCAAGCGTCTGCAAGATCAGGCTTTCGACTTTTTCGCCCTCTGCCAGGCTGTGATCCGCCTTTACAGACAGGCCCTTCAGACCTGTAGAGAAGTATACCTGGCGCAACTCGGTTTCCAGGCCGCCGCCTGCCAGGTCTTCGCCCAGACCCGAGTCGATCAACGCCTTACGCAGCGGTGAAGCCGGCGTACCCAGCAGGATATGCTCCAGGATTGAAAGGCCCAACAGCAATTCCGGATCGCTTGTCTCGGCCTGCATCCAGTTCAACACCAAACGACCTTTGTCGCTGTTCGAATCGTCGCCCGGGTCGAAGCGCTCGACTACCCTTTTTGGCTGGTCAAAGCGTGGCTGCAGCGGTATGGAAGAGTCGACCGGCAGAGTGGTGAACTCGCACAGGTAAGCCTCCATCCTGCGCAGGCGCTCGGAGGGATCGTCATCGCCGTAGAAGAAGATGCGCGCGTTGGAGGGATGGTAAAACCGGTCATGAAAGGCCTTGAACTGCTGGTAAGTCAATTCTGGGATATGGCGCGGGTCGCCACCTGAATCGACCGCGTAAGGAGTATCCGGATACAGGGACTGGCGAGCACGATCCCCCTGCAGGTCATCCGGGTTTGAATAAGCGCCCTTCATTTCATTGAACACCACGCCTTTGTACACCAGCGGCGAGTCGATAGATTCGAGCTCGTAATGCCAGCCCTCCTGCTGCAAGATATGCGGTGGTATCAGCGGATACAGCACCGCATCCATGTAGACATCGATCAAGTTATAATAGTCTTGCAGGTTCTGGCTGGCGACCGGATAGCAGGTTTTATCCGGATAGGTGAAAGCATTCAGGAAAGTATTGAGCGAGCCTTTGATCAGCTCGACGAAAGGCTCCTTCACTGGATATTTGCGTGAGCCGCACAGCACGGAGTGCTCCATAATATGGGCCACGCCGGTAGAATCCTCCGGCGGTGTGCGGAAAGTAATTCCAAAGACCTTATTTTCGTCCTGGTTGACCAGGGAAACGAGCTGAGCGCCGCTGCCAACATGCCGATACAACCGGGCATGGGTGTTAATCTCGGGGATCTCTCGCTCAGCTAATAGTTCAAAACCATGTTCGACCATGCTAATCCTCGTATACCTCTAAGAACTCGAAACATCTAAGATTTGCAGACAACGCTCGACTAACACGCCGGCAATTTCCCGGCGATAATCTGCGGAAGCCCACTCGTCTCCACAGTGGCTGTAGGCGCTTTCCGCTGCAATCCCGATACCATTCGCTTCGGTGCCGTCGAAGGCCAGGCGTGGACCAGCGCCATAACCACCCAACGCCGCCCTCACCCGCCCGGAAGGCCAGATGGCGACCGCCGCGCACACGATCGGCCGGTCGGCCGGCGAGCGCGCCACGTACTCATACGCCAGGCGAGCGCTAAGTGGCAAGGTCAGTCGAGTGATCAGCCGGTGAGGTAGGCGCTCAGTACGCCTAGGAAGAAGATCCCCAAGGCCTACCTGCTCATCTCCAGGCTGGATCAGCAGCGCTGTATCCAGGGCGAGCAGAGCAGTGGTAAGCGGTGAACGACCACCGCTGGCAACCAAGGTGCCGGCGACCGAGGCTGCCATCCGCAGGTTATAAGTCGCCTCATGGGTGATGGCTTTTTGCAACCCTTCGATAAGACCAGCGCCAGCATCTCCTAAGCCGTGCAGCCTGTCGAGCAGGCCGTTCAGGGTAAGCGTAGCACCCAGGTACAACGAATTGCCCTGGGCCTGGAAAGTGTCCAAACCCAACCCTTGTAAATCCACGATAGCCACAGGCTCGCGGGTTGCGCTGGCCAGCGTGGTTCCGCCAGCCAGCGGTAACGTCACCGGCTCGGGTCGCGCCAGCAAAGCCAGGGCAGCCTCGAGCGTAACGGGACGGTTATATTCTAGAATCATCGATTTCTCTCCATCGAGTTGATTTAAAGTATAACACTCCGGAAAAAATATTAAATTTGTCCAGGCCTATAAATCCTCAATATCCTTCAGCGTGGTGGCGCATCTAGTCCGGATACACCTTCCAGCCCAAGGCGGAAAGATCCGTCGATTGGATCATCCTCTCTGGCACATTAACCAATAACACATCTGCATCTGCCAAAAGGGTACCCTGCAAGTCATAGATGGCGCTGGAAGCTTCAGCAGTGCGTGACTTGGTTGGACCTGCCCTGCCGACCAGACGGAGCGGCTGCTCTATCGGTACATTTTTGCGATAGCGAACATCCATCTTGGCGGTAAACAAAAACCGTGGCGTATCGACAGGCCCCATATGGGCGCGACCGGCTGCCTCATCTAAAATCGCGGCAATGACACCACCATGCACGATTCCAGGATAACCTTGATAGTTGATGGGTAAGCAGAAATCAGCAGTAACTTCACCGGGCGCAGTTTCATAAAATTTTATATGTAGACCGATTGGATTTTCGACCCCACAAACAAAGCAATGACGAGAATTTGGTTGTTTTGCTCTCACAGAGGACACTCTCCTTGTTACAAATTATACTATTGAGCGGTGATGAGTGGAAAAGTGATCGCCTCAAGTTTGGATCGTCTGTCCCAAAGGTGAGCTTACGAACACCCAACTTTTACATGATTAATATCGGGTATAATTCAGCATCACGATTAACCAGTCTACAAGGAGGTAAACCGGCTAAGACTATTAATAGGGAGAGACAGCGCATGGACTGGGAACATCACTTAATCCCAGTTGACGAGGATGAAGGTTCCTGTCCGCAAGGGCGGGTTAACCGGATCGACGCACGCAACCGTCGCAGCGTCACCAACAGGCTGCCAGCCTGAAGGCCGGGAAAATCGAGAGATCAGCGGAAGCCTTCCAGGTGCGCCATCACCTGATATCTTTCCCTCCAGATTCATAAACCCCAGGCAAGCTGTAGCCGGGATCGGTGATCCCGGTAAATGCCCACATCGCTAACCGGCGACAGTGTAGATAAAAGCCGCGGGGAGTGGCTTGCTACCCAAAACAGGACCGGATCTTACTTGTTCCGGCTCTACCAGTTATTGTCATCTTTGACTATGGAGGGATTCGCATGTGTGGAATTGTTGGCTATATTGGGTCGCGCGACGCGACGCCAATCATCCTGAATGGGCTGAAGCGGCTGGAGTATCGCGGCTATGACTCGGCCGGGCTGGCAGTCTTGCAAGACGGCGCCATCCAGGTCCGCCGCGACGCCGGCAAGCTTGCCAGGCTGCAAACTTTGGTGGACGAAGCGCCATTGAATGGCCATGTGGGCATCGGACACACGCGCTGGGCGACCCACGGCGAGCCCAGCGCACGCAACGCCCACCCTCACCTGGGCATGACCGGGGAGGTGGTAGTCGTGCACAACGGTATCGTTGAGAATTACATCGAGCTGCGCCAGGAATTAGCTGCCGAAGGGGCGATCTTCAATTCGGAGACCGACAGCGAGGTGATTGTTCACCTGATCGAGCGCTATCTCTCCGCCGGAAAAGGCTTGACCGAAGCGGTGCGCCAGGCGCTGGTTCATCTGAAAGGCGCACATGGCATCGTGACACTCTCGACCCACGAGCCGGACAAGATCATCAGCGCGCGCATCGGTAATGCCGGCGGGGTGGTGATTGGCATCGGTGAAGGGGAGATGTTCATCGCCTCGGATCTACCCGCTATTCTGGAGCACACCCGCGAGGTGGTATTTCTGGAATCACGACAACTGGCCGTGGTGGCGCGAGAGGGGGTGCAGGTGCA
This sequence comes from Chloroflexi bacterium RBG_16_57_11, assembly GCA_001795165.1. Classification (GTDB taxonomy): domain Bacteria; phylum Chloroflexota; class Anaerolineae; order Anaerolineales; family UBA4823; genus RBG-16-57-11. The sequence continues at coordinate 6,308 of MGNS01000005.1, forward strand.
AACGCTGGAGGGCAAAAAGGTCAATCTCTCTATTCACCACGTAGCCTGGGACCCGGTTTCGGCAGAGAAGGGCGAGTACCGCCATTTCATGGCCAAGGAGATCCACGAGCAGGTGCGCTCGCTGACCGACACAATTGCCGGGCGGGTGGATTTTGAAAATGGGCATGGTGTGCGCTTACCGGAATTGCACCTTACGGCGGAGAAGGCGCGGCGTATAAAGAAGATTTTCATCACCGCCTGTGGCACGGCGGCGCACGCCGGAATGGTGGGTAAAGTGCTGATCGAGCACATTGCCCGGATACCGGTGGAGGTGGACATTGCCTCAGAGTTCCGCTACCGTGACCCGATTGTGGATGCCGACACGACGGTGCTGGCGATCAGCCAGTCGGGCGAGACGGCGGACACGCTGGCAGCGATGGAGGAGGCCCGGCGCAAAGGAGCGATGTTGTGGTCGATCGTCAATGCCATCGGCTCACAGGCGATGCGGTTGGCGGATGGATACATCTCAATGCAAAGCGGGCCAGAGATCGGGGTGGCCTCGACCAAGGCTTACACTGCGCCGCTGGTGGATCTGTATATGTTGGCGATCTTGCTTGGCAGCTTGCGTGGGTCGCTGGATAAGCCGAGCCGGCGCCGACTGGTGTCCGATCTGCGGCTGATCCCTGACCTGGCGGGGCGATGCCTGGACCGTGAGGGGCAGGTAGAGCAGGTCGCTTACGCTTTGAAAGACGTGCAACACTGCCTCTATCTGGGGCGAGGGATCAACATGCCGACGGCTTATGAAGGGGCGCTCAAGCTAAAAGAGATTTCTTACATCCACGCGGAAGGCTACCCGGCGGGTGAGATGAAACATGGGCCAATCGCGTTGATCGACCGAACGATGCCGGTGGTAGTGATCGCGCCGCGCGACCCGTGGTACGATAAGATGTTCAGCCAGATCGAGCAGGCCAAAGCTCGTGGGGCGGTCGTGGTGGCACTGGCAACCGACAGTGACGAGCGCATTGCAAATATTGTCGATTACGTTTTGTGGGTGCCGGAGACACCGTGGATGCTAAGCCCTGTGACGACGGTGATCCCGTTACAGCTACTGGCCTACCACATTGCCGCAATCCGCGGGCTGGACGTGGATCAGCCGCGCAACCTGGCCAAGAGCGTGACGGTGGAGTAAGTCCGCTCAAATGAGCAGATTCATATCGCCAAACTCATGCCACAGGTAGCCGCGCCGGATGGCATCGTGATAGGCAGCTTGTAACCGCTCTGGCTCGACGAAAGCGCTCAGGAGATCGAGGTGGCTGGCCTGCGGCTCGTGCATGCCAGTCAGAAGCGCATCCACCAGACGCAATGGATGCGATTGGGTAATGCGCAATTTGGTTGTTCCTCGCCCTGGCAGGAGGGACCCATCCGGCAAGGCGACGGTTTCCAGCGTGCGAACGACACTGGTACCCACGGCGATCACCCTGCCG
>MGNS01000005.1:7783-13911 GCA_001795165.1 Chloroflexi bacterium RBG_16_57_11
TCATACACTGCCTGAGCGGCGGCTTCTGTCACTTCGAATGCCTCGGGGTGGATCGGATAGACGGCATCCACCTGGTCATCGCGTGACGAGGAAAGACCGGTGTGGAGAGTGACAGCAGCCAGGCCCACACCCTGGCGCTGCAAGCGGATGAGCATTTCCCAGGTGAAGGCGCGCCCGGCGGAGGGCATCTCAACCGAGCCCGGCTCGCTGGCATACACCGTTTGGTACAAATCGAGGGGCAACGAGTGATCCAGGTAAGAATAGCGGATCGGCTCACCCAGGCGGTAGATCAAGTCCAACAATTGCATACAACAGCGATCAAACTGCATCTGCCATAAAAACGGCAGATCGGGACTGCGATCCAGGATCAGTGCGGTAAGCCCTTCTCCAAAACACAGGCGCATATCCGAATGACCGATGTGCGCCCGCCCATCCAGGAGCAAGACATCCCAGACATCCTCGGCGCGGCGGCTGGCCAGGCGCACCTCGACCGGCCGGCCTCCTTCGTCGGTGGCCTGCAGCAAAGCGGGCAGTGTGCGGCTATTGTTCACTACCAACAGATCGCCGGCGTGGACGAACGCCGGGAAAGCATCAAAACGGGTGTGAATGGGATCGCCATCGAAGCGCGGTAGCACCATCAGGCGAACCTGATCGCGCCGCAAGCCGCGCAACTCCGCTGGCTGGTGCGCTTCCAGCTCTGGAGGTAAAGCAAAGTCAATCGGGCTGCCGGCCGATTGGAAACCAGTTACATCCAACGGGGAATTGGGATCACTCATCCTGGCAGTCTCTCAGGTTTAAACTCGGCGGCGCTGAAGCGCTGGCCGCTGACACCGATTGACTGGTCGGAAGCCAGATAAACAAAGACCGGAAGTCGTGTTTCCGGATCAGGCCATTGCGATGGATCAGCATCCGGCTCTGAGAGGCGTTTCATAGCCGTGTTCATGTCCCCTGGATCGACGCTGTTGATCCGCACGCCGGTGTCTTCCAGCTCGGCGGCCCAGGTGCGGGTGAGCTGGTCCAACGCAGCCTTGGAGACGCCATACGCACCCCAGGTAGGATAACCCACCACCCCGGCGTCCGAGCTGAGGTTGATAATCGAGCCGGAGTTGCGTGCCAGCATCTGGCCGAGCAACGCTCGTGAGAGCATGAAGGGAGCAATCAGGTTGGTGCGCATCACCAGCTCAAAGTCATCGATGGGATAGTCGGTCAGGTACGGCATGGGGGTGGGACCAAGCGCCGAGGCGTTGTTGACCAGGACATCCACGCCTCCAAAGCGGGCCAGTGCCTCTCCCGCCAGGCGCTCCACGTCGGCGCGCAGGGATACATCGGCTACGATGCTCAATACCTGAGCGCCCAAGGCTCTGATCTGGCGCTCGGTATCAGCCAGAGCATCTGCGCTGGATTGGCGCGAGTTAATCACCAGGCGGGCGCCCAGGCGGGCAAACTCGAGAGATAAAGCCCGCCCCAGTCCCCGTGAAGAGCCGGTGACGAGGCAGACTTTTTGAGACAGGTCGGTTGCTTGTTCCAAAGGGCGGTTCCTTTCTATCAACGTATTATTACTATTATTATAATCTAAATAGTATAAACTAGACGAATGATCGAAAGAAAACCCCGAAGAGATTGCTTCTAACGTTTCAACCCACCTAATTCCTCTCGGTCCCCATCCAGGTAAATTCTATGCCATAGCTCGATGGTCAGCAGAGCGCCAATAGCAACCTCGTGGTTCGCTCCAGACATGTGCTCGTCCACTAATCGCTTAATATAAGTTGGATTAAAGTAACCACGTTCCAGCATGCGAGGATTTAGCAGGGTGCGTTCCACCCAATTTCGCAAAACAGTCCGGAACCAAAGGCGATTATTCGCGTACGGACGTGACCATCGTTGCTTGGAGATCCATTTCAAGCCAGCCGAATTCAGGTGCCAACGGATCACTCGATTGGCCCGCTCTGTCACATCCCTGACACAGATCATGAGTGGTAACCCGGTCTCTGTAATCGGAATTTGGGCCAGTTTAGGAAAAGCTTCGATCAGAGCGTCCTTCATCAATCCACGCTCGAGACGCAGGCCAGGCGGCACATGCAGCGAAAACTCAACCAGGTCAATGTCTGTATAAGGGAGCCGAGGAATTGTCCGGCTTCGAATCAGGGTTACTCCATGGACAGTCATGCGCGGCACCCGCTGGCTTAGATAGAAATAATTAATTTGATCGTTCGGCAGGGAGGATTCCGAATTCCTGAGGCCAGAAACGAAACCATCGAGAACTGAATTCCCCACTTCACTGAGGAACGATTCCGTGAAGAGCGATTTGTGCTCCTCGGGTTTTATCGTGAAAAGGCCCAATTCGTCGAAAACCTGAAAACCAGCTCGTACACCGGTCGTTTCATCACAACTGGTCCATAATGAACGCCTTTGGCCAAACCCCATGAGGGCATCACCCATGAAGCCTTTGTATAACACCTGGACGTGCCGGGCTTCATCTTCCAGGGTGGCCAGGGCATGTGAATTTACCAGATTACCCATTCCATCTGTAATGCGCACTGCTTCTCCTGCTTTTTCCAGCAGCCAGTCCGGTTTTAATTCATTAAAATGCGGTATAGTACCGGTTCTTGCAGCCACTTCCTTGGCGTAATGAAGATCGTCGCAATCCGGAATACCGAAGGTGAAACTGTGAACTGTTCGAGGCGATAAAACTTTAGAGAGAAAGGCGGTAATAAACCGCGAGTCCAACCCCCCGCTCAACAGGATACCCGATTGAAGACCTCCCTGACGGGTCATGCGGGCGACTGCTTGTTCCAAAAGGTAAAGAAATTCCTCGATCAGATCCTCCTTGCTGCGCACCGGGTATGGATCGGCATAGCGCAATTTCCAATACGGGTGTATTTCGATATGACTGTCCGAGTAAAGCAGTAAAGATGCAGGGGGTAGAAAGCGAACGGCTTTTAATAATGTCCGGTCGTCCAGTACGTGATCGAAGGTCAGGAATTCGGCGATGGCGATAAAATCCGTTTTTCGAGACAATAAAGGATCGACGAGTAGAGAGCGCACGCCCGATGCAAATATCAGTCGCTCGTTGACCCGGGCGTAGTACAGAGGACACAAACAAAAGCGGTCGTTCGCCACCAGGAGCTTTTTCGCCCGCTGGTCCCAAATCGCCAAGACGAACGCGCCATTCAAATTGACGGCGAATTTTTCTCCTTCTTCTTCGTACAAATGCAAAAGTAGCTCGGCATCGTTGCCATGACGAAATCGATGGCCGTTTTGGACCAACCTTTGTCTTATATCGTCATTGTTGTAAATTTCCCCCTCCATAACCAGGCAAATTGATTCATCCTCGTTCCAAACCGGCTGGGTCTCTTTGTCGGCGATACCAAGGGTGACCCTCCCCAAACCTACCGATTCCCCATGGTAGAGGTCGATTTTGAACCGACCTTCTGGCTCTAATGCGCGCGCCATCTCAGCCAGGAACATGCTGGAGAGCCCATCCGGTGCCGAGCCGACATAACCGACAATGCCAGGCATTTATTTGATTGCACCTCACCAGTGACCACAAAGTGCTATTGGGACGCTACACCGGGCATTTCATGAATATAAAGGGACGGATCGCAATGATGTCCGGTGACCGAGTTCTATATACATATATACGATACAAGTCGTTGACTGGATCATATCTGTTATATAAATCTTGAGCATAAGTATCCCAATCAGGCTCGGTGGCGCGTTTCATAGCCGTGTTTATGTCGCCTGGGTCAACGCAGTTGACCCGCACACCAGTGTCTTCCAGCTCGGCGGCCCAGGTACGGGTGAGCTGGTCCAGCGCGGTCTTGGAGACCCCGTAGGCGCCCCAGGTGGGATAACCGACCACCCCGGCATCCGAGCTGAGGGTGATAATCGAATAGACCGTGTTTGGCAAAAGAAAAGACCCCGAAGGGATCCATCGGGGTCTTTATTTACCATTTCAGCTATCCGGCCGCCAGCGAGGGCTTGATCGACCGCTGCCCGGGGGCACGCGGCCGCCTGGGCTTGCGGTAGGGCGAGGTGTATACTCGACGGGGCGGCGACGGGGGACGCTCCACCAGGGTGAATTCAAAGCCGGGGAGCTGGCGTCGCTCGATGGATTGGCCGATCAAACGCTCGATGGTGCGCATCATCGGCAGATCATCCTGGGTAACCAGGGAGAGAGCCTGGCCGGTGCGCGTCATGCGCCCGGTGCGGCCGATGCGGTGAGTGTAAGCATCGGCGGTATCGGGCAAATCGTAATTGATCACGTGTGAGATGCCCAACACATCGATGCCACGGGCTGCGATGTCGGTGGCGACCATGATCTTAACTCGCCCGCTGCGGAAGCCATTCATGGCGGCCTGGCGCTGACCCTGCGACAGATCGCCTTGAAGCGAAGTGGTCGACAGGCCGGCTTTAACAAGCTGCCGGGCGAGCTTCTCTGCCCTCCGCTTGGTGCGGGTGAAAACCAAAACCTGGCCGTCAGCCTGGTTGAGCAGGTCGAGCAGCATGTCGGTCTTGTGATCGGGCAGGGCAGGATAAATTACATGGCTGACGGTCTCGACCGGGCGCGATTCGCCGATCTCCACGGTCACCGGGCGGCGCAAGATCTCGGCGGTGAGACCGCGGATCTCGGAGGGCATGGTGGCGGAGAAGAGCAAGGTCTGGCGCGAGGCGGGTAAGGCAGCGAAGACGCGGCGCACGTCGGGCAGGAAGCCCATGTCGAACATGCGGTCGGCTTCGTCGAGCACGACGACCTCAACCTGGCTTAAGTCAATGTGACGCTGGCCCATCAGGTCCAGCAGGCGGCCGGGGCAGGCGACGACGATATCGACGCCGGCGCGCAGGCCTTTGATCTGGGGGCCAGAGCGAACGCCGCCATAGACGGTCAGGCTATGGAGACCGGTCTGACGGCCCAACGCCCGGATGGACTGGTGGGTCTGCTCGGCCAACTCACGCGTGGGTGAGAGGATTAGGGCGCGCAGGGTACCGCGCCGACCTGGGAGCAGTCTTTGCAGGATGGGCAGCACGAAGGCGGCCGTCTTGCCGGTGCCGGTCTGGGCCAGGCCAAGCAGGTCTCGCCTCTGGATGACCGGGGGAATAGCCTGCGCCTGGATGGGGGTGGGGGTGGTGTAGCCCGCCGCATGAATACCCGCTTTAATCTGCGGGTGGAAATTAAACGTATCGAAATTCACAAAATGTTCCTTATACAAACAAAATTTGAGCCAGGGCAACACCCCGGCCCGTCTGTGCAGTAAATGGATGAAGTTGATCCAAATACAGGGGGAGACGCCATAGTATACCACAGTTTTGGGAACGAGATTGGCATTCGTACCTCAAAAAATGAATCGAAACGAATATCCTTAATCGGCGCAGAGCCGGGTAGATCGGCTCTGCGAGGTGAATTATAGCACGATTGTTCTAAATCTGGAATGGTGTGAAAGAAATTAGTGCACAGAAAAACAGGGATGGGGGAAATGATAACAAGGATTGGCGCGAATCAGCATGGATGGCATGGGGTACACACAGGCATAATTAACAGACATAGGTCTTGTGAGGCACGGGAACCAAGGGCAGAAATGAGAGGATAGACCGGGGTATAATATTCGATTGATCATGTACTGGGACACAAGATGACATATTACATCTAATCGCCATGACTACACCGGAAGCCCGCGCCCGCCAGAATATTGACGCCCTGCTCACCGCCTGCGGATGGGTGGTGCAGGACCGCGCCGCGATGAACCTGCACGCCGGGCGCGGCGTGGCGGTGCGCGAATTCCCCCTGCAGACCGGCTACGCCGATTACCTGCTGTTCGTCGATCGCAAAGCCGCCGGCGTCCTGGAAGCCAAGGCCGAGGGCATCCCCCTGGCCGGTGTGGCCGAGCAGGCCGGCGTATATGCCGTGGGTCTGCCCGATAACATCCCCCATGTGGCCCTCCCGCTGCCCTTCCTGTACGAGTCCACCGGCGTAGAAACCTTCTTCCGCGACAATCGCGACCCCGAGCCGCGCTCGCGGCGGGTCTTCGCCTTCCATCGCCCCGAAACCCTGGCCGAATGGATCGATGAACCTCGTAGGAGGCCATGGCGTGCGCCCGGTGATGAACCCCGTTGGGGCGCACGGCGTGCAC
>MGNS01000005.1:13952-15063 GCA_001795165.1 Chloroflexi bacterium RBG_16_57_11
ACGTTGCGTGGACGCTTGCGGGACATGCCTGGGAATTACCCTCTCATCATGGATCACCTGTGGCACGCCCAGGTGGAGGCCATCCGCAACCTGGAGGATTCCTTCGCCGCCGACCGCCCGCGCGCCCTGATTCAGATGGCCACCGGCAGCGGCAAGACCTTCACCGCGGTCAACTTCGCCTACCGGCTGGTCAAGCATGCTAAGGCACGGCGGGTGCTGTTCCTGGTGGACCGCAACAACCTGGGCCGGCAGACCTTCAAGGAGTTCGATCAATTCGTCACCCCGGACGATGGGCGCAAGTTCACCGAGCTGTACAACGTGCAGCACCTGCAGTCGAACGTGCTGGATGACGTCAGCAAGGTTCACATCACCACCATCCAGCGGCTGTACTCGATGCTGTGCGGCGAGCAGGAGTTCGACCCGGCCAACGAAGAAGTCTCGCTGTGGGAGGCGGAGGGGGCCTTGATCGGCCAGGCTGAGAAGGAGGTGCGCTACAACCCGCGCCTCCCCATAGAATATTACGATTTCATCATCACCGACGAGTGCCATCGCTCGATCTACAATCTGTGGCGGCAGGTGCTGGAGTACTTCGACGCCTATCTGATCGGCCTGACTGCCACGCCCAGCAAGCAGACCTTCGGTTTCTTCAACCAGAACCTGGTGATGGAGTACCCGCGCCAGCGCGCCGTGGCGGATGGGGTCAACGTGGATGGGGAGGTCTATCGCATCCGCACCCGCATCACCGAGCAGGGCAGCAGCATCGAGAAAGGCTGGTGGGTCGGCCGGCGCGACAAGCGCACCCGCCGCCAGCGCTGGGAGCAGCTCGACGAGGACTTCTCCTACGACCCGGAAGAGCTGGACCGCCGGGTGACCTCGCCCGGCCAGATCCGCACCATCCTCAGCGCGTACAAAGACAGCCTACCCGAGCTCTTCCCCGGACGCATTGAGACGCCCAAGACGCTGGTCTTCGCCAAGGACGACAACCACGCCGAGGACATCGTGCGCCTGGCGCGCGAGGTGTTTGGCAAGGGCGACGATTTCTGCCAGAAGATCACCTACCGCGCGGCCGGCCCCCCGGAGAACCTGATCAGCGCCTTCCGCACTTCCTACA
>MGNS01000006.1:0-206 GCA_001795165.1 Chloroflexi bacterium RBG_16_57_11
AAAAAACCGCCAGGCAGAACATGGGCTGCGATCTACCTGGCGGTGGTTTGAAAGGTTTAATCGATCAAGAATGCGCTTCGCTTACCGGTCAGGGCAGGGTAATCACCTGAGCCGCGCCGGGCACCAGAGCGTTGATGATGGCGTAGAGCGTCCCATCGCGGGCGGATGCGACGGCGACCGGGAGCGGTAGCCCACCGGCAACCTCC
>MGNS01000006.1:214-966 GCA_001795165.1 Chloroflexi bacterium RBG_16_57_11
ACCGGCCGCCAGGTTGCATTTGTTCACCGTGCCGCCCTGCATACCGCCGGGGACGAACTCCACCGCTGCCCAGGTGCCTTCATCGAATTCGACCACGTAGAGCGATCCATCCCGGGCGAAAGCCAGATCGATAATGGAGGTGAAGCCATCGGCGACCACGCTGCACTTCGAGCTGGTGCCGCAATCGACATGCCGGGCATCGGGCTCGATGCGCCAGACGCGCGACATCCCCTGCGGGGCGGGGAAACCCTTGAGCTCGCTGACGTAAAAGGCGCCATCCTTACCGACGGCCACGCTGGTGGCGACCGCCTGGGCAGGGATCATTTCGGGCAAGCCGCAGACGAAAGCGAAATCTGGCGGGGCGTCGGGACAGCCGGCCAGGGTCTTGATGTAATCCGTTGGGGCCAGCTCTTCGGGGAGGACGGCAACCCAGTCAATGTTGCCCCGGTGGTCAACGATCAGCAGGGAATTACCGCCGGCATCTGCCACCAGGATGTTCTTGCCGCCTTTCACCAAAGCCAGGTCGAACGGGTTGGGGTTGACTTCCAAGCCATCGGGGTTGACGCTTGCTTCAAACTCCGCCAGGTTGGCAATCACCCGTGGGCCGGGCTTGTTCTTCTTGCTCCCCCGCGAGATCTGATAGAGCAGGCCGTTGGCGATGGCGAACATATTCCCACGCCCTTGCGAAGCGACATCGATGACGCCGGGCAGCTCGACGATCAGCTTGCCAGCGTCTTTGCGCAGTTCGACGA
>MGNS01000006.1:1209-1303 GCA_001795165.1 Chloroflexi bacterium RBG_16_57_11
AAATCTGGATGAAGGATGAGAGCAGAGCGCAATGGATGAAGTTGAAAACTGACCGAATTGCTACCCTAATCGGATAATATCACCCATAATAATC
>MGNS01000006.1:1501-1643 GCA_001795165.1 Chloroflexi bacterium RBG_16_57_11
GAAGTTGGGAGATGGCATGAATCTTGCTATTCTATCGGTGGAGGAACACCATGAAGCGCTTTAATCGGATGTGCGGGATTTTGACTGGTGCCAGCTTGGCGATTTTCTTGATTGGCTTCGTCGCTATCTGGAGCTTGCGCGC
>MGNS01000006.1:1709-2367 GCA_001795165.1 Chloroflexi bacterium RBG_16_57_11
CCTGGGTTTCGGCGCCGTGCCGGGCGTGCCCGACCCGCGCCAGCGGCTCAAGCTGTGCCATGACTCCGGCTGGGAAGTGTACGCTTACTGCACCCAGCCGGGCCTTCCGATCCCACCGGTGGGCAGGAGGTGCACACGCATTAGCGGGGATACCTACCGGTGTGGAGCCGGCAACCAGCGTGTGCGTGAGTATCGCACCCTGCAAACTCCTGTCGATACGGCCACCCCGACGGCCACCCCGATCATCAGCACGGCCACACCAACCCTGACCCCAACCCGGCCGGCTTTCGGTGCCACAGCGACACGGAGCCGGCGCTCACCAACTGGCGGGGAGGGCAATGCAGCGCAACTACAAACCTTGCTCTATACAGAGATCGGGATCTTATTGTTGTCGGTTGTCCTGGGTATCTGGATCGTGCGGCAGCTGATAAAACGCGTCTAATCCCAATAGCAGGCGCATGCAATTCCTGAAATCGTCCCTCGTTTTATCCACCTCCAGGCTCAAGAGGGTCGTTACCGGGCTGGTGGTCCTGTTGATTTTTCTGCTGATCAATCTGGGATTATTGGCAGCCAGGCCGGGGCTGTTCCTGAAAATCACCCCAGAGCCGGTAGACATCTCGCCGGTGGTGGTGAGCGCCCGGCGCCTCACAACCACACC
>MGNS01000006.1:2373-2772 GCA_001795165.1 Chloroflexi bacterium RBG_16_57_11
GCCGCTGGCGCCTACGCTCGCTCTATCTGCTCCGGCCGCGATGGAGGCGACGGTCGCACAGGTCCAAGGTTATCCTGCACCCGGAGTGGCTACACCGGTTCCAGGCGCGAGCACCGATTTCTACGGCGTCGATTTTAGCCCGGGGGCCGGGCGGATCAGGATTTTCCTGCAGCCACAGAATGACCAGGTCAACAACGGAAAACCGATCGTCATCACAGTCAACCCGGGCAGATCCTGCCCCTACCAGGATCACCGCGCCTGCGTCAACGCCTATCGCGCCGGCAACGCTGCCGGCGATGCCGCAGGCGATGCCGCCGGCAGTCCCGCAGGCGAAGCCGGAAACGTCATTTTGATCAGCGTGCATTCGGGCATCGGAGGAGAAGCGGAAGCCTTCCGGCG
>MGNS01000006.1:2778-5637 GCA_001795165.1 Chloroflexi bacterium RBG_16_57_11
GGAGGGGATGGGGGTGAACCGCGCGGGGTTCTCGCTCAAGCAAATCCGCTCGAACCTGGCATGGCTGGAAGGCGCCACAGTGCGGATCCAGCAAGGTGAGCGGGCGGGGGAGGGTTTACGGCTGACCAGGGCGGCGCGTGTGCCACCGGGGCTGATCCAGGAATACTTCCGCAGCTCGGCGGAGCAGGCCATGCGGCTGGCGGCTTCGGTGGACGCCGATCTGGAAAGCTACACCCATCCAGACGGCCCAATCCTGGTATTCGAGACCTGTGGCTGGAAGCTGGCAGGAGAGCCCTGGGCGCCGGGGGTGACCAACACGACGGGGTCGGTGTATTTGGGGGTGATCCAGATCGCAAAGTGAGTGGGTGTTGGGAGAGGGGGTAGGATAGCTGGGAAATTAGGTAATTAGGCCCGTCGAGTACGACGGGGCTTAGGAATTTTGGGGAAATCGAGACGCTCCATTGGCGCCTTTTTTGGGGTATAGGTAAGTGGATGCAGAATATTAGGCGATGGAGGGTGGTGAGATCGCGGCGTTGGAGGGCTTTATACCTGGCTGGGTAGACGATGCGGTAGTCGATGGGCTCGGGTTGACACTAAATTTTTCACAGGGCGATAATCTGAGTGAATGACTTGGAATACGCCATAATAAGTCCTAATCGTGCTAAAATAAATACTGCTCTTGGCATAGGAGGAAAGCAATCATCGGTTAATATGTGAAGGAGTGGTAAATATTTCCCTGGTAAACTTCCTAAATCTTTGTGAACGCAACCTCTATCGCCTGGGAACGGTATTCGCTATACTCCGGTCATCGTAATCAATGATCAAGGTGGTGAAAAGGAGAGAAAAACTATGAATACTCGTTTCCTCGGCATGATTTTTGTGATTGGCACTCTGTTCATCTTTCTCAATGGGTTTCGGATATGGGGAACCAGTTCTCCATTTCCAGATACACTGTCCAGTCTGGCATATTTGCTTTGGGGCATCAGCGGAGTCTGTGGCATCTTCGGCTTGATCCGGTTGAATGCCCTCGGTTCGAATGCGGTCGCCCGGGCTTTTGGCTTTCTACCAATAATCGGTTTTGCATCTATGGTTGTGGGTGAATGCCTACATCTACTCGGCTTAATCAATGCTGATGATCCGCTATATAACATGTTATCCGCGATCGGCTGGATCGGAATCCTGGTCGGTATGTTGGTGGTCGGCATTCTCACGATTGCTGCACGGACCTGGAGTGGATGGCGACGCTTTGTTCCATTGTTAACCGTAATCATGGTTCCGATTGCCTTTGGGATTGGCCAGGCGCTTGGCAGCCAGGATCTGGGAGCGCTGCTGTTTTACTCAGGCTGGTTGTTATTGGGGCTGGTGATCGCTACCACTGAACCGACGCGAGGTGTGCAGCCGGGTTTGGTGACTGGATAGATAATCTGGATGTAAGAAACGGCGTAGGGGTGCCGTTTCTTACATCCGATCGACCTCCTTGATGAAATTACCTTCCAAGGCGCGGCATGCTTTCGTGTTTCTGACGTCTGGACGGATAGCCCAGGCCGGTTGGCTGTTATTTGCACTCTCGGCGATGTCCCTGGCCTTGTCCGGGATTTCTCCGCTTCGTCAGATCCTTCACGTTCCCTGCACCGGCGCGGACTGTATGCCTGGTCAGTTGACCCTGGCTGATACGGGGGCAGCTCTGGCAGCGGGGAATCCTCTCATCCTGTATGGCAGTCTTGTGCTCCTGGTCTACCTGGTGAGTACCACTTTCCTCGTATTGGTTGCCGCCGCTTTGATCTGGCGTAAACCCACCCAACCTGCCGCCGTCTCCGGGGCATTTCTGCTGGCGACGTTAGGCACGGCAACCCTGGCTCAAATCGCTGCCCGCAATATGCCCGCTCTGTCTCTACCGGCGCAAATCCTACAATTTGTGCAGTTATTCACTCTGGTCATATTCTTTGGTTACATTCCTGACGGTCGTTTCCGCCCCCGCTGGCTGGGGTGGGTAGCACTAGGAATCATTCCAGCAGCCGGCTTGTTTTTCATGAACGGTGGTCCGTTGACGCTTGGCATAGGTCTCAGCCTGGTCATCAGTGTTGGCATCGCCGCCGCTACGGTTTCGCACTACCGTGCGTCGACCAGCCCGGCAGAAAAAGAACAGTCCACCTGGGTGATCGCGGCTATTCTCCTTCTGGCCGCGGTGCAGATGATCGGTCTCCCTATCCGGCTGCTGCCAATGCCGGTGTTCCGATTTAACTATGGCCTGCCCGGGTTCTTTTGGTTCTACCCGGTGTTTGGTATGCTGTTGCTGATCGCAGCGCTCACCTGTCTGGCGGTTGCGCTGCTACGAGATGAACTCTTCACCGTGGATGTTGCTCTTAACCGAGCGATTGTCTATGCCTTTCTGACACTGTTTGTAGTCGGCAGCTACGTGCTGATCGTTGGCTACCTGTCGATGGTATTTCAATCCAGCGGCAACCTGTGGTTCTCGCTGGTCGCCACCGGGGTGACAGCGGCGCTCTTTCAACCAATTCGCCACCAGGTGCAGCGATTTGTTAATCGCATGATTTACGGCGAGCGCGATGACCCATATACTATTATCTCTCACCTGGGTCAGCGCCTGGAAACCGTGTTAGCCCCAGATGAGATCATCCCCGTTCTCTTGCACACAATAAGCGAGGTATTTAAAGTATCGTATGTGTCGATTTTACTGGTTCAACTCGGTGATGGCGAGCCGGCGTCGACAGTGGAGTATGGCGACCCGGGCAAGGTTGCCCTGACTCTACCTCTGCTGTATAAAAATGAAACCATTGGCCGGCTTTATCTAGGCTCTCGTCCAGGCGAAAACAGCTTCTCAGCCGCCGACCGGCGATT
>MGNS01000006.1:5659-5939 GCA_001795165.1 Chloroflexi bacterium RBG_16_57_11
GCCGGTGCGGCGATCCATGCAGCCAGGCAAAACGCCGACCTGAAGCTTGCCCGTGAGCGACTGGTGCTTGCCCAGGAGGAAGAACGGCGCAGGATTCGGCGTGACCTTCACGATGGATTGGGGGCTGGGCTGGCCGCGCTTAACCTGCAAGCCGGTGAAGTTCAGCGGTTGATGGCGTCTGATCCGGAGAACGCAAACCGGCGAATGGTCGACCTGCGGGCCGGTTTACGGGAAGCGGTTGGTGATACACGCCGGTTGGTCTATGGGCTGCGCCCGCCAG
>MGNS01000006.1:5960-12927 GCA_001795165.1 Chloroflexi bacterium RBG_16_57_11
GGCGCGCTGCGCAGCCGGATGAACTCGTTCGAGAGCGGTCAGCCGGGCGAGCCCTCTGGGCTCAGCGATGACAAAAGCCAGCCTTTCGCATTGTGCCTGGAAGCCCCAGAGCAGCTCCCCACGTTGCCTGCCGCAGTGGAGGTAGCGATTTACCGGATTGTCGATGAAGGCTTGGCAAATATCGTTCACCACGCAAAGGCCAAAAACGGCTTGGTCAGGATTTCTGTTGTTGACCAGGGCCTGCTGATTGAAGTGAGTGACGACGGTATCGGGCTGCCGGAAGGTTATCGCCATGGTGTGGGACTGCATTCAATGCGTGAGCGGACAGTCGAGCTGGGCGGCAGATGGTCGATCCAATCGAAGGGAAGCCAGGGGACACGTGTTTGCGCCTGGTTTCCACTAACCAACGAGGGACCGCGAGGAGCGACATGGACAAAACCAGCATCCTCATCGTAGATGACCATCCGTTTTTCCGTAGAGGCATCCGTTCGCTGCTCGAATCTCTGCCCGATTTCGAAGTCGTGGGTGAGGCGGCCAATGGGCAGGTGGCCATCCATCTGGCCGGGGATCTACAGCCGGATGTCGTCCTGTTAGACCTGCAAATGCCGGGAGGTAGCGGGCTTGAAGCGATCCAGTCTATCCTAAATGAGAGCGCCAGCACGCACATCCTGGTGGTAACCCTGTTTGAGGATGACGACTCAGTGTTTGCTGCTTTGCGCGCCGGAGCGCGAGGCTACCTTCTGAAAGATTCGGAAGATGATGAAATGGTACGAGCCATTCGCGCGGTGGCAAACAATGAGGCGATTTTTAGTCCGGCCATCGCCAACCGGGTGCTGAGCTACTTTGCCATGCGACCGCCGCTTCCGAAGACGATTTTCCCCAGCCTTACCGATCGCGAGCGTGTTATCCTCGAGCTGATTGCCCAGGGGGATACCAA
Organism: Chloroflexi bacterium RBG_16_57_11; assembly: GCA_001795165.1. GTDB lineage: Bacteria > Chloroflexota > Anaerolineae > Anaerolineales > UBA4823 > RBG-16-57-11. The sequence goes on from MGNS01000006.1 coordinate 6,898, forward strand.
TCGCCGGATCGCCGAAAAGCTGGCTCTAAGCCAGAAGACGGTCAGTAATTATGTCTCGAATATCTTCAATAAGCTCCAGGTGGCTGGCCGGGCTGAGGCGATCATCCGAGCGCGGCAGGCAGGGCTGGGTGTGGAATCGGGCGAGCGGGAGGGGGGAGACGAGAGGCACTCACCCCGGCCCTCTCCCAAAGGGAGAGGGGGTTGGGGTCGTGCAGGGGGAAAGGAAACAAAAATAGCCGTTGCGATCAGGGCTGCAACGGCTATCCTGTGCAAAATCCTAGACGCTCATCAGGGGATGTAGAGCTTCTGGCCCGCGTAGATCAGGTTCAGGTTGGTGCCGATGGTGGTCTGGTTGGAGTAGTAGATCTTGTTGACGTTGTCGGCGCTCCCGCTGCCGTAGAATTTGGTGGCGATTTTGCTCAAGCTGTCACCGGATTGCACCGTGTAGCAGGCTGCACCCGACGTCATGCCGGTTCGGATCTTCATGCTGGTCCTCCTAACGTCGTATATGGAATTCGGCTATGATCTAACCTGCCGCGCAGATGCGCTATCCGCAGGCGCCGCTCATGTCGGGATAGTAGACGCCGTTGACGTAACCACCGCTGCCCGAGGGGGGATAAGGGGTCGGTGGGTAGGGCGTGGGCGGGTATGGGTAGGGCGGGTTATAACCGGTGCACTTGCCCGTTTGCGCCATGCTCTTCCAGTAGTTGCGCTGGGCGTCGCACTCGGTGTAGGTCATCCCGGCGTGCAAATCGGACTTGATCTTCATGGATTTAATCTCCTATTTGAGTTCTGATCAATTTAGCTCAGGTTATATCCTGGATAACGAAGGTCCAGCGAGAATTACTAAGTGTAAAGCGTTGGCTTGGGTCCGCCGCACTTCTGGTAGTACTGGTTCTGCCAGTAGTATAGGTCTTCCAGGCAGGATTCCACGCTGGCGCCGGCGATGATCCCAGAGCGTACCTGAAACTGGGGGGCAGGCTGTTCCTTGCGCGGCTCAGTGCTCTTTTTAGCTTTCTGCAGGTCCATCGATTTCAATCTCCTTTCAGACAATCTATGGTTGGCCGTCAGTTTAATTGTATGCGATTTATCAGGATTTGCAATACGTCAAAAGCCGGTTTTTTATGGAGGTGTAGGGGCGGGTCTGAGTATTGTAAATTGAAGGGTGGAGGAATGCCCAGACCCACCCGTACAAATTTAACGGCTCCAATACTGCAGCATTTTGCCTTGCAGCATGAAGTCGTCCGCCTCGTCGAGCGTAACCAGTCGTGGCGCCTCCCAAAACATTTGCGGATCGGTTAGCAAGACCAGCCTCAGCGCTGCACCCGGGGTGAGCGCCTCTTTGGGGATATTGGTGGCTCCCAGTCGCACCATTACCCACCCCTCGGCCTGGGAAGGCTGGACGATGTAGAAGCCGATCTTGCCGCTTTCGGGCGCCAGGATCGCTTCCTGGACCGTTCCGAGCAGCTCGCCTCGCCCGTCGTATAACGGCGCCCCCAGCAGTTGGCTGGCGTAGGCAACCTTGTACACTGGACCACCAGGGATGTTGCAGCTGGTCTTCAGGCTGCCGATTCGCACGGCCTTCGACCAGAAATCCCGGACGGCGGTCTCCCAATCGGTCGGCGTAAGCGGCTGGTCGGCAGGGAAAGCCGGGGCGCCCACGAGCTGCTCAGGAGCCAGGCGCAGCTGGATCGTCTTGGCCTGGGCATCCAGAATGCCGCTGTTGACCGTTAATGCCTCATAAGGTATCACTACCCGGCGTCCGGGCTCGCCTTTGAGGCCGGTCCCTGGTTCCATAAGGAAATATAGGAGATAGGTCTCGCAGGTGTTGACGATGAAGTCGCTGACCTGGCCAAGATCGCCGCCATTTATATCCAGCACCCGGTAGCCGATCAGGCTGGAAAGATGGGTCAGCGCCGGGCGCATCTCGGTAGGGCGAATTTCGCCTGCCCGGGACTGCGGCGGTTTTGGATAAGCGCCGCGATTGGGCCCGGTTGTTTGTGGCGCCTGGTTTTGTGTGGGATCAAGATTGGATGTCGCCGCCGGTTGGGTGGTGGTAGGAATTTCTGACGTGCTGTGGGAAGGTTTGCCCGCCTGAGTGAACAATTCCCGGCTGGCCGTTGGGGGGCTGGCCGGTTCTGCCGGCCCTTGCCCGATCTGTCCTGCCAGCTGGCAGGCAAACAGGAACAGGGCCAAGATGAAAAGAAGGAGGAAAAAGCGAACGCGGTTGTGCATGGGAGACCAGTAAAGCCATTATAGCAGACCTGCCCGTACGTAGCGGGGCGACAGGGTTATACAGACCCGCCCCTAGCGGGTGCGCACCACCAGATTGCCACCGGAGAGCAGCAATAGGGGCACCATCTTATATGAGGCACCATTTTCATCCCAGACGCTGAGCTGGAAGGTATCGCTGCCAACCCCGAAGCTAAGGCCGCTATCGCTGAAGACGGCAGTAAAGGTGGCGTTGGTATCGCTCCATAGCTGTAGGCCATCGCTCGCACGGTTAATCTGCAAGCTACACACACCCTGCAAGGTGGCCGTGAGCGGGTATTGGGTCCCACTGAAACTCAAGGACGTGAAGGAGCTGCTCTTGATGATAAAGTCGGCCAGGCTGCCATTATAGTAACCACGGTATGCGTACACCAACTGTCCTAGAGGCGGGCTACCGCTGTAATAGCGGGCGTTGAAGCCAAAGTTGCCCTTACGACCGCTCGGGTCCAGGACCCAGCCGCCACCGGCGGTGTACTGACCGCTAGCGGGGTAGAAGGCGATGCCGGCTGGCTCAGCATTATCGGCAGCATACCACTGGTTCACACCACCGCTGGAGCCGGCAGCCAATTTTGTGATTATGCAATAGGAAACACTGCTGGATGAGGTGAAGGTCGTTATGGCAGTCCCAATGCCATCGCCGGATGTGCCGGTGTCGAGCACCGGTGCATATCGCACGGTGGGTGTGCCGGAGCCACACGAACCCGCCGGGAAGAGGTTAAACGCCACCTACATGCGGGTGAGGTCGCCGATAGTGACGCCTGCCCCGCTTTCCTGGCTTGCTCCCACGTAGCCGGTGGCGGCGCTGTCCCAGACCGTGGCGCGCAGGTTGAGAGTCCTCCCTGCCCGGGCGAGACTATCGCCGGTGTACTCGATGTAGGCATTTTCGTGGATGACCTGGAGCGGGTCGCTATCGCTGCTGCCGAGGTAAAGCGAGTCACCGGCAAAATTGGTATTACCGGATGGGATTCCGACCGCCTGGTTCAGGGTGATCGACGTTTGCGCCAATCCGGCAGTATTGGTCGTCCCCGAAGCAGTTTGCGAGCCAATGGTAAACGAAACGGACTTCTGCGGTAGCATTGTACCCTGGAGAGAGCCACCACCATTATCGGTGAGCGTGGCGAGAAGCGTGACCGGATCAGAATATTGGCCAGATGTGGCTCCGCTATAAACCAGCCCGGTCGGCCTGCGGCTAACCGTTACCGTGATGGTTTCTTCGTCAAATAGATTCAGAATTCCGCTAACGGTCACGCGAACCTTGAACGTTGAAGAACCAACCTGTGTTGATGTGGGCGTCCAGGTGAATGCGCCGGTGGTTCCATGGATGCTGGCGCCTGGTGGCGCGTCGATCAGGCTGAAGGTGAGTGTATCCGCCGGGAGGTCATCGTCGGCGGCGGTGGCTGTGAAGGTCAGCGGGTTACCCCAAATCGTAGTCTGATTGCCGATCGTACTGATTACCGGAGCGCCATTGGCTTCCAAAACTGTAACGGTAATCGCCTGGCAGACGTTGATCGCACCGTCGCTCACACACACATCGAAGGTGAAATCTTGCGAGCCTCCGATCTCGGCTGGCGTCCAGGAGAATGCGCCCGTGAGCGGGTCGATGCTGGCGCCTGTGGGTGCGCCCAGCAGGCTAAAGGCCAGCGTGTCTGCTGGGATATCCGGGTCGGTCGCAGTGGCGGAGAAGGCCAGTAGGGTCTCTTCGGTGACGGTCATAGGAGCGGTCGGGTTGAGCACCGGAGGGTCGTTGACAGGGTTGACGACAATGCTCACCGCCGCTGTGTTGCTTTGGGCGACGCCGTTATCGGCGACATAAGTGAAGCTGTCAGATCCATTGAAGTTCGCATTCGGGATATAGGTAAACGAGCCGTCCGGGCTCAGCGCTGCCGAGCCGTGGGCGGGGGGATCCACCAGTAGCGAAGTGAGTGGAATATTATCCGGGTCGCTGTCGTTGCTAAGGACGCCCGGCGCAGGTACGGTTAAAGCGGTATCTTCGTCGGTGACATAATTGTCGTCAGCCGCCAACGGATGATTGCCCAGGTCGAGATAGTAGATGACGACTCGCTGGAGCTCCGGCGTGACGCTTGGGTCAGCGGTCGTCAGTGCCGCCCGGTACTGGATCCATCGGGCTGCGAAATTATTGATCAACTGCCCGGACTGGGGATAATCCAGCCAGGCGGCGTTATCAAGATCGTCTTGTGTGTTGGCGGTGCGGATGCTGAGTGTAACGTTCGTCCCGGCAGGTTGGTTTGCACTCCATACCAGGTATTTCCAGCCGGAATATCCGCTGGTATCGTAAGCTGGAGAAGTGTATGCGCCGAGGCTGACAAAGTCTTGGGACGATGAAGCCAGGCTGACAACCGGTTCCTGGGGGGCTGCCAGGCGAACCCGCGCCCAATCGATATTAAAAGCCCGGGAGTAGGCATTGAAGATGACCTGCATTGGGGTGTCTGGAACGCCGGTTGTATCGCTATAAACCTGGGCGCCGTCGATATACCAGCGCGCCAGGTTCAGCCGCCAATCGGTTGTATAGAGGTGAGGCGATGTCAATCCGCCACTCGGTTGAGCTAAAGAAATCCGCTCAGTGGTTCCGCTATCGTTGCGCATTAAGGCTGTCAGGTTGGTAGGAGCAGGATACTCTTCGAATACCAGGTAGTTCGGAGCCGAGGCAGGCAGATCTTCCCAACCCCACCACATGTAACTATCCTCAGCCAGCGCCTGGATGCGCATCTCCAGCAAACCGTAAGTAAAGCTTAGCCTGCCAAACAGATAGGACCCCGTAGACAAGCGCGCCCATCCGCCGCTCTCGGAGACTATTCCGTTCTGCGTCCACAGGGTGGTATTAATAACCGTGTCATCGAAGCCATCATAGATCGCAAAGACATTAGCCGGATTGGTGGGAGGGGTACTCGCAGCCGGGTTATTGTAGTAAATGTAGTATGTAGAATCCTGGCCGCCGGCGGGAATGGCGACCTGGCTTTTGAACCAGATTTCGGTGGAGGCGGTGTTGAAAGCGGTGTCAGCCACGCGATCCAGCTCGAGGGGAGCAGGGCCGCCGGTATAGACCAGGCGCAAGTCATTGCCATTTGCCAACAGCTTGCCACTCGTGACCATGTTAGCCGTGTCTAGGGACAGCTTGATCGAGTAGCCAGCCGGCAAATTGCTGGTGTTTGGATTATCGATAAGCAGCCGGCGCCGGTTGCTCCAGGTTCCACTGCCCAGTGTGAAAGATCCGCTCTCCTCACCGCCGCCAGTCGATTGCCGAAGCAAGATGACGCTGCCTGGTCTGGTTTGCATATCCACACCATCCCCTGTCCCAGCGGCGTAATCCGCCTGGCTGTCCTGGATCCACGCCGACCAGGATTCGGTGACCGTAAAGGTTGTGCTGGTTGACGACGAACTGTAGGCGCCATCGCCGGTAAATGAAACTTGCAGCGGATAATCGCCAGGGGCAAGCTCCAGAAAAAGCACACCGCGGGCGATTCCGCTCGCGTCGGTGATGCCGGAAACAGCAGGCAATCCATCCAAAGTGAAGCTCACCGTACGGCCTACAACCGGCGCGTTGTTTACATCCAGCAAGGTTGCTGTCAGGTCAACAGTGGTTTGGCTGTCGCCCGAGAGCGGAGCGTTATAGCTCATGAAGCTGGTCCGTAAGAAGCGCACTTCGATTTCAGTAACCGCCGTCCCAACACGTACTTATACACCATAACTGGTGGTACGATACTCGCTTGATCCGGCAGGAGAACCGTTCAAGAGGACCTC
>MGNS01000006.1:12944-18511 GCA_001795165.1 Chloroflexi bacterium RBG_16_57_11
CACCCGACCAGTTGGGAAGAACCAGCTCGATAGCGGTCTGTGGGTCGGTAGCGCCGCTGATGCTGGCAGAGGCAACGGCTGTTTCACCGGATATGAAATAAGCAGGTGTCACCGTCACCGGGTCGCGTTTTAACCACCAATCGTACAGCCCGATGGCATTGGTAGGCCACATATGCGGCTTTGCGACGGCGTAATCCACGTACGTTTTCGTGACCCCACCTGCGGATGAACCGTGCCCATAAAGGTTTACCAGGTAGCCTTTCTGGGCATAGAAGTCCACCAGGGCCTGGATCGAAGCGGTGTTGTGTCCTTCGATCGATTGGGCGATGCTGGAGCCAACGAACCAATCACTGGTCGGTAAATTGAGAAGGTCGTAACGGTGGTCGCTATTGGCCGGATCGAAGGACAATGTCCAGTGTGGGAACGAGCCTACTTTTTGCTCGCCCGCCACACGTGCGCCTAACTCCTCGAGCATTTTCATGGAGCGATCGCGCCCCGAATTAAAAGAGGGAGAGACCCAGGTGCGCGGACAAGTCCCGGTGGCGCCGCAGCCGGAGCGGCCGTTGTCCGTCCCCGCCAGCCAACCTTCTAGGTCCTGGAATGAGAGCTGTATGGAGTCCTTCGAGTAAGCGACACCACTGGTGTAGCTGTTGTACGGTGTGGGGAAACCGGTGGTCCGATCGATCATCGTGTCCGGCCCCCAATGCCAATACGTATACGCGTCGGGATCGGTCACCCCGACATTGGGGTAGCCGCCGTTATGCGAGCCAATCGTAGCGCCATTATTGGTAATCGCCCGGCGCATGCTATCGATGTACGGTTGTTTGTTTCCGGTATAAGTGCGTAATATGCCGGTGCAGAAATAGTACTCGCCCTTGACACCGATCGAGCGCTCGTATTGAGATGAGGTTTCGATCGTCGATTCAACATAGGAAAGGTAATTTTCATAGTCGTGCCGGACTATAAAAGCGGCATCATATTCAAAGGGCCAGGGGCTGCGCTTGATGATTGGTAGATTGGCATCTTCGAAAGCCCACTCGATGGCATTCCGGTAGATTGTATAGGCGTACATCCCCGAGTCCCATCCACCCGTGCCGACGATTGGGTTGAGGATCGAATGATAGATGAACCTGCCGGAGCCATAGGTTTTAGTTGTCAGGAGGGGGCGGTCGTTGCCGGTAGCGATCACCTCAGCACCATTGGCTACCACCTGCCAGAGATGCTGAGAGCCGTTCGATGTCCAGCCTGCGTCCTCGGAATTGGTCAGCATGTCCCATGAAACCGTCCCGGTTGGGATATGGGACACCAGGCGATGGTTTGTTAGATGGGTGAACGAAGCGTTATAGTCCCAGTTTTGCAGGGTATGGTTGACCATATCCAGACCGAGTTCGCTCGCCAGGGGGAAATTACCGCGCGTTGCGCCATTTGGATACCGGGTGAAGGCAGACGAGCCGACGAATAAAAAACCTCCCGCATTGACAAAGTCGCGTAGTGGCTGGGTTTCAGCCTCGTCGATCGCTTCCGACGCCAGGCTCAACATGATGGGATACCTGGGCGATCCGCCGTCCAGCAGCGCCCCTGCAGCGATATCCGCATCCGTCACGATGATGTATGGCGTGCCGTCCGATTCCAAAGCGATTTTCAGGGATTCGGGGATCACGAAGTAATGCCAGGAGGTCAGGAACCACTCATACCCCGAGTAACCCGAGCCGGTAGGTGTGGGTGGGGTAGCAGGTATGCTCTCCAGGGCGTTGGTCAGCTCTGAGACATGGATCGCCACTACAGGCTGTGTCGCACCGGCTGCCCTGGCTGCCGGAACCCCAAGCTTGTTATGTGAGATGGGACTAAGGAGGGAAGCGATCAGCAGTGCAATGACCGTGATCTTACAGATAAGAACCCGTTTGCGAATCACGAGAGCCCTCCTTCGCCTGGAATAATCCTGTACAGATTATTAAAGGGATTTTTCCGGCATCGATGTACGGCTAAGTCGACACAGCCGGTTTCAGGAAAGGTATATAGTAACTAGGCCACGGACTCAATGGAGGCTTTGGTAAATTTGGCCCTACTTGTTTCCGGTTTAATTTTATCATAATCTCTCATAAGATAAATCATCCGCTCCTGCCGCTGGTATAATGGAGTTAAAAGTTAATGAGTAATTAATAGCGAAGTTTACCGAAAGGTGCAAAAGCGGGTGGGGGTCTGTATTCATATCAGTTATAATTCAGCTAATTTATCTCGATTATTAAGGAGGAATTTCATTATGATCACCCTGTTCGGCTATCCTATCAGCCTTCCTCCACCCTTAGACCAAATCGATCCGGTCGTGGCGACATTTATCCTCACCGGTCTGGCATGGATCGGGATTTGTATCCTGGCCTACCTTGTGCTGACCTATGTGCTTAGGGCGATCGCCCGACGGCTTCCAGGCGAGGTCGAAGATAGCCTGCTGGCGATCCTGCGCAAGCCGATCATGATCCTGATCATTGCCTATGGAGTGGTCAATACCCTGGAGACACTACCCCTGCAGTCCGGATTCATCGCTTTCCTGGAAAGAGCTCTCCAGACAATTTTGATTTTAGTAGTGCTTTTCTTGTTCTGGCGGCTGATCAAAGATATCATCATTTATTATGGCAAGAGTTGGGCGGAAAAAACCGAGAGCAAAATCGACGATAATCTGATCCCGATCCTGAACATCTTCGGCCCGTTAGCGATCCTGGTCATTGGGGTGTTGATGGTGCTGCCGCTGTGGGGGCTGGACATCAGCTCGGCCCTGATCGGGGCGGGCGTGATCGGACTGGTGCTCGGCCTGGCGTTCCAGGACAGCCTGTCCAACCTGTTCAGCGGGATGAGCCTGGTGGTTGAAGCGGCCTACCGGAGTGGCGATTTGCTCCAATTGGATGATGGCAGCGTATGCGAGGTGGAGGAGATGGGGCTGCGCTCCACCCGGATGTACTCGCTGGATTCGCACTGCACACTGTACATGCCCAACAAGCACCTGGCGAACATGACGATCATCAATATCACCAAGCCGACTGTCGAGCAACGCGACCATATCGAGTTCAGCCTGTCCAACCAGGCCAACATGGCCGAAGTGGAAGCCAGGCTCACTCAAATTGCCGGTGGCATCCCCGGGGTGTTGATGGATAATATGCAGCGCAAGATCGAGCTGGTCCAGGTACACCTCAGGGAGATGGAGGCCAGACTGGACGGAGGGGCGACTGAAGATCCTCAGCATCAGGCACTGGCCGAAGAGATCGCCCGGCACCGGGGTGCATTGCCTAAGCTGGAGCGTGAGCGGGATTTTAACCAGGCGCTGATGATCTTCCTGTCCGATCTGGAGGCGTTAGCGTTTGGCTTGAGGGAACGCGAAAGCCAGGGCTTTTCCGCCGAGGAGAAGAGGGAGATCAAGCAGGATTTCCTTAGACCGGCGCAAACGGCTTACCAGACATTGATAGAGGCTGCTGAAGCCTGGCGTGTGGAATGCGATCCCTATGCATCAGCGGCGGAGAACAGCACCGTCAGCCAGGTCTGGGAACGTCGGAACGAGCGCTTGCAAGTGCGCTGGGACGAGCTGCGGGGGAAGATGATCAAGCCGGATGATCCAACCGAAATGCGGCTGGACGACGTGGCTCTGTCCCTGAGCGATTGGCTGAGGACTGAGTACCGCATCTTACCGGAGGCCTGGAAGAACCCGAAGGTGACGTTCAGGAGTTTTGATGGGGATATGACCGTTCTAAACCTGTGGTTCTACGTGGACAACATCCGGCTGGAGCGGGACGGGCGGCTGCAACGAGTGCGGACGGATATAGCCAGGAGGATCCGGGAGGAGCTGACGGGGTGAAGGGAACAGGATTTTCTTAGGCCTGGCGATTGGTCAGCCGGCTGGCTATGGTTAAGAAGTCAATTGAGTTCGTATCACGTACTTTCTCAATCCAGGTTGGTTTAATTTTCTCCGAACCACCGTAGGCTCCACATAAAGCGCCCGCGATCGCCCCGTTGGTATCTGCATCATCGCCGATATTAATTGTTGCAAGGAGACCGGTCTGGTAATCACCGTTCGCTGCATAAAAAGTCCCCAATGCAAAAGGGATCGATTCATAGCTTTTCATGCTCGCGCCAATATATTGGTACAGGATGTAGGAAATTTCATCGAGAGGCTTGTGCCGGTAACGATCTACTAATTCCACAGCCAGCCGGATTCGTGCGGCCACTGATGGCGCAGGGATGTCGTAACCTTCTTTTTCTCCAGCATCAGCGCCTTTTATTGCGGCAGCCATTACATCCATCGGCGTACAATTTCCTTCAACAGCCACAGAAATCGCGGCTGCGATGGCTGCGGTAGAGGCCAGGCCAGGTTTACTGCCGTGTGAAGGTTTACCTGATGCAATGGCATCATTTATTGCCTTTTGAAGGCACCCATGATGGAAAATACCCACCGGTGCTACGCGCATTGCTCCGCCATTCGTATCCCCCAGCCGGCCCGCTTCTAAAAAGTCTTTCCCATCAATGATGGCCTCAAAGAAGCGCCGGGTAGATGGACCAATCACAGTGGTCTCTAACATATTTTTCTCGATGGCCCAATCTCGCATTTTTTCTATGAAGAGGGCCTGGTCAAATTTCCCCGCCTCGATTAAAACTTCGGCAATGATCAGGCTTTCTCCTGTGTCATCGGTGATCTCTCCCTCTACCAGCTTTCCATGGGCGGTTTGTTCGATATCCGGGGGCAAAAAATCGGCGATACGCCCATAAATTCGCTTGATTTTTTCGGGGGACATAAAAGATGCGGGCATACCCATCGCATCGCCTATTGCTGAACCGACCATACAGCCATACGCCCTTATGATCATAAATAATTGTCCTTGGATGATTTTATAAGATTTTGGATATCATCTAGCGAAAATTCTGCGTGTGGTCCTATCTTGGTGGCGGTAAAGGCGCCGCATGCGTTAGCAAGCGAGACTGCATCGTACAATGAGCTTCCATTCGAAAGTCCATGAATGAGCCCTCCTGCAAAGCTGTCCCCCGCTCCTGTGGTATCTATCGATACGATAGGAATACTATTCAGCTCGAAGCTTGATGTTGGGGTGAAAACCTCGACACCAAGGTTGCCCCTTTTCACCACCATACCTCGAACGCCATGCTTGAACAACCACCCGATCAAATTCTCGCCGTTATCGAGTTTTTTTTGCATGATCGCCCATTCATTTGCATTCGGAACCAGCCAATCCGATTGGATCATAAATTCTCTCAATTGGGAGGTGCCCATTTCATCAACCAGAGCGCCAGGGTCAAACAATATCTGGCATCCGCTCTGGCGGAGCCGGCTAGTAAGTTCAAGAACGGCTGAGGCGGTTATTTCATTCATCAGGTAGTAACCGGTGATATAAGCAAAAGCAAACCCGGCAGACAGTTGTTTCAACAATTCATTCTTTGGGACCTCAGCTTCACAGCCTTTATAAGTGAAGAAAGTTCTTTCCCCGTTTCTGTCAAGGATGATCAAACAGTAGCCCGTCTGTCTGCCAGAGGCTCGGGTCATACAATCTTTCGACAGTGCTTGCGAATCTAGA
>MGNS01000006.1:18629-20711 GCA_001795165.1 Chloroflexi bacterium RBG_16_57_11
CCGGTCGAAGGATTTTTGAATCAGGGTATCCTGACCCGCATGAGGATAACGATCGACCTCGAAGTAACGGTCGACGATGATACCGCCAAGCAGCAGAACTTTAGTGAGATCTATCCGTTTCTCATTCATGGAACCGATACCTTTAGACCATGATCAAGAGTCCAACACCAGTGTGTTTTCCGGCTTCCACCCGAACCAGATCTCATCGTCCACGGCAAACAACGCTCCACTGGTAGTGGTGTTTTGGGATTGTATAATCCATTCCTGATCCAAGGCGATGACACCATATTGGGTAATGCCGCCGGCATAGGTGACAAGGGATACATTTCCTTGAATGGGAGTATCATATGAACAACTCGCAGAAAAAGCCACTTTTTCCGGGCGGACAGCCAGGAGACACTGCAAGCCAACCACCAGGGGCTGGATAGAACCAATTGGCAAAGAGCGTCCGTTTTTCAACTGTAGCGTGTACCTGCCATCCTGAATTGAATGGATGCGTCCCTCCATAAAATTAGCCTTACCGAGAAAACTGGCCACAAACATATCTTTGGGCTGCTCATATATCACAGCTGGTCTGTCGTACTGGACAATGGAACCTTCACGCAGCAGCGCCACGCGGTCGGATAAGGTGAGCGCCTCCTCCTGATCGTGGGTCACGAAAAGGGTAGTGATCCCAACCTCGCGCTGGATTTTCCTCAATTCCACTTGCATCTCGATGCGCAGCTTCCGGTCGAGGGCGCTCAGGCTTTCATCCAGCAGGAGCAGCCTGGGTTTGATCACAATTGCCCGGGCGAGGGCCACACGCTGCTGCTGCCCGCCTGAGAGCTGGTTTGGCGTCCGGTTAGCCATCCCTTTCAGCTGCACCAGGTTAAGCGCTTCGTGAGCGGCCCGATAAGCATCTGCTTTATTGATCTTGCGCTGGCGCAAGCCGTATGCCACGTTGTCAATGACGCTCATATGAGGAAAGAGAGCATAATTTTGGAAAACCATCCCCATGTTGCGCTGGTAGGCGGGTATATCATTGATGGTTTCCCCAGCGACCTCGATCACACCCCTCTCAGCCTTTACGAAACCGGCGATGAGCAGAAGCACGGTCGTCTTTCCGCAGCCTGAAGGACCAAGCAAAGAGACAAATTCGCCCTCTTCCACATCCAGAGAAAGATTATTTAACACCGGTTTCTCGCCGTAACGAAAACAGAGGTCACGAATTTTTAATAAGCTCATTCCGAAACTCCGTTAAAGGTCCAATCACTGGCATGGGACTATTTCCCAGCCAACCAACCGGATTATTCCTCCGCCTTCTTCCGCGATCTCCCTTGCACGAGGGAGAGTGAGCCGACCAGGAGGATGCTGACCAGGAGCAGCAACGACGAGATGGCGGCTGCCGATGGATCAAGTGCATCCCGCAACTGTTGAAAGATCTGTACGGGGACCGTACTGAGCCGGGAGGTGGAAAGAAAAGACGCCAGAACCACCTCATCCCAAGAAGCAATAAATGCGAAAATAAAACCAGAAAAAACACCCGGTAATATGAGTGGCAGCGTGATGGTCGTAAACGCTCTGACGGGGTTAGCACCTAAATTTGTGGCTGCCAACTCAAGTGTCTGATCCACATTTACCAGATTTGCCCGCACGGTGACGAATGGATAGGGAATTGCAATGATCGTGTGTGCCAGTACCAGTCCGGAGACCGTACCCAGCATCTTCCCGCCGATTGTGAACGAGCCAATCGACCACCCATTCGCCCATACGAAAAAATCACCCGTCCCAAGCACAACGATAGGAACGATCAGGGGTGCAATGAATAGCGTCGAAATAAGATTTTTCCCCCGAATCTTGGAGCGGACGAGTGCAAACGCTGAAAGAGTGCTAACCGTGGTGGCGATCAGGGCCGACAAGACCGCTACAATCACACTGACGGGCAAGCGGTCTTGCCATTTTGGCTCGCTGATCACAGCCTGATACCATTTATAACTGAAACCAACCGGTGGGAAACGGAGGGAGTCAGTCGTGGTGAAACTCATCGCCACGGCAATCACAATCAGCGCTACCAATACCATTGCGACAAGGTAAGTAAATGCA
>MGNS01000006.1:20720-21533 GCA_001795165.1 Chloroflexi bacterium RBG_16_57_11
CGGCTGTTTGTCATTGCTTACCTCCCGCCGTAGAGCTGACGGCTTTATCGATCGGGACAAAGAAAGAAGCCAGAAGGAGCGTGCCAAGTGTCAGGACTAACAGAATGACGCCCATCGCCGCACCGTAACCGAACTCGCCTCTGCTTCGAACCCAAAAGAAGATCGTCTGGCTGAAGAATTGTTCATTGCCGCCCCCCAGCAGGGCTGGCACGACGTAAAAGCCTAACGAAGACACGAAAACGATCAGGCAGCCGGCTAACAGCCCAGGTAAGGACAGAGGGAAGAATATATCCAGGAAGACACGCCAGGGGTGAGCCCCCAACCCTTCGCCAGCCAGCATCAGCTTTTTATCAATCTGGACCATCGTGTTGTACGTGGGCAGGACCATGAACGGCAGGAGCATGCTGACTATGCCCACCGACACCGCAAACTGGTTGCGGATTAAAGGAAGCGGCTCAAGAATCAACCCAAGCGCCAAGAGGGTTTCGTTGATCACCCCCGTGTCCCGCAATATGGCCTGTAAGGAGAATGTACGCACAAGCAGGTTGATGCCCATCGGCAGGACAATCGCCGCCATCAAGATACGGGCGACTTTTTTTGATGAAGAAGCCATCGTATAGGCATAGATGTAACCGATTACTGCGCAAATAACAGTGGAAAGAAATGACACTTTCATGGTAGTTGCCAGCGAACGCACGGCGGAGGAGGTCTGAAAGAATCGCTGGTAGTTCCCCAAGCCTAGCGTGGGATCAGTGAAGCTCCGGATAATCATGTGGCCGAGCGGCCAGAGGAACAAGAATCCAAGCACCAGCA
>MGNS01000006.1:21556-21755 GCA_001795165.1 Chloroflexi bacterium RBG_16_57_11
GCCGAAGGGCGCAAGGCCCTCTCGATCCCTCGAGAGAACCTTGCGGGAAATTCGACCTTCAACGTACTACTCACTGCCTGCTTTCCAGTTGTTGAAGGCGTTAGTGATTTCATCGAGATGCTCTTCGATATAACCGGCGATTTCAGGGCTGCTCGAAATGACGTGCAGCACATCCAGGTGGCTGGTGGGAAGATCAGCG
>MGNS01000006.1:21788-23653 GCA_001795165.1 Chloroflexi bacterium RBG_16_57_11
GCCATTCACATCCTTATTCGTCATATGCGCGATAAATTGCATGGCGGTTGGCACATTCGGGCTGCCCTTCGGCACGCCTACCAAGTCTGACTGGATGATCTGTCCATCCCACAAGATATCCACCGGAGACCCCTTGCCTTTCAGTGAAGTAATTCGGTTCGCATAAAGCTGAATGAAGGTGACTTCACCAGTGTCCAGCAGATCCTGACCGGCGCTTCCGGTATCAAACCAGACAATATCATCTTTGATGGTATCCAGCTTCTTAAGCGCCCGATCTACGTCCAGCGGAACAAGCTGATCTGGGGGCACGCCATCGGCAAGAAGTGCGCCGATCAACACGGTCGCAAAGTCCCAACTGACCAGACCGCGCTTGCCGGGAAACTTGGTCGTTTCGTAGAAATCGCTCCACTTGGTTGGAGCAGGGCCTTTATCGGTTAGATAGCCAAACGCCCACGAGAAAAGGTCAATGGCGACGCCATAATTGGTATACGTTCCCGGGATAAGCTCATCCCTTGGAATGAGGGAGTAATCGATAGGTTCCAGGTACTCAGATCCAGATTGGTCAAGCGCCAAACTTGGCGTTGGGAAGACAACATCGGCATCATATGTTCCGCTTTCAACAGCCGCCTTGATCTGGCCGTCATCCAGGAAAGGGCCATCGATCACTTTCACGCCATATTTTTCCTCGAAGGGTTCAGTAAAGGATTTTCTCATACATTCTCCCCAATCGCCACCTGTGTTAACAAACACAATTGATTCTGCGAGCTTCGGGGTTTCGCCCACAGCCGCAGCTTCGGTTTCTGAGACTTGGGTTTCCGGAGCAGCGGTGGCAGGTGCGGGGGCAGGTGCGTTCGTCTGCGGGCTGCATGCTGTTAGCGCCAGGCTCATTGCCATTGCAGCCAAAGCAACAAATTTCAATTTTGACATTGCGTTTTCTCCTGGGTGGATTTTGAATTTTAAGACGAAAATTCTTGTTATTTTACAGCAGATGTTGCAGAGGTTGACGAAGAATTTGAGGATTATGGCGCCTCCTTCTAACCTGGGGTTTTGTTGTGTCCATATCTTATTTACACGTGTATACAAGCACGGACATAATTTTATATAAATGCGAACTCTATATCGCTTGGCAAATTTATACCCGAGCTAAACGGTATTAATCCGGGTAACCAGTTTAAAATCAACATTAGGGCTGTAAATAACCTGGGTCCTCTCAACCGTTAGATTATTTTCATTGGAAACATGTCCTTGAACCATCAGAAGAGGAGTGCTTTCTTTGACACCGAATACCTGTGCGATCCGCTGATCGATGATATGCGGTTTAATCGAAATCTCAACGATGTTAGGGGCAATACCATATTCTCTCCTCATAACATCATATAGCGATCGCTTTTCAAAATCATAAGCCATGATACCTGGAAACAAATCGAGCGGGATTAAGGAGGTGTCCACCGTCAGGAATTGAATCTTATCGTCCTCTTTGACGCCTCGAGCTCTTTCGAGTCGATAGAATTCATGACCATCAATCATCACTACCTCAGCCGTAAGAATTTTTGAGGTGGGGATCTTTCCTTTCTTTTGAACATAATCCGTGAAACTGCTGAAGTTCCACATACTGTAACTAATCGGTTTGAGGCTTACAAAGGTGCCCTTGCCATGTTCTTTTCGTATGAGGTTCTCATGCACCAATTCAGATAATGCCCGCCTGACGGTAGTTCGAGTAATACTATATCTTTCAGCCAATTGCGTTTCTGATGGGATCATCTCACCTTGGCTGATCTCCCCATTGAAAATTTCGCCTTTGATGATATTTTTGAGTTGTATATAAATTGGAGTTATGCTGTTCTTTTCTAGCACAAGGTTGCTCC
>MGNS01000006.1:23748-24949 GCA_001795165.1 Chloroflexi bacterium RBG_16_57_11
ATCATACGTGACAAGCGAGCCGTTTTCTGCAATAATAGTAAGTGGGCTGGGCAATCGGATTCCGATAATGCATTCTCTCTTCAAGACCGGCGAATCCGTGTTGGTCACGGGATTAGCAAGGAGAAAACTCATGAAAAAGCAATATATTCTTGCGACGATCATTATCAGTCTACTCATCCTCATTGGGGGTGTCATCTTCAGCGCCTGCGCTTCGGTCGCCGCGGTGGGGCAGACCAGCGGCATCGAAGCTCAGGTGAACACAGCCGTGGCGGCAACCCTGATCCAATATATGGTCGAGACAAAAGTGGCGGCGCAATCCGTGGCGCTGGCCTCTACGCCGGTTGGCCAGGCACAGGCGACCCAGCCGCCTGCCCCAACACCGACCCCGCTCCCGACCGAACCTGCGCAGCCTACCGTGGCTGCCACGGCCGAGGCTGCCCAGCCAACCGCTTCAGTGCCTCCTACCCCAACTGCACCGCCTCCACCTCCATCCGGCCCTATGATCACCGCCGACCAGAACACCAACTGCCGGGCAGGGCCCAACACAGCATATGCAGTCCAAACCTATTTCGTGGAAGGCTCGGTATCCACGGTTGAAGGCAAGGATACAGGCATGGACTGGTGGTACATCGTCAGCCCGGATGATTCGAGCGAGTTCTGCTGGGTGTGGGAGGGCTCGACCACCGTACAAGGTGATACGAGCACGGTGCCTGTCGTTGCCGCGCCGAGCGATGTGTATCCGAAGACCAGCAACCCGTACTACGTCTGGAATATTTACAAACCGTACAATCCCTATGGCTGCACGAATTACTACCCCAATTGTTGCGGGAAGAAGGCTTGTTGCAATCCGTATGTCGCCTGCAAACCGAGCCAGCAGTATTGCAATCCGTATTATTGGGGGACGTGCTACCCGTATGTCAATTGCACATGCAAGCCCGTCTATCAGAACCCGTGCAAGAAAGGGGGTTGCCCGCCCATAACGGAGGTCAACTACAAGAATTACTGTAAGAAATACCCTCAGTGCTGCAATCAAGACTGAGATAAGTAAGCCAGTCGCTAGTTTTAATGAACCCGGCCGGGTTCTTCTCCCGGCTGGGTTGTTTTCTTAAACCTAGTTAGTTTTTGGTGCGAAAGGGATCATATTATGAACTGTTGACAAAAGAATAACCTCTTTGGTACAAGTTAGGCGCCAACCAAAACC
>MGNS01000007.1:0-4211 GCA_001795165.1 Chloroflexi bacterium RBG_16_57_11
GGCGCTGGAGCAGGGCTCCAAGTTCGCCATCCGCGAAGGCGGCCTGACCGTCGGCGCTGGCGTGATCACCAAGATCCTGGATTAAGCTGGAGCATGAATCTATGATGGCCAAGCAGAAAATCCGTATTCGCCTTAAAGCGTACGATCACCGAGTTCTGGATCAATCCGCCAAGCGGATTGTTGAGACGGCTGAGCGAACTGGCGCCCGAGTTGTTGGCCCAGTACCCTTGCCAACTCGAATAGAACGGTTTACAATACGGCGCTCGACTTTTATCGATAAAGACTCGCACGAGCACTTCGAAATTCGCACGCACAACCGGCTGATCGACGTTCTGGATCCCGATTCAAAAACGATCGACATGCTGATGCGCTTGAATCTCCCGGCTGGTGTGGATATCGAAATAAAGATCTAGTTTTTCTGTTCCAGGTGTCATGTGTCCGGCACTCTGTATAAGTGACTGCTGCGTGAACCTTGACACCAGAACACTTGACACGTAAATAGACAGCGCAAGAACGGCACTGTTCGTGGGCACACAAACCAGCGCTCCTCGGCAGACCGGATGACTGCGCTGTGGACAGGGATGATGCAGCCGAGCCCAGGCTGACAGTCCCGAACCTTTTTGAGTAAGGAGACAATAGAGATATGTTAAAAGGGCTGATCGGCAAGAAAGTCGGTATGACCCAGATTTTCGACGGTGCCGGGGCTGCAATTCCGGTGACATTGATCGAAGCTGGGCCATGCTATGTTACCCAGGTGCGCACAGCGGAAACGGATGGTTATTCGGCCGTGCAATTGGGTTTTGAAGAGGTCAAGCCTAAGCGTCTTGCGGGTGGTCAGCTCGGGCACTTAAAGCGCAATAATCTCCCTCCGTTGCGCTTTTTGCGCGAGTTTCTCGCCAAAGACGCTGAGCTGGCAGAAGGCCAGACTCTGACCGTATCGCTGTTTACCGTGGGCGATCTGGTCGATGTCATCGGCACCAGCAAAGGCAAAGGCTTCCAGGGTGGTGTGAAGCGCTATCACTTCCACGGCGGTCCGAAAACCCATGGTCAATCGGACCGAAATCGCGCCCCAGGCTCGCGCGGTTCCGGCACCACTCCCGGTCGGGTGTATAAAGGCGCCCGCGGACCTGGTCATATGGGCAACCGGCGTGTGACAACACAGAACCTGCGTGTTGTGCTGGTGGATGCAGAGCGCAACTTGTTGGGTGTGCGTGGTGCTGTTCCTGGCGCCAAAGGCGGCGTGCTGTTGATCAACGAGGCACGCAAGCAGTAAGTGCGTGCGCCAGACGAATGGAGGCGGTGTAATAACCGAAAGTCACATGGAAGTAGATGTCTTGAACATGGAAGGCCAGAAGGTTGACACGTTGGATTTGCCATCCGCAATCTTTGAGGCCCCAATCAACGTCGATTTGATGCACCAGGCGTTTGTGCGCCAGATGGCCAACGCGCGCCTGGGTACGCATAAAACCAAAGGCCGTAGCGAAGTTTCCGGCGGTGGCCGCAAGCCATGGCGGCAAAAAGGCACCGGTCGCGCCCGGCAGGGCTCGATCCGTGCTGCACACTGGGTCGGCGGTGGTAAGGTGCATACCCCCAAGCCGCGCGATTACAGCCTGTCGATGCCCCGAAAAATGCGCCAGGCTGCCATCCGGTCGGCTCTATCTGTCAAAGCCGCGGAGAAGAGCGTAGTTGTCCTGGACGTTCTGGCCCTGCCAGAGATTAAAACTCGCCTGATGGCGCAATCTCTTGATCGGCTGGTTGGCGAAGCCAGCGCGTTGATCCTCATCCCTGAAAAGAACGATGATTACCAGCGAGTGGTGCTTTCGACCAATAATTTACCAGATGCCAAGACGCTGCTGGTAAATTACCTTAACATCCGCGACTTGCTGAGCTACGATCGGCTGATTTTACCCGTGCCGGCGCTGCCGGTATTAGAAACCTTGTTGGCGTCCGAAAAGGCCGCTGGGATTTAGGTGGAGGCAGCCATGACGAATTATTTTGATGTGCTACGCCGCCCGCTGATTACAGAAAAGACCAATTACCAGAATGGTCAATTGCATCAGTACGTCTTCGAAGTAAGAGAAGATGCGAGCAAGACCCTGGTAAAGGATGCAGTCGAGAAGTTGTTTGATGTAACCGTCATGCGGGTAAACGTGATTAATGTGCCCGCCAAGCGCAAGCGAAATCTACGGAACCGGCGCACCTCTCAACGCCGCGGTAGCTACAAAAAAGCGATTGTCACGCTGGCGCCTGGCGATACCATTGCAGTATTTGAAGGAGTGAAATAATGGGTATCAAGAAGTTTAAACCCACAACTCCTGGTCAGCGCGGCATGACCGGCTACAGCTTCGAGGAAATAACCAAGAGCACCCCCGAGCGCTCCTTGATTATGCCCCGGCGCAAGAGCGGTGGGCGTAATATGTACGGCCGCGTGACGGTGCGTCATCGTGGCGGCGGCCATCAGCGCCAGATCCGTATCGTAGATTTCAAGCGCGAAAAATATGGCATCCCTGCCCGGGTTGCCGCGATCGAATACGATCCAAACCGTACCGCACGCCTGGCCTTGCTGTTCTACGCCGATGGTGAAAAGCGCTACATCATTGCTCCCCTGGATTTGCGCGTTGGCGACAGTGTGATTTCTGGCCCTCAGGCGGAAGTCCGGCCTGGAAACAGCTTGCCGATTGCCAACATTCCCTTAGGTACGCTGGTCCACAACGTGGAGCTGAATGAGGGGCGTGGTGGTCAGCTGGTGCGCGCGGCCGGTGGGGCGGCTCAATTGCTGGCGAAAGAAGGCGATTATGCCCAGGTCCGCATGCCCTCCGGTGAGGTTCGCCTGGTGCGCCAGAATTGCTATGCCACGATTGGCCAGGTTGGTAACCTGGAACACAGCAACATCAAGCTGGGGAAAGCGGGCCGCAAGCGCCACCTGGGCATCCGCCCAACCGTGCGCGGTACGGCGATGAGCCCGCGTGATCACCCGCATGGTGGTGGTGAAGGCCGGCAGCCGATTGGTATGCCCAGCCCGAAGAGCCCCTGGGGTAAGCCGACCCTGGGCTATAAGACCCGCCGTAACAAGAAGACGGACAAGTTTATCGTCCGCCGGCGCGGCAAGAAACGCTAGACCGGAGAAGGTACTATGGGACGTTCGTTGAAAAAAGGCCCTTATGTCGATCCAAACCTGCTGGAAAGGATCGAATCGATGAATGAGCGCGGAGATAAGAAGGTCATTCGCACCTGGAGCCGCGATAGCACCATCTTCCCCCAGATGGTGGGCCACACCATTGCTGTTCATGACGGTCGCCGGCATGTGCCGATCTATATCACCGAGAATATGGTCGGCCATAAGCTGGGCGAGTTTGCTCCGACGCGGATGTTTCGTGGCCATGTAGCTGAGAAGAAATCGAAGAAAGGATAGTGCGACATGCCTACGGATATTCTCGCAAAGGGTCGCTTTGTCCCGATTTCTGCACAAAAAGTACGCATGGTTGTGGATTTGGTACGCGGCAAGGACGCCGTTGAGGCGCTTTCATTGCTGAAGTTCACGACCAACCGCGCCGCTCACCCTGTCTCGAAGATCCTTGCCTCCGCTATGGCGAATGGTGAAGAAAATTACGGGGTCAGCCGAGAAGATTTGTATATCTATCGCATTTTTGCCGATGAAGCCCCTACGCGAAAATGGCGCCGGTTTGGCGCTCGCGGGAGGTTCAAACCCTGGCTGCGGCGTTCTGCGCATGTAACGGTAGTCCTGCGCGAGCGGGAATCGTGAGGCGGTGTTTTTCACCGAAGGAGATCGTATGGGACGTAAAGTAAATCCAATTGGTTTTCGTCTGAAGATCAACAAGACCTGGGAAGGCCGCTGGTATGCTGAAGGCGATGAATATGTACAGAATCTGCACCAGGATTTCCACTTGCGAGAGCTGGTGCGCGCCGAAGCCCCCAAAGCAGGTGTTTCGCGGGTAGATATCGAGCGCTTCCCTGGCAAGGTCAAGGTGATCGTTCACACCGCCAAGCCGGGTATCTTGATCGGTCGTAAGGGCGAAAACGTTAAAAAGATTCGCCAGAGCCTGGAAAGCGTAGTCGGCAAGAAGATCGATCTGGAAATCAAAGAGATCAAATCGCCGGACCTGGATGCATACTTGGTTGCCCAGAATATCGCCGAGCAGCTCGAGCGCCGGATTAGTTACCAGCGTGCGATGAAGCGCGCCATCCAGCAA
>MGNS01000007.1:4217-13366 GCA_001795165.1 Chloroflexi bacterium RBG_16_57_11
CGTCAGGGTGGGCAGGGCATCCGTATCGAAGTCTCAGGTCGCCTGAGCGGCGCCGAGATGGCGCGCACGGTCAATATGCGTGAAGGTCGGGTTCCCCGTCAAACCCTGCGCGCAGACATTGACTATTCTCAGGCCGAGGCCCTCACCACCTATGGACGGATTGGGGTAAAGGTGTGGATCTATCGCGGTGAAGTCCTTCCGGAGTTGGAAGAGAAGCCCGAAGCTACCGAGGGCGTCTATGTCAGTGAGTAAGAAGGTGTCATGATGTTAATGCCAAAGCGTGTTAAATGGCGCAAGCAAATGCGCGGCCGAATGAAAGGCAAATCCTTGCGCGGCGCTGATGTGATCTTCGGCGATTTAGGCCTCAAGGCTTTGGAACCCGGTTGGGTATCTGCTCGCCAGATCGAAGCGGCGCGGCGAGCTATCGTCCGCACCATGAAACGGCGTGGAAAATTCTGGATCCGCATCTTCCCGGATAAGCCGATCACCCATAAGCCAGCCGAGACCCGCATGGGTAAGGGTAAAGGGAATGTAGAGTATTGGGTGGCTGTTGTTCGGCCGGGTCGGATCATGTTCGAGATCGGTGGCGGTCTGCCAGAGGAAGTAGCCCGAGAGGCTCTGCGCCATGCTCAATACAAGTTTTCGATCAAAACCAAGATTGTCGGTCGGCATGAGGCTGGTTCTACCATGGCGCAAGGAGGCGAAGCATGAGCCAGAAAAATGATAAGCTTCGCGATCTCTCTCTTGACGAGTTGCACAAGCAGCTGAATGATGCCCGCGAAGAGTTGATGAATTTACGGTTTCGGCAAGCGACCGGTGAGCTGACCGATTTCACTCGCTTGCGCCTGACCCGCCGCCAGGTCGCCCGCTTGATGACGATCCTGGATCAGCGTGAGAAAGAGGCGGCAATGGGAGGTGGAAAATGAACACTCGGCGTCGTATGGTAGGTGTTGTCACCAGCGATAAGATGCAAAAAACTGTGGTGGTGGAAGTCTCTCGTACGTACCGTCACAAATTATACAAGAAAGTGGTTCACAGCCGCCGTCGCTTCATGGCTCACGATGATTTGGGCTGCAAGATCGGCGATACGGTCCAGATTGTAGAAAGCCGCCCGCTCTCTCGTCACAAGCGTTGGGCAGTCGAAACGATCCTGCGCCGCGAAATCAGCGCCGGCGATACTACCCTGGAGGAGTTCTCCTCAATTCCGGAAGGTGCGGCATGATTCAGCAAGAAACGCGTATGAAGGTCGCCGATAATACCGGCGCGCGTGAGCTGCTGGTGATCCATGTCATGGGGGGGTCAACTCGCCGCTATGGTCGCGTAGGCGATGTGGTGGTTGCCACTGTGAAATCCGCTGCCCCACAAGGTGCGGTCAAGAAAAGCGAAATCGTGCGCGCCGTGATCGTTCGCTGCGCCAAAGAATGGCGCCGTGAAGATGGTTCATCGATCCGTTTCGACGACAATGCCGCGGTCATCCTGGATACCGATGGCAAGAACCCCAGAGGCACCCGTATCTTTGGCCCGGTGGCTCGTGAGTTGCGCGAAAAGGGTTTCATGAAGATTGTCTCCCTGGCCCCAGAGGTTCTCTAAAATCAGGGAGTAGCGTCACAGACGCAGGAGCAAGAGCCGTGAAAGTAAAGATTCGTAAAGGTGATACCGTTGAGGTCATCAGTGGCCGGCTGGAAGACAAGGGAAAGCGCGGCCAGGTGATCAGGGTTCTGCCAGATGAAAGCCGCATTGTGGTACAGGGTGTAAACATCCGCAAGAAACACCAGCGGCAAGTGCAGACTCAAGGTCGTACTCTGAATCCGGGCATTATTGAGTTCGAAGGATCAATTTCGATTTCGAATGTCATGCTGGTTTGTCCGCAGTGCGGCGAGACAACCCGAGTAGGCGTCGTCCGCAAGGAAGAAGGCGCGCTAAGGGTTTGCAAGAAGTGCGCTGCACAGTTCAATTAGCCGCCGGATTGGGAGCAATATTATGAGCCATGTGCTGAAAGAACGTTATCAGAATGAAGTTGTGCCGGCCTTGATGAAGACGCTCAACTTGGACAATGTTATGGAAGTGCCACGCGTCGAAAAGGTCGTAGTGAACATCGGTTTAGGCGAAGCCCTGGAAAACGCAAAGGCTTTGGACGCCGCAGTGGTCGATCTGACCGCCATCACCGGGCAGAAGCCTATAGTGACCAAAGCGCGCAAGTCCATTGCTAACTTCAAGCTGCGTGAAGGGCGCGCCATTGGCGCTAAAGTCACCCTGCGCGGGGATCGCATGTGGTCCTTCCTGGACCGGATGATGAACATTGCCATGCCACGCGTGCGCGATTTTCGCGGCATCTCCGCCGATTCATTCGATGGGCGCGGCAATTATACCCTCGGTCTCCGTGAGCAATTGGTGTTCCCGGAGATTGAGTACGACAAGATCGATAAGCTGAGAGGCCTGGAAGTGACCATTGTCACATCAGCCAGGAACGACGATCACGGCAGGCAGTTATTACGGTTGCTCGGCATGCCGTTCAGGAAGGAAGGTTAACCGATGGCCAAAACATGTATGATGATTCGGGAAACACGGCGGAAATACCCAATTCGTGTGCGCAATCGGTGCAAGATTTGCGGTCGACCACGTGGTTACATCCGACGCTTCGGTTTATGCCGGATTTGCTTCCGCGAGCTGGCTTTACAGGGCAAACTCCCTGGCGTCGTGAAATCTTCCTGGTAGCCGGGTGGAGAGTGTTGAGATGAGTGTGAACGATCCTATTAGCGATATGTTGACTCGCCTTCGCAATGCGATAACCGCGGGTCATGCCCTGGTAGCTTTGCCCAGCTCCAAGATCAAGGAAAACATTGCTAAGATCTTGCAGGATGAAGGCTATATCAGTGGTTATGAAGTTGTTGATGGCAAAGTGGCCGGTTCGAAGGTGCTACGGGTTCACTTGAAGTATATCGGTGAACGGCGTGAGCGCCGCCCTGTAATCACTGGTCTGGAGCGGGTGAGCCGGCCGGGTCGGCGTGTGTACACCGGTAAGCAGGAAATCCCCTGGGTCCTTTCGGGGATGGGGATTGCCATCCTTTCAACGCCGAAAGGCGTGATGACCGGGCAGCGCGCCCGCCAGCTTGGTGTTGGCGGCGAGGTGCTGTGTAAGGTCTGGTAAGGAGTCGAGCATGTCTAGAATTGGTCGCTTACCTGTAGTATTACCAAAGGGCGTTGAGGTCAATATCGACGGCACGCAGGTGCATGTGAAAGGCCCAAAAGGCGAAATGCAGCAATCCTTCCCACCTTCGATGCAGATCTCGATCAATGAAGGCGTGTTGGAGGTCAGGCGCGCCACCGACGGTCGTACCGATCGCTCTCTGCACGGGATGACCCGCGCATTGATCAACAACATGATTGTCGGCGTCAGCACTGGCTTTGAGAGAATCCTCGAGGTGAACGGCGTGGGTTACCGGGCAGAGATGCAAGGCAAGAACCTGGTCCTGTATGTCGGGTACTCGCACCCTGTGGTGATCGAGCCGCCGCAAGGCATCTACTTCGACACGGACGCCAAGACACGGCAGGTGAAAGTCATGGGCTATGATAAGCAGATGGTGGGTCAGGTGGCAGCCGATATCCGCAAAGTCCGTCCACCGGAGCCATATCAGGGCAAGGGCATCAAGTATCTGGAAGAAAAGATCCGCCGCAAGGCAGGTAAAGCGGGTAAGGTGTAAAGATGAGCACGAATTCGTCAAGAGCTGAAGCGCGCGTTCGACGACATGCGCGGGTTCGCAGAAAAGTAACCGGCACCCTGGAACGGCCTCGCCTGAGCGTTTTCCGCAGCACTGCGGAAATCTACGCCCAGTTGATCGACGACCAGGCCGGAAAGACCCTGGTATCTGCTTCCAGCATCGACCACGAGCTACGAACCAAGCTGGACGGCATGAAAAAGGTCGAGCAGGCGCGCCTGGTGGGCAAATCCGTCGCCGAGCGTGCCCGCGAAAAGGGCATTCAGCAGGTGATCTTCGATCGGGGAGGTTTTCGCTACATCGGACGTGTCAAAGCCCTCGCCGATGCAGCCCGTGAAGGTGGTTTGGAGTTTTAGTAGGGTCCGGTGAGTTCAACCTGGCTGGGCAGGTTTGCGCCTGTGACAGCCGCGATCTACTACCCCTACACAGGAGAAGCGTATGTCAGACTTTGAAATTTCTGAGTATTCAGCCACAGAGCTTGAAGAGCGTGTCGTTGATATCGCTCGCGTCGCGAAAGTGGTCAAGGGCGGTCGCCGCTTCAATTTCCGCGTCACGGTTGTGGTCGGTGATGGTCGCGGCAATGTTGGCGTGGGTGTGGGCAAAGCCAATGCCGTGCCGGACGCCATGCGCAAGGCCTCTGACCGAGCGCGCAAGAACATGCATAAGGTGTCTATCTATAAGTCCACCATCCCGCATGAGGTGATCGGCAAGGTGGCAGGCTCGAAAATCCTGCTCAAACCGGCTTCCCCCGGCACCGGCGTTATTGCTGGCGGTGGTGTGCGTGCAGTGGTCGAAGCGGCCGGGATATCCGATATCCTGACCAAGTCGCTGGGCAGTAGCAATATATTAAATGTAGTCTTTGCTACATTGAAAGCGCTCGATCAGCTAAAAACGCCGGAAATCGAAGCGGCAAGGCGCGGAAAAACACCGAAGGATGTGACTCCGTTTTGGGATCGGAGGAAAAATGCCTGAGACCAAGCCTGCCGCAGAGAAGACCGTGCGTATCACCCTGGTGCGAAGCGCGATCGGCTATTCCAAGCGCCATAAGGCAACCGTCCGGGCGCTCGGCCTGCGTCGTTTGCACCAGACCGTCGAACAAGTGGACACGCCAACGCTGCGTGGCATGCTGGCGATGGTTGCTCACCTGGTCGTGATTGAAGAAGAAGCATAGGTAAGCGAATGAAACTCAACGATCTTAAGCCACAAGAGGGATCGAAGAAACCCCGCAAGCGGGTCGGCCGGGGTATCTCCGCTGGCCAGGGCAAGACCGCCGGTCGCGGCACAAAAGGCCAGGGATCGCGCTCTGGCGGTAGCACACGCCTGTATCACCAGGGCGGCAACCTTCCGTTCTTCCGCCGGCTGCCGTTTGTGCGTGGGAAGGGTTTCACCCCGCTCAACCGGGTGGAATACAATGAAGTGAACCTGGATCAATTGATCGAGAAGTTCACCGCAAATAGCGAAGTCAACCCCGAGACTCTGGCGCAGGCACGCTTGCTGCGGGATCCTCGCAACCCGGTCGTCATCCTCGGGCGTGGCGAGGTCAACGTCGCCCTCAAAGTGCGCGTCCACCGCCTCAGCGACAGCGCTCGCAGCAAAATCGAAGCCGCTGGCGGCCAGGTTGAATTGATCGCATGATGACCTATCCGATGATCTTACAAAGGAGCCATTTATGAGGTGGTCTTCCTGGCGTTACTTGTGGACCTCGCAAGACATCCGGCGAAAGCTGCTGGTTACCCTGCTCTTGTTATCGATCTATCGTCTGGCGGCGCATGTTCCCGTCCCAGGCGTCGATAAAACTGCTATTTCCCAGATCATGGCCGCCGGCGGCGCAGGCGGAACGCTGGTGGGCTTGTTGGATTTGCTCTCTGGCGGCACGGTGTCGAACTTCTCGGTGCTGGCGATGGGGGTTTACCCTTATATTACCGCCCAAATCATCCTCCAGCTTCTGGTACCCATCATCCCCGCTTTGCAGCGCAGGATGGAGGAAGATCCTCGTGAAGGCCAGAAGTGGATGGAAAAGTGGACTTATATCCTGGCAGTGCCGATGGCTGCGTTGCAGGCGATTGGACAGATTAATATCTTCAATAGCCTGTCGGGAGGGGTGCCGATCATCCAGAATTTCGGTTTTATCCCCGGGTCGATCGCCAGCACCTTGGCCATTATTCTCAGCATGACGGCTGGGACGATGTTTGCCATCTGGCTGGGTGAGTTGATCTCGGAATATGGCATTCGCAATCAGGGCCTATCGCTGATCATTTTCGCCGGAATCGTCTCCCGCATCCCGGCGAACTTTGGCGCGATCCTGGCCGACGAACAAAACCGCACGTGGATGTTCCCCCTGACCTTGCTGATCACAATGGTGATCATCTTCGCCATCGTCTTCGTCCAGCAAGGCCGGCGTAACGTGCCGGTGATGTATCCGGGTCGGCGGGGGGGCAACCGTATGTCCATGCCGGTGAAAGGCACGCTGCCTTTGATGGTCAACATGGCAGGCATGATCCCGTTGATCTTTGCTCAATCGCTGCTGACCTTCCCGGCGATCTTGGCCAGCTTTTTTGCCCAGTCTTCGGTCGCCTGGGTGCGCAATATGGCCACCACGATCCAAAACCTGTTCGGCGGCAACAGCGATTTCTACTGGATCATGTATTTCATCATGGTCGTAGCCTTTACGTTCTTCTACACCAATGTTTTGTTTGCACAACAGAACTATGGCGAGAATTTGAAACGTGTGGGCGCGCAAATCCCTGGCGTCAGCCGCGGTGCGCCCACGCAAAAGTATTTGAATAAAGTTTTGTCGCGCATCACCCTGCCTGGCGCTCTTTTTCTGGGTACTGTTGCCGTGTTGCCATGGCTGGTCAGCTTGATCATCCCGGCATTTGGAAACAGCCAGGCCAGCAGTTTCTTCCTGGTTTCTTCGGCGGGACTGTTGATTGTCGTGGGTGTGGTGCGGGATACGTTCTTTAACATCCAGGCAGAGCTAAAGCTCCACGGGTATGATGACGCGCTGCTGATTAAATAGCGTTGATCTGACATCAGGAGAAAGTGTCTATGCCAACGTACATCGTGCTTCTCGGACCGCCGGGCGCCGGAAAAGGCACCCAGGCGCAAATCGTTTCCAAGACCCTCGGCCTGCCGCACATCTCTTCAGGCGACATCTTCCGTGAAAACCTGAAGAACCAGACAAGCCTGGGGGTGCAGGCCAAAGGCTACATGGATCGCGGCGAGCTGGTCCCCGATGATCTGACCATCTCGATGATCCGCGATCGCCTGTCCCGTCCTGACTGTGCCTCGGGCGCGCTATTGGACGGTTTCCCACGTACGGTTGAGCAGGCGAAAGCCCTGGCTGGCATGCTGGAAGGTTTCCATGGAGCGGTCAATGCTGTCCCGTACATCAAAGTGGCAGAGCAGGTGCTGATCGAGCGCTTGACCGGACGCTGGACCTGCCGCGCACAGGGGCATGTCTTTCACGAGATGCACAACCCGCCGAAACTGGCGGGCGTCTGTGATCACGATGGCTCAGAGCTGTACCAGCGCGAGGATGACAAAGCGGAAACCGTAATCAATCGTATCACAGTATATTTCGCCCAGACCGCCCCGTTAATCGAGTTCTATCAACGGGGGGGACAGCTCCTGGAGATCGATGGCACGCAGCCGATTGATAGAGTGACGGCTGATTTGCTGGCGGCACTGGCGAAAAAGGTGTAATCTGGATATGAGCTGGGACCGGAATATTGTCATTAAGAGCCAGGCAGAGCTTGCCTTGATGCGCGAAGCAGGACGTGTGAACGCGCTGGCGTTAGCGACCGTTCGGGAGATGATTGGCCCGGGAGTCGCCACGGCGGATCTGGACGCGGCGGCTGAAGAAGTCATCCGTAAGCATGGCGGCATTCCGGTGTTCAAAGGCTATCCTGGCGCTTATCCTTTCCCGGCAACCTTATGCATCAGCGTTAATGAAGAGCTGGTGCACGGTTTTCCATCCAAACGGCGCCTGAAAGTTGGCGATGTCGTCTCGGTGGATTGCGGGACGCTGCTGGGTGGTTTCGTTGGCGACGCCGCCTTCACAGTCGGCGTGGGTGAGGTTTCAGCCCAGGCTCGCCGCCTGATCGAAGTTACGGAGCATGCGCTGCAGGTAGGCATTGCCCAGATGCGGGTCGGCAACCGGACGGGTGATGTCTCAGCAGCCATTCAACAATACGTCGAGAGTAACGGCTTCCATGTGACGCATGAATACACCGGGCACGGCGTCGGGCAACAGATGCACGAAGGCCCACAGGTGCCGAATTACGGCGCACCCGGTCGTGGTGTTGTGCTGCGCCCGGGAATGACCATCGCCCTGGAGCCGATGGTTTTGGTGGGCACCCCGCGCACTCGTGTGATGCCCGATCAATGGACCGTGGTCTCGGTGGATGGCTCCCTCACCGCTCATTCCGAGCACACGGTGGCTGTCACCGAGGCCGATCCGTGGATTTTGACATTGCCATGAAAAAAAATAATTCAGTCTGGACGAAACAGATTGAAGTAAGTATAATGGAAACTTCGGCTGGAGAGCTTCTAGACCAGGGTTCACCGAGCCTGTAATGAAGGAGATCTTTTTATGAAAGTTACGGCATCGATCAAACCGCGCTGCGCGAATTGTAAACTCGTCCGGCGCAAAGGCGTCCTGTACGTCATCTGTAGCAACCCAAAGCATAAGCAGCGACAGGGATAGGCAGATATGGCACGTATCGAAGGTGTTGATCTTCCACGCAACAAACGTATCGAGATTGGCTTGACCTATCTCTATGGCATTGGGCTACCCCGGGCGCAACAAGTCCTGGCCTCCACCAAGGTGGATCCGGATCGGCGCGTCAAAGACCTGACCGATGCCGAAGTCGCCTTGCTGCGCGACTATATCACGCAGAATTATAAAGTCGAAGGCGACCTGCGCCGCGAGGTGCAGCTGAACATTAAGCGCCTGATCGAGATCGGCAGCTACCGCGGTCTGCGTCACCGTCGCAACCTGCCTGCTCGTGGCCAGCGCACTCGCACCAACGCCCGCACCCGCAAGGGCCCCAAGAAAACTGTGGCCGGTCGCGGTCGCCGCCGTGGCGCAAAGAAATAAAATTGGGTTCATTCTGCCTGCCTGGATTGGGTACCTTCCACCCAGTGGCTGTCTCGGCGGCAGTGACAGGATTGGAGTTTACACTGCTCGGTGTAGGCCCCGAATCAATGAGATAGTGAGGTACTATGGCTCAAAGTGTACGTGCTGCGCGCCGTAAGGGCGGTGCAAAGAAAGTGAAGCGGACGCTGTCCTCCGGACAGGTCCACATCAATGCGACTTTCAATAACACGATTGTCACAGTGACCGACCAACAAGGTAACACGGTGGCCTGGGGCAGCGCCGGTTCGGCTGGTTTCAAGGGCTCACGCAAAAGCACGCCTTTTGCAGCCCGG
>MGNS01000007.1:13384-22827 GCA_001795165.1 Chloroflexi bacterium RBG_16_57_11
ATTAAAGCCGCTATGGCGATGGGGCTGCAAGAGGTCGTGCTGTTTGTCAAAGGCCCGGGGCCTGGGCGTGAGTCCGCCATTCGGGCGGTTCAAACGCTGGGTCTGCGTGTGACATTGATCGCCGACGTGACGCCGGTGCCGCATAATGGTTGCCGGCCTCCCAAGAAACGCCGCGTTTAGTTTTTTTACGTTTTCGCCTCCCTTGAGGTGCATCGCGTAAGGTGAAATTGAAGGAAGGATAAGGAAGTTATCGTATGTCTAAGTATCGTGGGCCAGTTTGTAAATTGTGCCGGCGAGAAGGCGAAAAATTGTTCTTGAAGGGCGAGCGTTGCTTTAGCCCGAAGTGTTCCTTCGAGCGGCGCGGTTATGCCCCCGGCCAGCATGGTAAGGGCGCCCAATTTCGTCGTCGCCGCGATTCAGATTATAATCGCCAGCTGCGCGCCAAGCAAAAAGCGCGCCGCAGCTATGGCATTCTGGAACGCCAGTTCCGTCGCTACTATCAAGTATCGCTCAGCCGACGCGGTCTCACCGGCTTGAATTTGCTCCAGATCCTGGAGTCTCGCCTGGATAATGTGATTTTCCGCCTCGGCTATGCCGATAGCCGCGCTCAGGCACGCTTGCTGGTGACTCACGGTCATTTCACCGTGAACGGTCGCCGCACTGATGTGCCCTCCATGCTGGTATCTCAGGGCGATGTCGTAGCCGTGCGTGAAGGTTCGCGGGGTCGCACCTTCTTCAAGGATCTTTCAGCCGTGGCTGAAGATCGCAACGTACCGCCCTGGCTAAGTCGGGAATTAAAGTCTCTCTCTGGCTCGGTGATCCGTTTGCCGGAGCGATCTGAAATCGACAGCAACCTGCAAGAGCAACTCATCGTCGAGTACTACTCGCGATAATAGCCCGGAGCAAATATTTGGCAAGGTTGGCGCGCTCATAGGGCGCGCCAGCGCGCCAGCCTGTAATTGACAGGGATGAGGTGAACCGTGATCGGTTTAAGTAATATGGTAACGCCGAAGATTGAGCGAGGGGCTGAAGCGCGCAATTACGGCAAGTTCATTATCAGCCCGCTGGAGCGCGGTTATGGCATCACGCTGGGGAATGCCATTCGCCGGGTGTTGCTATCCTCGCTGGAGGGAGCGGCGGTCTCATCCATCCGCATCGCCGACGTTCAGCACGAGTTCAGCGATATACCGGGTGTGCGCGAAGACGTCATCCGGTTGATGCTGCAAATCAAGCAGTTGCGGATGAAATTGTACGATGTGGATAACGCTCGCCTGCATCTCGAGGTACGTGGCAGCGGTGTGGTCACTGCGGGTGATATCATCACCCCGCCGGAAGTGGAGATCGTCAACCCAGACCTGTATCTGTTTACAGTAGATGACGATAATGCTCATCTCGAAATCGAACTGACCGTCGAGATCGGGCGGGGCTATTCCCCTGCAGATGATCGCATAGGTCGTCTGCCCATCGGCGAGCTTCCCGTGGATGCGATCTATAGCCCGGTGCGCCGGGTGAACTGGGATGTTGGTTATGCTCGCGTGGGTCAGAGCACCAACTACGACAAGTTGATCCTGGAGATCTGGACTGACGGGACGATGGGCCCGGAACAGGCCTTGAGCACCAGCGCCAAGCTGGTCATCGATCACCTGCGACACATTGCCGGTATCAGCGAAGAATCGCTGGCTGCAATCTCCTTGGAAGAAGAGCAAGGCAGTCGCCTGACCAGCGAGATGATCGAGACTCCCATCGAAAACCTGGATCTATCGGTGCGCGTTTTCAACTCACTGAAGCGCACAGGCATTACGACTGTCGGTGAGGTGCTGGAGCTGTTGGAAAAAGGCGATGAAGCGGTCATGTCCATCCGCAACTTCGGCGAAAAGAGCCTGGATGAACTGCGCCAGAAAATGCGCGAGAAGGGCTACCTCAAAGACGGAAGCGAGAAAGAAGCGGAGTAATTAAGTCATGCGACACAGAGTAGCTGGATACAAACTTAGCCGTGACAAGGATGAGCGAAGAGCTCTGCGGCGCATCCTGATCAAACAGTTATTCGAGCACGAGCGCATCCAAACGACGCGCGCCAAAGCCTATGCTGTGCGTGGTCAGGCAGAGCGCCTGATCACCCTGGCCAAACGCGGCAACGCCGCCGGAGATGCCCAAATGGTGCACGCTCGCCGTCTGGCTGCCGCTCGCTTGAGCGACGCAGATACGGTCAAAAAGCTGTTCGACGATCTCGCCAAGCGTTACGAGAACCGCCCGGGTGGGTATACCCGCGTGATCAAGCTCGGCCCGCGCCATGGCGATTCGGCTGATATGGTCATTTTGGAGCTGGTCGAAGATTAATGTCTGGCTGGCTGGTCTGCTAAAGCCAGCCATGGCTCAGCCAGCCATGGCTTTGCCAGCCATGGCTTTGCCAGCCATGGCAAGAAGCCAGAAATGGCTCACCAGACATGATGGCACGTTACCAGGTTATTCTCGCCTACGACGGCACTGAGTTCTTCGGTTTTCAACGCCAGGCGAGCGGTCCGAAAGAGCGGACAGTCCAGGCAGTAATCGAAACTGCTCTGCGGCAGTTGGGTTGGCAGGGGAAGGCTATCCTGGCCTCCGGGCGCACTGATACAGGCGTCCACGCGTCGGGCCAGGTGATCGCCTTCGATCTCGATTGGGCGCATGCGCCGGAAGCGTTGCGCTCGGCGATCAATGCTCACCTGCCGGAGGATGTCGCCGTGCAAACGGTGACACAAGCGGCCGATGACTTTCACCCTCGCTACGCTGCTCAGGCCCGGCGTTATCGCTACCGGCTGTATTGCCAGCCGGTGCGCCATCCCTTGCGAGAGCGCTACGCCTGGCGGGTATGGCCTCCGGTGGACTTCGATCGCCTGCGAGAAGCCTTGGTACACTTGCACGGAACGCATGATTTTGCTGCTTTTGGCACCCCGCCCCGGGCTGGCGGCAGCACCGTGCGCAGCGTGACCCGTGCAGAGTGGATCGCTGTCTCACCTGACGAGCTGGTCTTTGAGATCACTGCCAACGCTTTCCTCTTCAGGATGGTGCGCAGGCTGACCGGCTTTCAGGTTGCCATCGGGCAGGGTTCGCTCGAGCCGCAGGCGATACGGGAATGCCTTGAGAGTGGCTCAAGGGCGTTGGTGCAATACCTGGCGCCGCCGCAGGGCCTCACGCTGGTCGAAGTGATCTACCGTGATAACCTGGTGCGATAACCTTTAGAATAGTGAGTTCATGTCTAGATTTACGGTGCAGGCCGGTCATGCCTCGCCGGTATGTGGAGAAGATAAGCGTGGAGAAAACTTATATACCCAAAGCAGCCGAGATTACCCAGGATTGGTACCTGGTGGATGCAAGCGGCCAAAACCTGGGGCGCCTGGCGACACAGATTGCCAGTATCCTGTTGGGCAAGCACAAGCCGAATTTCACCCCTGGCATGGATACGGGCGATTACGTCGTTGTGGTGAACAGCGAAAAGGTGACGGTCACCGGGAAGAAGCTGCAGGAGAAATATTACTATCGTCACTCGATCTATCCGAGCGGCCTGACGGAGACCAGCCTGCGCGACCAGCTACAACGGCACCCCGACCGGGTCATCCGCAGCGCGGTGTGGGGCATGTTGCCGCACAATAAGTTGGGCCGCCAGTTGATCAAGAAACTAAAAGCGTACGGTGGCCCAGAGCATCCTCACGAAGCGCAAAAGCCGAAATTATTGGCGCTGGGCAAGGAGTAGAAACATGGCAGTTCAGTATTACGAAGGCATTGGTCGTCGCAAAGAAGCTACCGCCCGTGTGCGGGTGATGAGCGGCTCGGGCAGGTTCATTGTCAATGAGAAGCCGCTGGATAATTATTTCCCCCGCGTTGGGGATATGCAGGCTATTCTGGCCCCGCTGCAAAGCGCCGGCGAGAATCTTGAGAGCCTGGATGTCACCGTGGTGGTGAAGGGTGGCGGAGTCACCGGGCAAACCTCGGCCGTCCAGCTTGGCGTAGCCCGCGCCCTGGTTAAAATGAACCCCGACCTGCGCTCGACGATGCGCAAAGGCGGTTACTTGACCCG
This sequence comes from Chloroflexi bacterium RBG_16_57_11, assembly GCA_001795165.1. GTDB lineage: Bacteria > Chloroflexota > Anaerolineae > Anaerolineales > UBA4823 > RBG-16-57-11. The sequence goes on from MGNS01000007.1 coordinate 17,439, forward strand.
CGACGCGCGCATCAAAGAGCGCAAGAAACCTGGCCTCAAGCGCGCCCGCAAAGCCCCGACCTACACCAAGCGATAACCTCCTGATTGGGCTCAAAAGGCGGTCTGAGCGAAGCAGCGTGCTGAGCGGCAGTCGAAGCATGGCTGCGAAATCGAAGACTGCCATGCATCCTTCAGCGTGTAATAAACGGGTGCGTGTAGCTTAAAGGGAGAGTTACCAACCAACGATTATTTCAACGTAATGCAGATTGCGTGATGCGCCCAGGAACATCTTGCGCATCGCGCCAGACGCATTACGTTTTGTTTTAACCATGATGACTGAAACACACATCACCCTTCTCGGCTTAGGTCCGGGGGATCCAAACCTGCTCACCCGCCAGGCGTGGGACCTGCTCGAAAGCGCAACCGAGCTTTGGCTACGCACCCGGCAGCACCCCGTGGTAGAGCGCCTGCCGTCTCACCTCCAGGTGCACGCCTTCGATTCACTCTACGATAACGCAGAAACTTTTGAGCAGGTCTATGAGCAAATCATCCAACAGGTGCTGGAGCTCGGGCGCCGGCCGGGCGGCGTGATTTACGCCGTCCCCGGGCACCCCTTCGTTGCCGAAGCCACTGCGCCTGAGATCCTGCGGCGCGCCCGATCGCTGGGCATGTCGGTTCAGGTTATCGAGGGCTTGAGCTTCCTGGAGCCTATGTTCACCGCCTTGGAGCTAGACCCTTTCCCGCACATCGCCCTGGTTGACGCTCTTCAGCTCGCCCTCAGCCACGTTCCACCCTTCCCGCCCGGGGTCCCAGCCCTGGTGGCCCAGATCCATTCCACCGCGGTCGCCTCGGAGGTCAAGCTGAATCTGATGAGCCTGTATCCCGATGAGCATCCGGTCAGGCTGGTTCATGCCGCCGGGACGCCCCAACAGATTGTCGAAGATCTGGCGCTGTATGAGATCGACCGCAGCCCGCATACCGGCCTTCTGACCGCGCTGTACGTGCCGGCGCTTGCTCCACAAACCTCGTTTGAAGCCTTCCTGGAGGTGGTAGCGCACCTGCGAGCTCCGGAGGGTTGTCCCTGGGATCGTGAGCAAACCCACCGCAGCCTGCGCAGCGACCTTCTGGAAGAGACCTACGAAGCGCTGGCAGCGATAGATGCGGATGATGTGGATGGCGTGCGCGAAGAGCTGGGCGATTTGCTCCTGCTCATCCTGTTGCATACCCAGATCGCCTCAGATGACGGTGAGTTCACAATCACAGATGTGCTCAGCGGGGTGAATACCAAGATCGTCTATCGCCACCCGCACGTTTTTGGCGATTTCCAGGTAAAAGATGAGCAGCACTTACTGCAAAACTGGGAGCGCCTGAAAGCCCAGGAGCGCCTCGAGACCGGAAAAGCCGAGGCCAGCTTGCTGGATGGCGTCTCCCAGGCATTGCCCGCCCTGGCGCAGGCGGAAAAATATCAAAAGCGCGCCGCTCGTGTTGGCTTTGATTGGCCCGACGTACAGGGCGTGCTGGATAAGCTGGAAGAAGAGCTGCAAGAGGTGCATCAGGCTGTGGAGGGTGAAGAGCGCGCGGCTGAGATCGGGGATTTGCTTTTCGCCGTCGCCAACCTGGCGCGCTGGTACAAAGTCGAGCCGGAGAGCGCCCTGCGCGAGGCCAACCTCCGCTTTCGCCGGCGCTTCGCCTACATCGAGCAGGCCGCACGTGCTCAGGGGCGCGCTGTGTCTGATCTGACTTTAGATGAAATGGAAGCCCTGTGGCAGCAGGCGAAAAAGTCCTGACCGAGCTTACTTCTTTAGATGATAGGGGACGTCGATAATCACCCGCTGAAAACCCAGGTCCCGTCGGCGATATAGCAGGGCGGCTTTGAGCAGCCAAGTGGTCTGGTTGTGCAGCAGCCCGTGCCACCATTTCGCCGGCACGAATTCCGGCAGCACCACCGCAGCCAGGTGCCCGTCATTGTGCTTCTCGTCGGTCTCATCCAGAAAGTCAATTAGCGGTCCAACGACGGAGCGATAAGGCGACGGTCGCACAACCAGGGGGATATCAGGGAACCAGCGCTCCCACTCTCTCTTCACCCGCGGCGTCACCTCCGGATCGAGCTCGATGTACACCCCCGTCACCTCCCGCGAGATGCCGCGCGCAAAATCTACTGCATCGATAATCCCTCGGTGTACCCCGGAGATCGGGATGACGATCCGTGGAGCAGGGTACGGACGCAGCGAGGGCGGCAGGCCGTGCAGCGAGAGCTGCTCCCCGACCTCTCGGTAGTGCGCGCGGATTTTCAGGAACATGGTTACCAGTAATGGGATCACCAGGATCGTGATCCAGGCGCCTTGGCCGAATTTGCTGATCGCTACGACCATCAAGGTTACCCCGGTTGCCAATGCGCCCAGACCATTCGCCAGGGTTTTAATCTGCCAGTGAGCGCCGCGTTCGCGTATCCAGTGCACCACCATCCCACTTTGGGAAAGCGTGAAAGCCAGAAAGGCCCCTACAGCGAACAGCGGCACAAGCGCATGGGTATCGCCCTGGAACAAAATAATCAGGCCACCAGTCGCGACTGACAATACTACAATCCCGTTTGCGAATACCAGGCGATCTCCCAGGCCGGTGAACTGGCGAGGAAGGAAGCCGTCTCGAGCCAGGATTGCCGAGACGCGTGGAAAGTCAGCGAAGCTTGTATTGGCGGCAACGGATAGGATTAACAGCGTAGAAATCTGGATCAGGTAGTAAAACGGGCTGTTGTCAAGCAGCTGGCGGGCTAGCGCCGACAGGATCGTCTCTTCCGGGCCAGCGACTACCCCCAGGAACTGTGTCAATCCGATGCTGCCCAGGAAAAGGATTCCCATTAAGATAGCCATTACAATCAGGGTTCTTCCGGCATTATTGCTTTCAGGCTTTCGGAATGCTGGCACTCCGTTGCTGATGGCCTCAATCCCGGTCAGCGCGGTGCAGCCTGAAGAGAAAGCGTGAAGCACGATGAGCAATGCGAGCGGTTCCAGGGCCACCGGGGCTGTTTGAGGATAAGCTACCGGACCGTACACAAACAGTCGGAAAGTTCCGTAAACCAGCATCGGTATATAAGTAAATAAGAAAAGATACACCGGGATAGCCATCAGCGTGCCGGTTTCTTTCAGGCCGCGCAGGTTGATCAACGTGATCAGCAGCAGAATGAATAACGCGACTTCCACCCGGTAAGGCCATAATACAGGGAACGCCGACGCAATCGCCGCGACACCGGCCGTCAGGCTGACCGCCGCAGTGAGTATGTAATCAATGAGCAAGGCAGATGCAGCTACGAGCCCAGGCAGCGTTCCCAGGTTTGCGCGCGCGACGATATAGGAGCCGCCCCCTGAAGGATAGCCGTGAATGGTTTGATAGTATGAAATTGCCACGACGATAAGCAGGATGGTGATGGCGACGCCGATCGGCCAGGCCATCATGAGACCTGCAGTGCCCGCAACCACTAGGCCCAGGTAGATCTCCTGGTTGGCGTAAGCGATGGAAGACAGTGCATCGGGCGAGAACGCCGCCAGCGCACGGATTTTGTTCAGCCTCTTTTCTGCCAGTTCGTGGGTAGGGAGGGGACTGCCGATAATCAGGTGTTTTAGTTTGTTTAACATAAAGCAGCGCTGAGATTATACCTCAGCGTGTCAATAGCAAGCGAAGATTAAACGAATCTGTTAGGAGGCTATGCTGTGTTGCCGCCCTTTGACCTCCCGGCGACAAGCATCGCCCCGTACGCCAGGGTGAGCGCGGCGAAGACGCCGGTGGTGACCCAACCCGCGGGGTTGTACCAAATGGAAGACTGCTGTGTGATCGAAACGACCGCCGCTAGCAGGTTGCTCAACAGCAGGGCCATCACAACCCGCCGCTGGTGAGCCGCGCTAAGCTCATTGACCGCTTCGCGCAGGGCAAAAAGCAGGAAGCCGTAACCGAACAGCGCTGCACCGAACATGCGCGCAAAGGCCGCCAGGTGCCAGTAGGTCGTGCTGTCGATGCTCAGCTCGGGTACATCAAAGAAAGCCATCATCAACGGCCCGTATAAAGCAAAGGCGATTCCGAGAGCGATGAACAGGATGCCGTTGAATGTAATCAGAGGTGATAATTTCATTTTTTACCTTTCTATGCTGTTCCAACGAGCATAGATTGCAGTCGACAGGTATCTCCCGGCGCTGCGTTCAATCAGGGCCAGCTCTCCGGTTTCGATCACTCCAGATAGCCCCTTGGTCATATCCTGCAGGGCATAATAGGCTGAGAGCGCCGAGGCCCGGATCGCATACGCCGTCAGGATCACAAAGGAGGGTTTGGGGCTTAACAATGACCGGCAGTTCTGCAGCAGCTCGGGCAGCGATTCGAACAGCTCCCACACCTGGCCTTGCGGGCCGCGCCCGAATTTGGGTGGATCCAGCACGATCCCTTCGTACTGCGATCCGCGACGCACTTCCCGGCGCACGAACTTGAACGCATCATCCACCAGCCAGCGGATCGGGCGATCGCTCAGACCGCACAGCGCCTGGTTTTCGCGCGCCAGCAGCATCGATTTTTTAGATGCGTCCACATGGACCACCTGCGCCCCGGCTCGCGCCGCTGCCAGCGTCGCCAGCCCGGTATACCCAAACAGGTTGAGCACGCGCACCGGTGCCTGGCTCCGGTTGTCGTAGGCTCTTAATTTTTCCACCATCCAGTCCCATTGCGCCGCCTGCTCCGGGAACACGCCCATATGGCGCGAGCTGGCCGTGAAAGCCAGGAAGCTCAATCCCTTATAGCTCATTTTCCAGGGCGTCTTGACCGGGCGATGGAACTGCCACTGCCCGCCGCTTTCTTCCCCGGTGGGTTGGAAAGTGGCGTGGGCAGCCTTCCAACGCTCCTCGGGCAGCGTCCGTCGCCAGACAGCCTGGTGTTCGGGGCGCACAAAAGTATACGCGCCATAGCGTTCCAGCTTGGCGCCTTTGCCGCTGTCCAGTAGCTCGTAATCCTCCCAGTCTGGAGAGGTGAGCAGAGTCAGTTGAGGGTTGGACACTTTTTCAGGATCAGGCATAGACTCAGATAAGCAGATCGCTTTCGGCCGGTATTGCTCGTTCCATGCGTTGCAAGTTTTCTTCCTGTTCCGTGAATTTACCCGCCATCTGTTCGCCTTCCAGCATGACCGGCGCCCCAATGTCTTTGCCTGCCATCAGCCGCACCGCTTCGAAAACCGCGTTTTTGCTGAGGCTGACCAGACCTGAGCGCGTTTCTCCTTCAGCAGGTTACGAACCGTTTTCATCTCGTCTTCTCGTTGACCATTGTAGGGGCGGGTCTGGGCAACCCTCGACCTTCCAATCATCCACGCCCAGACCCTCCCCTACCCACGCATTCCGATGTAGGGGCGGGTCTGCACATACCTTGACCTTCCAATCCT
>MGNS01000007.1:22882-31777 GCA_001795165.1 Chloroflexi bacterium RBG_16_57_11
CGCCCCTACGGGTCTGCGCAACCCTCGACCCTTCATTCATCCACGCCCAGACCCGCCCCTACGGGACTGGTAAACGCTCCTCCAATGGGGCGAAGCGCGCTGTGAAATGCCGCAACAGCTCTGGCGCGTAGGTAAACTGGTACCCGCGCACCGATTCCCGCCGGTTGGCGATTTTGCACACCGTCTTCACCACGTAATCCAGGTGGCTTTGAGTGTACACCCGGCGCGGGATCGCCAGGCGCACCAGCTCCAGCTTGGGGTGCACGATCTTGCCCGTTTGAGGATCAGGGGTTGCGAACATCACCGAGCCGATCTCGCAGGCGCGAATGCCGCCTTCCAAATAGAGCTCGATCGAGAGCGCCTGTCCCGGGAATTCGCTCTGCGGGATATGTGCAAACAGCTGCCCGGCGTCCAGGTACACCGCGTGGCCGCCTGGCGGCTCGATGATCGGGATATTTTCCTCCAGCAGGCGCTCAGCCAGGTACGCGGTCTGCCCCAGGCGGTAAGCCAGGTAGCTCTCATCCAGGCCTTCGTACAGGCCCACCGCCATAGCTTCCAGGTCGCGCCCTGCCAGCCCGCCGTAGGTGGGAAAACCCTCGCGCAGGATCAGCTCGTTGCACGCTCGCTGGTAAAGCGACTGGTCGTTCATCGCCAGGAAGCCGCCAATATTGACAATCGCATCCTTCTTGGCGCTCATCGTAGCCCCGTCTGCCAGGGCGAAGATCTCTCGGGCGATCTCCAGCGTGCTCTTGTCCGAATAGCCTGTCTCGCGCAGTTTGATAAAGTAGGCGTTCTCAGCAAAGCGGCACGCGTCGATAAAAAATGGAATGCCGTACCGGCGGTACGTGGCTGCTACCGCCCGCAGGTTCTCCAGCGAGACGGGCTGCCCGCCGCCGGCGTTGTTGGTGATGGTGATCATCCCCAACGGCACGTTTTCCGCTCCAACCTGCTCGATGAAAGCGCATAATTTGTCGATGTCCAGGTTCCCTTTGAAGGGGTGGCGGTTGGTCGGCTCGCTGGCTGCGTCGATCACCAGGTTGGTGGGCCGCCCGCCACGGGCGCGGATGTTGGCCTCGGTCGTGTCGAAGTGCATGTTAGAAGGCACGTATTGCCCTGGCTTGACGTACAGCGCCGATAGGATGTTTTCGGCGGCCCGGCCCTGGTGGGTGGGCACAAAATATTGAAAGCCGAAAATCTCGTACATTGCTTCCGACAGCCGTTCGAAGGATCGTGCCCCGGCGTAGGACTCGTCGCCGCGCATGATCGCCGCCCATTGCTCCTGGCTCATCGACCCGGTGCCAGAATCGGTCAGTAGGTCAATAAATACATCTTTCGCGAGCAAGCCAAAGATATTATAGCCCGCTCGCTGGATCGCAATTTCGCGCTCGCTCCGGTCGATCAGCCGTATCGGCTCTACCATTTTGATGCGGAACGGCTCAGGGTCGTGATTTGCCATGTACTGGTCTCCATTAGATGGTGGTTTTAAAATGGTTTTTTGCAAGCCCAACGTTTTTGAGTGTAGCATGTTTTAAGCGAAAAACCAAGATCGAGCGTCAGGTTTTCCACCTGACGCTCATCCTGTTTTTGTGTGGAAGAGTTTGTTGAAGCCTTTCGAATTGCCTAATCTTTGTAATCCCTCCAAGAAACAGATGCTTTTGATCTAACATAAAATACAAATCCAGATTATAATAATTGTGATTAGTATTTAATTCTGGTGGAGTGTGCAATGTTCGTTGGTCGTGAGATCGAGTTAGAGCAATTAGAAACCTTGTATGCTTCTGAGCGTGCGGAGTTGTTTATATTGTATGGTCGCAGACGGGTTGGAAAAACGGAATTGCTGCGGACTTTTTGTGTTGGAAAACCTCACATTTTCTTTATCGCGACCCTGAGCTCTGATCAAGACCAGCTGGCTGCTTTTTCACAGGAAATTTATCGGCTCACTCACACAGATACCCCTGAAGGATTTAGATATCCAACCTGGGAGGCTGCGCTGCGCGCTCTTGTTGATCTGCCTGGACGTCCAATCGTCGTTTTAGATGAATTTACTTACCTGATTGGAGGAAATAAAGCCATCCCTTCGATCTTGCAAAAAGTATGGGATGAGCGGCTTAAAAACTCAAAAGTTTTCATAATCCTATGTGGTTCTTATATTGGAATGATGGAAACTGAAGTATTGGGGTACAAGGCCCCCTTGTACGGCCGTCGTACAGGTAGTAATTTGTTAAACCCGCTTGAACTACCTGCGGTTCCGATGTTCTTTCCATCTTATTCACCCATCCAACAACTCGAAGCTTGGGCGATATTAGGTGGTATGCCTTATTATTTGTCGACTTTCACGGATCAGGTTGACATCTTTACCAATATCCGCAAGCATATTTTGGATGTAAATGGGCTGCTATATCCGGAGCCACGTCTTTTGTTATTGGAAGAGTTACGTGAGCCGCGTAATTATTTCTCCATCCTGCGAGCCATTGCTCAAGGTAGTACGCGTTTGAATGAAATTGCGTTTAGATCTGGGGTGGGCGACAGCCCAACAACTTCTCGATACCTGGATATCCTGCAGCAAATGCGCCTGGTATATCGTAGCGTTCCTGCAACCGAAAGCCAACCCGAAAAAAGCAAGAAGGGTATTTATCGTATTTCGGATCCCTTTCTGAAATTCTGGTTCCGTTATGTGCATCCTTATCAGAACTCCTTGGATCTGGGTATGGCAGATGGGATTCTGGCGCAACGGGTACGCCCGACCTTTGAAAACTTCGTCAGCTATGCTTTTGAAGAAGCAGCCAGGTCCTATATTGTTCGGTTAGCTCGCAGAGGTGATCTGCCATTCCTTCCGGATCGGATTGGTGGCTGGTGGGATAAAAATAGTGAGATTGATGTCCTGGCTGTCAGCGATAGCGAGGGAGCCCTGCTAGTGGGTGAATGTAAGTGGTCGGTCAATCCGGTGGGCATCGATATTTTGGAAAATTTAAAACGCAAGACCCAAAATTTATCATCGGCTCGTTTGTGGAATAAAGTGACTTATTTTCTTTTTTCTCGATCTGGGTTCACTCACGCTGTTCGCCGGCAGGCGGAAAAGGAAGGTATACAATTGGCGACTGTATCAGAGATGATTCTTTAGGTAGATGCTTGTGCAAGCGGCGCGTGCCTATTTTAGAAAAATACCCGGGATAGTTATTCGTCGAGGGTTTGGTTTCCTGTTCTGTATAGGTTCGTTTGTTGCGTTGATCTGGAGCTTGTGGCCTCTCCCGGCTCAGACGCGCAGCCTGTCGATCTCCCCGGCTGAGATGCTCCCTGAAGAGCTGACTTCAGCAGTTACCGGTGACCTGCTCGCTGTTGCAGAACCGCGCCTCCTACACCTCGAATGGCCTGCCGCAATTCGCTCAGGGGAGCTGGCCTCGGTTCGCCTGAGGGTAAGCCCTGCCAAGGGAGAGGGCTCATCTTCGCAAATCTCACCGACAGCGGGCGAAGCTTTTTCTGTGCTGGCTGAGGCGCGCCTGGAGCTTCCCGGCATCCCGCATACGCCGACGGGTGAGGTCAGCCAGGGTTTTTTCCCAGGCCGGCCGGTCATCTTCATTTGGGACCTCCAGCCCAACCGCCTCGGGGGGGCAGATGGAACTGTCTGGCTGCACTTGAGCTTCATCCCCGCTGCCGGCGGACCGGCCATGCGCCAGGTGCTCACTGCGCAGCGGATTGAAATCCAGGTGATCGACTTCTTCGGGTTGAGCGGTCCCTGGGCGCGCGCCCTGGGCAGCGCCGGGGTGGTGGTGGGCGCGATGCTCGCGTTGGATGGTGTATTTATCTGGTTATGGTCGCGTCTGGATAGAAAATCGGGAGTTTAGCCATGCTCGAAATCATCACAATGATTCTTGGTCCCGTTGAAACCAATTCTTATCTGGTGGCGGATATCGCCAATAACGTAGCCGTGGTCATCGACCCGGCCTGGGATGGGCAGGTCATCGCCGCTGAAGCCCAACGCCGCGGCTGGCGCATCAGCGCCATCTGGCTGACCCACGCACACTTCGACCACATCGCCGGCGCTGCCGGGATTGTAAGGCAGGTACAGCCGCCGCCTCCGGTAGCCCTGCACCCTGCCGACCAACCGCTCTGGGAGGCGCAAGGCGGCGCCTCGCTCTTTGGCCTGCGCATCGACCCCGGCCCGCCTCCATCGATTTCTCTGAGCCATGCGCAGCTGCTGCGCGTGGGTGGCTACACCTTCGAAGTCCGCCATGCTCCTGGGCACACCCCCGGGCATGTGGTCTTTTATTGCGCCTCACAGAGGCTCGTCTTGTGTGGAGATGTCATCTTCATGAGCGGTATCGGGCGCACCGATCTGCCCGGCGGCAGCTACAAGGCCTTGATGAGCAGCATCCGGGCGCAAATTTTATCCCTCCCCGACGAGACGCGTCTGCTCTCCGGGCACGGGCCGGAAACCACAGTCGGGCAAGAGCGTCTGCAAAACCCCTTTCTATCCTGATTCATTGCTTATCAATAGGCTAAGTCTTACCACTGAAGCATAGATTCCGTCCTTGACACAACTATCATTATTGAATAAGATAACTATAAGATCAAAATAGTATGAAATCCACCGGCGTTTTACGTAGGAATGCAGGCTGTCTACAGTTGCTGACCAAGGGGATCCTCCTTCTGGTCTTCCTCTTCATCTTTCGCTATGAGATCAGGCTGCTTTGGAGCTTGATGGTGGCCGCGCCGAAATTACTGCTGGACAAACCGGTAACCGGCCTGCCTCCCGCCGACGAGCTGTTCCTTCAAATCATGTTCATTGCCTTCAATATTGCTGGCGCTTTGTTGTTTGCTTTATTAATAGTGTATTTGATCGGTGGGGCAGTGCTTCCGGAGCGGTCAGCTGCCGAGCAATGGGATGCCATGCAGCTCTTCACCCGTTTCCTCAGAGGCAGCCGGGCGCCGTTGATTCGGGTGCGTGAGGGGCAAATTGTCAAGGATTTGTATAGCAGGCAAAAAGTTGGAAGTGGTGCCGCCATCGTCGATCTCAACAGCGCCATTGTCCTTGAACGACAAACGTCTGCTCCGTCAAACTTCTCGGTTCCCGCATTGCCTGCCTCAACAGCTAAATCAAGGCGGGCTCGCCCGCTCGTCCGGGTTGGCAGACCTGGTTTGACCTTTATTCGCAGGAGCGAAAGGCTGCGTGGTGTGGTCAGCCTTCGCAAGCAAGCCTGCACCAACCCGGGGGTATTGGGTTACACCAGCGATGGCATCGAAGTAAAGACCAATGTCGTCGCGGTTTTCACCCTCGGTCAGCCTGCCACTACGATCAAGGTGGCTTACCTGGGCAAGCCGACATTTAGAAATCTGTGCGTGCTCAATCTTGACCCCCAGACCCAAAAGATTCTTTCGATTTCGGACGAGCTGGATGATGTCGATAAGCATGAAATTCACGGTTTTGCCCTCGAATATCTCGCCTATCGACAGTCAAATGCGCCTATCGAGCCGCTGGAGAAAGGCCAGGATTATCCACCATATCCTATCGATGAGGGTCGGATTTTTGCCGCGGTATATTCCCGGGCGCGTCACGTCGACGAAAGCAAGGTGGATGATTGGAGCAGCCTGCCTGCTTTGGTGGCCACTGAAATTTTTCGCAACATGATCTCCCAGGTGCCCTATGATTCGCTCTATTTGCCGGATGACCCGGCGGGTTTTCCGTTGCAGACCGAGTTCAAGCCGGCTTTTGCCCGAAAAGTCCGCTATCAAGGGGTGATATCTTACCAGTTCGTTCATCGTCTGGACGGGCAGCTGCCTGAAGAAGGCCAGCGTCTGGACAACCGGCAATTCCGCCTCGCACCGGCTCAGGATTTGCATGCTTCGAAAGTGCTGCGCGATCGAGGCATCAAAGTTCTTCATGCCGGCTTTTCCGAGCTGATGCCTACCGACCCCAAGATCAGGATGCAACGCCTGGATAACTGGCGCGCCCGCTGGCAGAGGGAAGCCGAATTGATCAAAGCCGACCTGGATCTGGAAGCCGTCCGCATCAAGAACCACGCTCGTGCTGAAAAACAGCGCGAGATGATCAACGCACTCTCGCAAATTATTAACACCTCGGCTTATCCTGAGGAAGCGCTTACCCTGCGCATCTTCCAGGCCCTGGAAGATATTGCATTGGAGCCTTCGACCCGACAATTGCTGCCCATCGATACCATCCAGGTGTTGAATAGCTTGCGCTTGTGGCTGTTACCCGATGATCAGCAGGTGCAACCAGCCTTACTGGAAGGGAGCCTCTCTTCCACGGTGGAAGGCACTCCGCAACAAGAGGAAGCTCATGGCCAGGTGGAAAACGACTGATCCTGCGCCTAACTCGTCGAACGAGTCCACCCGGCAATTGTCACCGGGTGTAATGGGTATTCTTTGGTTGCTCGTTTTGTTGGCGGCAACCGTGGTCTTTACCCTGCTTGATATTGTGCTCTTCCCGTTGAGCACGTTACCTGGAATGAGCTGGCGTTACTGGTTGATTCCTCCGGTAATCCTGGTCTTATTGTTGCTGGTCGGTGCCCGTTTTACACAGCTGGCTTACTCCCTGGCTGATCTGCGCAGCGGTTGGCATTATCTGATGGCGTCGCTTTTCTCATTCAATTATCCAATCCTGGTGATTGCCGATGGCAAACCGCAGGTTGACAGCCTGGGGGAACCCAATTTGATCCAGTCGGTAGGAGGTCCGGGTTATCTGCACATCCATCCCGGCAATGTCGTCTTGATTGAAGGATTGGATAATCGGATACGTGTCTTGGGCGCGGGCCGCCATTTCATCACATATCTGGAGCGGGTGAAGGAAGTCTTAAGTCTGGAAGAGCGTTATGCCCAAGTGGAGAAGATCGCGGCCACTTCACGCGATGGCCTCGAGGTCGTCGCTCGTGATATACGCTATCGTTACCGGCTGGATAGTGGCAAGCCAGGGGATAGCGGGTTGGGGCGCACACCGGAGAACCCATACCCTTATACAGAGCAAGCTGTGATCCAGGCGGTGTATAACCGCACGCTGGATGCAACGGGTTTGGGGGAATGGCATACCGGGGTAAATACGGTGGTCGAATCGCTCATCGCCGACTATATCCGCCAGAACCTGGTGGATCATCTGACCGCCCCGATCATCGAGAGCGAAGACCCGCGTGGTCGGATCCTCAAGCAGTTTTTTAGCGACACCGGGCGAACCCGCTTCCGTGAAAAGGGCGTCGAGCTACTCTGGATCGACATCGGTCATTTTGAGACCTTAGAGAAAGAAGTGGCTGAGCAACGTGTGAATACCTGGCAGGCACGTTGGATGGGCAACGCGACCATCATGCGGGCTTACGGTGAGTCACAGAGTCTGGCTTACGAAGAGATGGGGCGTGCCGAAGCGCAAGCTGAGATGTTGATGAGCATCGTCCATGGTCTGGAGGATGTGGCGGCAAAGGGGGAGCCGCGACAGAATATCCGCGCACTGTATCTGGCGCGCATTGCCCAGCTATTAGATGTGATGGGGAGACAGCAGTCCCCGCCACCGGGAGAGCCTGCCCCGGAGTAGCCTACTTGGCGTAGTCGACAGCCCGAGTCTCGCGGATCACGGTCACTTTGATCTGGCCTGGATACTGCATGCTCTCTTCGATGCTCTTGGCAATATCCCGCGCCATCTGGATGGATGCCAGATCGTCGATCTCTTCCGGTTTTACAAAAATACGGATCTCACGCCCGGCCTGAAGTGCATAGCTTTGTGTCACGCCCTTGTGCGAGTTGGCGATTTCCTCCAGAGCGCGTACCCGCTTGATGTACTGCTCCAGGCTTTCTCGCCGCGCGCCTGGGCGTGCGCCGGAAATCGCGTCGGCCGCTTCGACGATGGCTGCTTCCACGGTTTCTTGTTCCACTTCGTGGTGGTGCGAAGCAATGGCGTTGACGACCTTGGGCGACATGCCGTAGCGCTTGGCAATCTCCGCGCCAAGCTGTGCGTGCGTCCCTTCCATGTTGTAATCGATCGCTTTTCCTAGATCGTGCAGCAAGGCGCCAGCGCGCGCCACTTCGACATCTGCCCCTAATTCGGCGGCGATTACCGCCGCCAGCTTGGCGGTTTCCACCGCATGAGCGAGCTGGTTCTGCCCATAGGATGTGCGATACTTCAGCCTTCCGAGGACTTTTATGATCTCAGGGTGCATGCCGGGCACGCCGGCTTCGTATACAGCCTGCTCGCCTGCTTCGATGATCACCCGGTCGACTTCTTTTTGCTCGTTTTTGAGCACCTTCTCGATGTGCGCCGGGTGGATCCGCCCATCCTGGATCAGCTTCGCCAGGGCGCGCTTTGCCACCTCTCGGCGCACCGGATCGAAGCAGGAAATTGTCACCGCCTCCGGGGTGTCATCTACGATGACATCCACCCCGGCTGCTTGCTCGAAGGCGTGGATGTTGCGGCCGTTGCGTCCGATGATGCGCCCTTTCATCTCATCCGAAGGAATCTCCACTACAGAGGTTGTCACCTCGACAACATGCTCCGAGGCCACACGCTGGATCGCTGCCACGATCAGTTTTCGAGCGCGCGTCTCGCCTTCTTCGCGAGCTTCAAGCTCGACCTGGCGGATGATGCGTGCCATGTCCGAGCGGGCATCTTTTTCGACCTCCGCCAGCAGGATCGATCGCGCTTCATCGGTGCTCATCTGCGAAATCCGCTGCAGCTCTTCGGTTTGTTGTTCGTGCAACCGGTCGATCTCGTTGGTCCGCTTGTCCATCAGGCTCTGCCGCTTGTTGAGCGTCTGTTCGCGCTTCTCCAACCGATCCAGTCGTACATCCAGCTCTTCTCGGCGCTTCTGCAGACGATCTTCCTCCTTGTTGATCTCGTTGCGTCGCCGCTCGATGTCGCCTTCAGCCTTCTGAATCACCTGTAGTGCCTGGTCGCGCGCC
>MGNS01000007.1:31814-45485 GCA_001795165.1 Chloroflexi bacterium RBG_16_57_11
CGCTTCGACTTTTTGCTGTAGCTGCAATTTCTCATACTGGCTTTGTTTATAGTAATAGCCGAGCGCCGCACCCAGAAAAAACAGAATGGGTAGGGCGATCAGCTCGATCAAAATGAATGTCCAAATCGTCATAAGAATCCCTCTTCTTCAGTTATTGATTCCTCACCGTGCATTTCCTGCCAGATCTTCGCGATCGCCTGAGCGCTGGCGCCATAGTTGAAGCCGCGCTGGGCCAGATAACGGTACATCTTCTGGCGGAAATCGTTCCACTCCAGGTCTTTGTATTTACGCGCCGGACGCAAGGCCGCCTGGTATGCCATTGCGTCATCGTCAATCGCCTCCAGCGATTGTTCTATTACCTGCGCATCGACGCCGCGCCGGCTCAGCTCGTAGGCCAGCGCACGGCGGCTGCGCGGGTGAAACTCGGTACGATTTTCTACCCAGGCTTGCGCAAACTCAGCGTCGTTTATCAATCCGCTCTGTTTAAGCCGCTCGATGACCTCCTGGCGGCGCTCCTCGGGCACGGCATGTCGTCCAAGAAGCTGGCGAATTTCGCTTTCGCTGCGCGGCCGGTATTGAATCAACCTCAAAGCGCGCTGGTAGGCGACTTCACGCTCGTCCTCTATCCGTAGCTGGGTGATCTTTTCGTCGCTTAGCTCCTGACCCACCACCAGCCAGGCTGCTACGATGCGCGCCAGGCCGAAGGCGTATTCACCATCTAGAAACACATTCACGCGCTCGCGGTTGCGTTTTTGCAGGGTCAGGGCAGTGATTGTATGGTTCATCTTCTTTAAAAATAATCAGCCGCGCTCCTTGCCAGACAGAACGCGGCCGCCAGTGTCCCTGCTTGAATTGCGGATCTCAGATGTGTTTCGCGGTAATAAATTGTAAGCTTAAGCGCGCTGCCATCAGCGGATGGCGCTATCGCCTGGTTTTGCTCATGTCCTATTACCGTATGCCTGATGCATTGATTGTGATGTGCTTCTTTCGCCTGGTTTGACTAACTTAAATTTCCGCCGTCAGCTCGATTACTTGCACGCAGAACTGACCCTGCACCATTACAATCATTGCCCTGAGATCACATATCGCTTAACAATGCATCCAGATCGCATTGCTTGGTCACTTGATGGCCGCTGAGAAAATAATAAGCAAGGAGAGCTATATCTCTCCGGATAACGGTGTTCTCAGCAGCTTCTGGCGAATGCCCTGTTCCATTGGTCGGATCAGCGCCTGGCGTTCCAGCGTTTCGATCGCCTGTGTGCGTCCGATCCCCAGGTTCAGCCCCTGCAAGGTGAATGCCTCCCCTTGCTGGTGGATCAAGCCTGCCTGGAGTCCCAGGTCAAAAACCTCGCCGCTATAATTTATTCCTTGATTGTATATTATATCAAACTCTACACGAAGGGGGGGCGCGACATTTTGATTCCTCAAGATTTTCACTTGCACGCGCTGTCCGGTGATGACCCCATTCTCCAGGAGGTGGCCGGTTGCTTGCAGCCTGAGACGCAAACCGGCGTGCAGCTTGAGCGCCAGGCGGGAAAGGTGGGCCGATAGCTGGTGATACGCTTCGCTCCTGTGCTGTTGCGACCGGTTCGTAAACAACACGACCGCCTGGCTCCTGTTTACCACCGGGGTAAGCTTTCGTAACAAGAGCGACAATAGCTTATCAATGTTACTGCCTGCCACAGCCGAGGGGTTGATCCCTAAAGGCAGGCCTAATTCATCGCGTGAGGTCAGGGCATCAACCGAGTCCAGCACAACCACAATCCCCGATTGTGTTCCAATCAATGCCTCCAGGGTGTCAAAAGCTTGTTCGGCGTCGGGCGGGCTGGTAAATAACAAATGTTGTAATGCTACCCCGCAACTCATGGCGTAAACCGGATTGAAACTGTGATCTGTGTCGATCCACGCACATAACCTCTCCATTCGCTGCGCATGTGCAACAATGTGCTGGCACAGCGTGGTTTTTCCGCTGGATTCTGTTCCGCTGATCTCAACGAATTGACCGCACGAGATGCCGCCGGCGCCCAAAGCGAGGTCCAACCCCAGCGAGCCGGTAGGTATGGCTGCCAGGCGTGGCGTGAATTCGTATTCCGGGTTTTTTTTCTCTTCTGCCTGGCTCATTGTCAGCGTTTCTACTCTCTCACTTCAGTACGAGTTTACATGAATCACGGTTTTATAGCAAGGTGAGGTAAAATCACACAAGACCATCCGATGAACCTGAGGAAAATTAATATGCGAAAAATTACCCGTGAAGATGCTCTTGAATATCACCGCCTGGGAGGGAAGCCCGGTAAAGTCGCGATTGTCCCGACCAAGCCAATGGCGACCCAGTTTGATTTATCTTTGGCTTACTCTCCCGGGGTCGCGATACCGGTTTTGGAGATCGCCGATAACCCGGATCTGGCTTATGAGTACACCTCGAAGGGCAACTTGGTTGCTGTGGTCTCGAATGGCACGGCGATTCTTGGTCTGGGTGACCGCGGCGCCCTGGCCGGCAAACCGGTGATGGAGGGCAAGGGGGTGCTGTTCAAGAAGTTCGCCGATGTGGATGTTTTCGATATCGAGGTGAACACCCACGACCCGGAGCTGCTCATCCAGGTCGTGGCCGCAATCTCACCGACCTTTGGCGGTATCAATCTGGAAGATATCAAAGCCCCAGAATGTTTTCACATCGAAGAGACGCTCAAGTCGATGCTGGATATTCCGGTCTTCCACGATGACCAGCATGGCACGGCGATCATCTCCGGCGCCGCACTGCTGAATGGCCTGGAGGTGATCGGCAAGCGCATCGATGAGATTAAAATCGCGGTCTCCGGCGCGGGCGCCTCAGCCATCTCCTGTGCCGAGCTGACCATCCGCCTGGGCGCCAGGCGCGAAAATATCACCCTGGTAGATACCCGTGGAGTGGTCTATAAAGGGCGCCTCGATGGGATGAACCAATACAAAGAGCGCCTGGCTGCCGACACCGACGCTCGTACCCTGGCGGACGCAGTGCGTGGCGCCGATGTTTTTTACGGCCTTTCGGCCGCCGATATCCTCACACCGGAAATGGTGAAGACAATGGCGGAATTGCCCCTGATCTTTGCAATGGCAAACCCCGATCCGGAGATACGCTACGAGCTGGCTCGCGAGGCCCGACCAGACGCCATTGTTGCTACCGGGCGATCCGATTATCCTAACCAGATTAACAATGTCTTGGGTTTCCCATTCATTTTCCGTGGCGCCCTGGATGTGCGCGCTCGGGCGATCAATGAAGAAATGAAGGTAGCTGCCGCGCAGGCCCTTTCAGCGCTTACCAAAGAAGACGTGCCGGATAGCGTGTTGCGCGCCTACGGGCTGGAAAACCTGAAGTTTGGCCCTGAATACATCCTCCCCAAGCCACTCGACCCGCGCGTGATGCTGTGGGAATCTCCGGCGGTTGCCAAAGCCGCCATGGAGACCGGTATGGCACGAAAGCAAATCGATCTGGATGAGTACCGCGAGCAACTTACCTTCCGCCTGGGCAAGGGCGAGCAGGTGCGGCATTTCATCCTGCAAAAAGCGCAGAGTAGTATGCCGCAGAAACGCATCGTCTTCGCCGAGGGAGAGGAGCCGAAAATTTTACGCGCCGCTGCGCAAATCGTGGATGAGAAAATTGGCCTGCCTCTTTTGATCGGACGCCCGGAGGTGATTGGAAGAGAGCTCGAGCGCTTGGGGCTGGAATGCTGCGCCGAGATCGTGGATCCGGCGAGCTTCACACGCGTCGATGAGTATGCCCGGGCCTTAAATGAGATCCGCCAGCGTAAGGGACTGACCCTGAAAGACGCCCGGCGGTTGGTGCGCCAGCCGAATATCCTTGGCCCGATGATGGTCAAAATGGGTGACGCGGATGCGTTTGTCTCCGGCTTGACGCACGACTACCCGGATGTAATTCGCCCGGCATTGCAAATCCACCACACCCGTGAAGGCGCTCGGCTCGCCGCCGGGGTCTATATTATGGTTGTCGAAGATCGCACCTACCTCTTCACCGACGCGACGGTGAACATCGATCCTACTGCCGAAGACCTGGCGGAGATCGCTATCCTGGCGGCGGACTTTGCCCGCCATCTAGGACTGGAGCCGCGTGTGGCATTGCTTTCCTTCTCGAACTTTGGGAGCACGCGCCATCCGCTTTCTGATAAAGTGCGCTCGGCCGTAGAAATGATCAAACGCCAGCGCCCCGATCTGGTCGTTGAGGGTGAAATGCAAGCGGATACAGCGGTTGTGCCAGAGATTGTCGAAGAACGTTACCCCTTCAGCCGGGTAAAAGACGCCAATGTCCTGGTCTTCCCTTCGCTGGAGTCGGCCAACATCGCCTATAAGCTGCTGGCCCGGCTGGGAAATGCTCAAGCGATTGGGCCGATCCTCCTGGGAATGGGCGCGCCGGTGCATGTTTTACAGACGGGTGACGAGGTCAGGGATATCGTCAACATGGCTGCTGTTGCCGTGATGGATTCTCTGAGCCGCGCCTGATACCGTTCTGGGACGGCCTATGGGACGCATCCGGCGCATCGGCTTTGTTTGCTTGGGCAACATCGGGCGCAGCCCGCTGGCAGAAAACCTTTTTCGCCACCTGGCCAGGCAAAAAGGGATCGATGGTCGCTACGAGACGACCTCTGCAGGCACCTTAAAATAACCCTCAAAATCCGGCTGCCAGCCGGCCGGGTGGTATTCGCCTGTGGTGATATCTTGTGTGTAAACCCCTTTGTAATCGCCGCCTGCAATCTTGGTCAGCGCCTCGATAAATCCATCGACATCTTCCAACGAGTTGTAAAGGCCAAAGGAAGCTCGGATCAGGCCGGGCATGTCAGATTTATCTTTCCCCAGCATGCGCTCGCGCACCTGGCGAGCCTCTTCGGCCGTCAGGCCGAGCAAGTGCAGGATATACGGGTGAGCGCAGAAACAGCCGCTGCGTACTCCTACCCCAAACTCGTACCCTAAAATTGCAGAGGCCTTGAAGTGCATTACATCCTTAATGGAGAACGGGATGACGCCCAACCGGGTGGGAGCATTGGCCGGGTCTGTATCGCCGTAAACGTGCACCGCGGGTAAATTCCTCAGCCGCCGGAGAGCGTATTCAGTCAGCTCGGCTTCGTGTTGGGATACGCTATCCATGCCGATTGCATTCAGTTGTGCGATGGCTGCCGCCAGTGCTACCGCGCCGATCGTGTTGGGGCTGCCGGCTTCATCTCGATCTGGCGGCTCGGCCCAAACCACGTCATCCAATGTCACGATCTCCACTGTGCCGCCGCCACGCAGGTCAGGGTCGCCGCTCTCGAAGGTGTCGCGCCGTCCAACCAGCGCACCGGTGCCAAAGGGGGCGTACATCTTGTGCGCTGAGATGGTCACGTAATCCAGGTGCGCCGGTTCATCCAGCGGGAGCAGGTCCACCTGGCGATGGGGCGCCAGCTGAGCACAGTCCACTAATATTTGCGCTCCGGCTTTATGCGCCTTCTCAGCCAGGCGGTGGATTGGAATGAGAAAGCCGGTAACATTGCTTGCACCGGTGATCGCCACCAGGGCGACTCGGCTTCCAAATGCCTTCATCTTGGCGTCAAAATCGGCCTCGTCCAGCCGTCCATCCGGTGTCAGGCCAACATGAACGGTTCGCGCCACACTGCGCCAGGGCAAATCGTTCGAATGGTGCTCCATGCCGCTGGTAATGACCACATCCTTTTCTGCCGTGAACGGGAAGCGGCGCGCCAGCTTGTTGATGGCTTCGGTGGTGTTCTTACCAAAAATACAGGTGTGTTTCACAGGGTCGGCGCCAACGAACCTCAGCACAGCCTGGCGTGCCTGTTCATAGGCGTGCGTGGAGAGCTGGCTCTTGAAGCCAGTCCCACGATGCACGCTGCTGTAGTAGGGTAGGAAGTTGTTCACCGCTTCCTGAACAGCTCGCAGGGATGGGGTAGAGGCTGCGTTATCCAGGTTTATATATCTCCGCAGGGTCCCATCCAGCAAAGGCACCTGGCTATCTACGCCGACGAACAAATTCTGGTAGGAATGATTCATTGAAGCCTCTCTTTGGATTACTGTAATAATGATGGCCCGACTCTGATAAAGGATTTGTGATTTAAAGAATTTTGCAAAAACAGTCCTTTAATTCAGGTATTTAAGGGACGAATTCCTTGCATTTCAGACCAATTTCGTATATACTGTGGGTGTTTGTGGGTGAAAGTGGGAAATTGTGGTGCATGACGCCGGTCTGCCGGCGTTTCGCCTTTAATCGGAGAATTAGAACGTATGTTCTTTGGTCGGTTTTACCACAATCTGGATGAAAAAGGAAGGCTGACGATCCCAGCTCGTTATCGCGATCTTTTGCTGCCCGATGGCGCCTACGTGACGCAAGGCTTCGATCCCAATCTTATGGTCTTGCCTTCTGCCGTCTTTGAAGCGCTCAGCATCAATATCAACCAGATGAGTATCACCGATCCAACCAAACGACTGCTCAGGCGTTTGGTCTTCTCTACAGCGGACCGGGTGGAATTCGATCGGGCGGGGCGGATCCTGATACCCCAGTTCCTTCGGCAGGCTGCCGGCCTAGACACGACTGTCGTCGTGGTGGGTGCCGGGCTTTACTTCGAAATCTGGTCGCCAGAAGCTTGGGTAAACCAGGATGAACAGCTTCATGATGTCCAGGCCAACGCCCAACGTTTTTCCAGTTTAGAGCTCACCTCCGGGTAACTTGGTTTTGTCCTCGAGATAACCCGAGAAGTATGACGGTTCAATGCACCGTCCTGTTCTTTACCACCAGATTATACACGCTTTACGGCCTTCACCGGCAGGTCATTATGTGGATTGTACACTCGGCGCTGCGGGACATGCCTGGGGCATCCTTGAGGCCAGCTCGCCGGATGGGTTGCTGCTGGGGTTGGATCTCGATCCGCAAGCCTTGGAAATCGCTCGCACCCGCCTCGAGCCATTTGGCGATCGGGCGATCCTGCGCCAGGCATCCTACACTTCCCTTCAGGAGCAGCTTCGGGCGTTGGGTTGGGCAGCCGTGAATGGCATCGTGCTGGATTTGGGTGTCTCCTCGATGCAATTAGACACACCGCACCGGGGTTTTTCTTTCCAGTCCGATGCGCCGCTGGATATGCGCTTTGATCCACATGCCCGCCTGCGGGCGTCTGATCTGGTCAATGAC
This sequence comes from Chloroflexi bacterium RBG_16_57_11, assembly GCA_001795165.1. GTDB lineage: Bacteria > Chloroflexota > Anaerolineae > Anaerolineales > UBA4823 > RBG-16-57-11. The sequence continues at coordinate 38,977 of MGNS01000007.1, forward strand.
CTGTCAGAGCAAGAACTGGCGCAGTTGCTATTTCGCTACGGCGAAGAAGAGCGGGCCCGCCAGATTGCCCGTGCCATCGTTCGAGCCAGGCCGGTGCACACAACGACTGAACTGGCGGCTATCCTGCAAAATCTGGGCCCAAGTAAACCAGGTTTCAAGGGCCGCCAGAAGAAGGCGTCAGGACGATTAATCCACCCCGCTACGCGCACGTTTCAGGCGTTGCGCATCGCGGTGAACCGTGAGCTTGATGCACTGGAGAGCGTTTTGCCACAGTCGGTTGACGCTCTGGCTCCAGGTGGCCGGTTGGCCGTCATTGCGTTTCATTCGCTGGAAGATCGCATTGTAAAGCAATTCTTCCGGCGTGAAAGTCGGGATTGTCTTTGCCCACCACGGCAGCCGGTTTGCACCTGTGGGCATAAGGCGACCCTAATCGAGGTCACCCGGCGTCCGGTGATGCCTGACCCGGACGAAATAGCGCAAAACCCGCGTTCACGCAGCGCAAGGTTGCGAGTGGCGGAGCGCGTTTCAGATCAAACACAATTTCCGGCTGGTACATAACCAGGCCGGTTATTTGGCACAGTTGTTGCATAGTAATCGAAGGCAGGATATACACTTCTTAGTGAGATAGACCGATCTATGAATCACCTGGAAACCTTTGCGCAGACCTATGCCCAGGCGCCCTGGCGGAAACAACTCCAGCTAATTGGCCTGTTCTCGCTGGTCCTGGTATCAATTGCACTTGTGGCTGGGATTTATCTGAATGTCAGCGCCAAGGCTTCTGCTGTCGGGCGCGACATCCAGGCGATGCAACGTGAAACCGAGATCCTGGATCGGGATATCGAAGATCTACAATCCCAGCTTGCCATTGTGTTGTCCTATGATGATATGGAAGCCAGGGCGCATAAATTGGGCTTTGAGCCGGTGCCTGCGGAGCAGACGGTCTACCTGAATATCCCGGGCTATACCGCTCGTCCGCCGGTGACTTTGGCGCCTAATATCCAGCGTACCCTGCCCAGCGCGCCTGTTTTGCCCGCCCAATATACCGAATCGCTTTTCGATTGGGCCCGACGGAATATGGGCAGCATCTCCTTCTCTTTATCCGAGGTCAGGCAATGAGCCAGAAAGAAACCACCTGGCGTTACTCGTTCGTGGGTGCTCTGTTTGCCATCTTACCGCTGTTAATCGTGCTGCAAGTATTTCGCATCCAGGTCGACCCGCGGCAATCCGAAAAGATCATGATCGAAAGCCAGGGCTGGTCGAGCTTTAAGAAGACCATTCAGCCGGCTCGAGGCTTGCTCTATGATCGCTGGGGTAACCTTTTAGCAGGAAATCGCACCGTCTACGAAGTAGGCGTCGAACTGCAATTTGTCGAAAATCCCCAGACGATCGCGCAAACGGTTGCTACCATTTTGGATGTCGATTACGCCGATGCGTACACCAGGGCCAGCCTCGAGCCATCGGATACGGCCGTGTATGCCGTTCTGGCAGACAATGTTCTCCAGGCTGACATCGATAAACTTTCTGTTCTCATTGAGCAGATGAGTGATGCATACTCCGGCGGAAAAGGCGATAACCTGCCCAGCTTGCGCGGCCTGGTATATACCCCGCACCTGGGCCGGATCTATCCGGAGAAGACACTGGCATCGAACATCCTCGGATTTGTCAGCCGAGAAAACCGTGGTTATTTTGGGGTTGAAGAGCGCTTCAACGAATTGCTGGCTGGTAAAACTAAGACAGTGCTGGTGCCGCTGGATCCGAACCGGGTTCAGGAAATCCCCGAGGTCCCTGCTGGGGCCAGCCTGGTTCTAACGATCGATCGTGAAATCCAGCGTGAAATGGAGGCGCTGGTGGATTCGGCGGTCGCAGAAAGTGGCTCTGCCTCCGGGACGATCGTGGTCATGCGGCCACAGACCGGCGAAGTATTAGCCTTGGCCACTATGCCTCGCATGGATTTGAATGAATTCTGGCGTTACGGAGATATCTATCCCAAGGATACGCCCTTCAACCGGGCTGTAAGCCAGGCTTATGAGCCAGGCTCGGTGTATAAAATCCTGACCATGGCTTCAGCGCTGGACGCCGGGGCGGTCACTCCTGAGACCGTTTTTGTCGATACCGGCCAAATCGAGATCGGCGGCACCCTGATCTACAACTGGAATATGGGCGCCTGGGGGCCGCAAGACATGACCGGCTGCTTGCAACACTCCTTGAATGTTTGTCTGGCCTGGGTGGCAACCCAGCTTGGTCCTAATGATTTTTATCGCTACATGCAAGCCTTTGGAATTGGCCACCTGACCGGGGTGGATCTGGCGGGCGAGGCGACAGGACGCCTGAAGGCGCCGGGTGATAATGACTGGTATGCTGCTGACCTGGGCACCAATGCGTTTGGACAGGGCGTAGCCGCCACGCCGATCCAGATGGCGACGGCAGCCTCTGCCATTGCAAACGGGGGGGTGATGATGGCGCCGCAGATTGTGCGCTCGGTGATCAACTCAGGTTACCAGCACAATATTGACCAGCGGGTGATCGGGATGCCGATTAAACCGGAAACCGCTAACACATTGAGCGAGATACTGGCGGTCTCGCTCGAAACCGAATCTTCCGATGCACTCATAGAAGGCTATCGGGTCTCTGGGAAGACAGGCACTGCTGAGATCCCCACCCCCTTTGGCTACACCAGCAATGCCACCAATGCCTCCTTTGTCGGCTGGGGGCCAACAGATGACCCTCAATTCCTGGTATACGTGTGGCTGGAAAAACCTCAATCCTCTGTCTGGGGCTCCATTGTCGCTGCCCCGGTCTTTCGCCGGGTGGTGGAAAAACTGGTGGTCTTATTGAACATCCCACCGGATGCTGTACGACACCGTCTGACATCGTCAAAAGGACCGCAGCAATAGCGGATTACCACTCCTATACAGGTGCTTTTCGAGAAGCTGACTGCGGTTGTCGTTTATGCTAACTTTAGCGGATATCATTGAAGCACTGAGCGGCGTTCGTCCGGAATGGGCACGGCTGGCGATCACCGAAGGAGTGATCGATTCCCGCCAGGCGAACCCGGGCTGCCTGTTCATTGCTCTGCCAGGGGAGCATACCGATGGGCACGACTATGTTGCTCAGGCTTTTGAGCTTGGCGCCAGCGTTGCCCTGGTACATAAAGAATTGCCTGGCCGGTTTATGGTCCTGGATTTACGCAAGGATCAAACCATTCCAGAGCAGGTGGCGAAGGAGGCGCACTTTTGTATCCGCGTGGACGATACCCTGACTGCGTTGCAGCGGGTGGCTTCTTTCTGGCGGCGCAGCTTGAGTGTCAGCTCGCCCGACCTGCGCGTAATTGGTATCACCGGCAGCGTCGGAAAATCGACCACGAAGGAGCTGGTTTCCGAAGTCCTGGGTCAACGCTATCGAACCTTAAAAAATCCTGGCAATCTGAACAATGAAATTGGATTGCCGTTGACCTTGCTCTCTCTGGGAGAAGGTCATGAGCGAGCCGTCCTCGAAATGGGGTTCTATCAGCCGGGTGAGATCGCTCTCTTGTGCGATCTCGCGCTACCACAAGTGGGTGTGGTCACCAACGTGGGCACAGTGCATGCCGAGCGCGCGGGTTCTCAGGCCGAAATTGCACGGGGCAAAGCAGAGCTGGTAGAAGCCTTGCCGCCAGCCCCAGAAGGAGTGGCAATCCTTAATTTTGACGACCCGCTGGTGCGAGAAATGGCTTCCAAGACCCGGGCCCGGGTATTCTTCTACGGTATGGATCCGGATGCGGATTTATGGGCCGATCAGGTTGAAGGTCTGGGACTGGATGGCATCCGTTTTCGTCTTCACCACCGACACGAAGTTCTACACCTGCGAATCCCGATGATTGGGCGGCACTCGGTTCATGCCGCTTTGCGAGCCGCCGCCGTCGGCCTGGTGGAGGGGCTCACCTGGCAGGAGATCGTGACCGGTTTGCGTTCCCAGAATGCGCAGTTACGCCTGGTTGCGGTGAAGTCCGAGACTGGTGCGCTGATCCTGGATGATACCTACAATGCTTCACCGGAATCTACGATTGCCGCGCTGAACTTGCTTGGTGAAATCGAAGGGCGGCGGGTGGCGGTATTGGGTGACATGCTGGAATTGGGTAAGTACGAGCAGCGCGCTCATGAAATGGTCGGCGCCCGCGCCGCTGAACTGGTGGATGAATTAATCACCGTGGGCGAGCGCGCTCGTATCATTGCCTCCTCAGCGCGCCGGAGAGGCCTCTCGCCATCCGTAATTACTGAGCTGGTCGACAGCCAACAGGCGATTGAATTTCTTCATGATCGCCTGGACCAAAAGGATGTCGTTCTGGTCAAAGGATCGCGCGGCATGCGCATGGATCAGATCGTCGCTGCCCTGGAGTCGCGCCCATGATGCAATCGTCTATGGCGGTCGCTCTGGCTGGTTTCAGCTTTATGCTCACGGTGATCTGGGGGCCACCGCTGATCCGGGTCTTGCGCTATTTGAAGATTGGCAAATCCATCCGCGTGGAAGGCCCGGAGCGTCATTTTACCAAGCTGGGTACACCCACCATGGGTGGGGTGATGTTTATCCTGCCTGTAATCTTGATCACTGTACTAATGAATGGCGGTTCGCTGCTCGGGATTACATTATTAGGGCGTTCTGTGATTGTGCCCTTGATCACCATGGTCTTGTTTGCCGGGCTGGGTGCAGTAGATGACTGGCTGGGTCTGCGTGCGGAGCGACGGGCGAAAGGCCTGAGCGCCCGCACAAAGATGTTATTTCAGATTATTTTTTCGGTGATGATTGCCCTGGCGCTGGATTTTATCCTGGATGCTCCAGAATTGTTCCTGCCTGGGATTCCCCTGGAATTGACATTGGGGATCTGGTACGTGCCTATCGCCGCTTTTGTGATTGTTTCTATGTCGAACGCCATTAACCTCACGGATGGCCTGGACGGTCTGGCCGGGCTGATTTCGGCGACTGCTTTTGCCACTTATGGAGGCATTGCGTTGCTTCAAGGCCAGATCTTCCTGGGACGGTTTTGTTTTACCCTGGTAGGCGCGATCTTCGGCTTCTTGTGGTTTAACGTCCACCCGGCGCAGTTGTTCATGGGTGATACGGGTGCACTTTCGCTAGGCGCAACCCTGGCGGTGGCCGCCTTGATGACCGGGCAATGGATCCTCATCCCGCTCATTGCGGTAATCCCGGTGAGCGTAGTCTTGAGCGTTGTCTTACAGGTTGGCTATTTCAAGCTGACCGGCGGCAAACGCTTGTTCAAAATGGCGCCACTCCAACATCACTTTGAGTTGCTCGGTTGGAGCGAGACCCAGGTTGTCCAGCGCTTCTGGCTGATCACGTTGTTGTTTGCCATGGTCGGTGTGGCATTGGCGCTGGTGTAAATTGGTTTATCAAGGCTTGATTGAGGCTCGGATGATACGCACATGGAAGGGCAAAAACGTGGTTATTGTCGGCGCAGCTCGCCAGGGGCTGGCGTTGGCTGGCTACTTGCTTGCCCAAGGCGCCCACGTGACTCTCACCGATAAACGCCCTTTGTCAGAGCTTGGCCAGGCACAGCAATCCCTGGCTCTCCTGTCCCCGTGGGCTGCTTCGGTCAGGTGGGTGTGCGGCGATCACCCGCTAAGCTTACTGGACGGTGCAGATTTACTCTGCCTTTCGGGAGGTGTCACACCGATGCTGCCTTTGGCGGTCGATGCACAGCAGCGCGGTATACCTCTTTCGAATGACTCGCAGATTTTTATGGAAATCGTCCCGTGCAAAGTCATCGGCATCACTGGCTCAGCCGGCAAGACGACCACCACCACCCTGGTCGGCCGGATCGTCCAGGCGGCAATCGAACAGCCCGAGGGCCAAACGGTCGCCTACCGCAAGGCCTGGGTCGGGGGGAACATCGGCACTCCATTGATCTCTGTCGTAGACGAAATCCAGGCCGATGACCTTTGTGTGATGGAGCTCTCCAGCTTCCAGCTGGAGTTGATGACCCGCTCGCCCCAGGTAGCAGTGATCTTGAATATCACCCCCAACCACCTGGATCGTCACGGCACAATGCAGGCTTATTCGGCCGCCAAGGCCCGTATCCTGCAGTTCCAATCGCCGGATGACGGCGCGGTGCTCGGTCGGGATGATCCGGAGGCGTGGTCCTTGGTGCAAATGGCACGCGGGACGTTATCATCTTTTGGTTTTTCCGATCTGGCAGACACTCAGCTAGGCGTTTATCAACAGGGAGATGCCCTATATTTACGACGCTACAAGAACGCCCAGGCGACTCTGGTCATCCATGCTCAAGAAGTTGCCCTGCGCGGCGCCCATAACCTGCTCAATGTCATGGCTGCATGCGCCACCGCTGCCCTGGCGGGTCTGCCCGTAGAAGCCATGCGCCTCGGCATCATTGGATTTGCTGGTGTGCCGCACCGCCTGGAGTTCGTTCGATCCTGGGGTGGTGCCGACTGGTACAACGACTCTATTGCTACCGCTCCGGAGCGCTCGATGGCTGCTCTCCGCTCGTTTGAAGAGCC
>MGNS01000007.1:45501-49784 GCA_001795165.1 Chloroflexi bacterium RBG_16_57_11
GGTGGGCGAGATAAAAACTTACCCTGGGATGAATTTGCTGCCCTGGTGCGCCGTCGTGTCGATCACCTGATCGTATTTGGTGAGGCCTCAGAGATCATCCTCCGGGCCATCGAGCGTGATCCACTCGATGCCCATCAAATTCTGCAATCTGTAACCCGCTGTACCGGTTTGCGGGAGGCCGTCCAGGCGGCTGCTCAAATCGTTCAACCCGGGGATGTTGTTCTTTTGTCGCCTGGTGGAACCAGTTTCGATGAATTCAAGGATTTTGAGGAGCGAGGAGAATGTTTCGCACAGTGGGTCACAAATCTACCGTAAGATCGGGTAACCGCACTGACCGGAAACGCTATCACAGTATCCTGTCCGGGGACGTGCGGATGCCTGCGGCTGTGCCCAGCCGGGAAGCCCGTGCCAAGGTTTCCTCCACCCGGAGTGGCCGCGTTGCTCAGTTGAAGATTGATGTCCCCCTGCTCTTGGTGGTCATTACTTTACTGATTTTCGGATTGATCATGGTTTATTCAGCCAGCTATGATTATTCTCAGAGCTGGTATGACAACCCGACCACGATTTTTGCCCGCCAGGTCATCTGGTTGGTAATTGGCGTGTGCGTTGCCGTGGTCCTGACTTTTCTTGATTATCACCTGTGGAGGCAGTTTGCCGTTTACGCCATGGGCGCGACCATCATCTTGCTGCTGGGTGTTTTGTTCGCGAACGAGGTCTTGAATGGCGCCTCGCGTACCATCTACCGTGGATCGGTCCAACCGTCCGAGCTGGCGAAAATAGTGATGGTCATTTATCTCTCGGTTTGGTTATACGCCAAACAGAAACAGCTTCACAACATCAGCTTTGGTTTGTTCCCACTGGCTGCCATCCTGGGTATCTTGGGTGGTTTGATCATCATCCAGCCCGACCTGAGCGCGACGGTGACTGTGGTAATCCTGGGAGGCCTGATGTTCTTCCTGGCGGGTGGTGATTTACGCCAGATTGGTCTGTTGCTGATTATTGCGCTCTTGGTAGGCTGGGTTGTGGTCCAGGTCAGCCCTACCGGGAGCCAGCGCATCGCCGACTACCTGGCCGGTATCAAGGATCCGACGGAAGGATCATATCATGTTCGCCGGGCGTTCGAAGCGTTCGTCAAAGGTGGCTGGCTGGGTGTTGGCTTGGGTAAGGCTGAGACGAAGATGACCGGGTTGCCTGTGCCGCCAACGGATAGCATTTTTGCTGTTGTCGGCGAGGAAACCGGGGTGTTTGGTGCAATTGCCCTGGTGGGTCTGTATGTCACCCTGCTATGGCGTGGACTGACCATCTCGCGGCGGGCTCCGGACGAAATGGGAGCCCTGCTGGCTGCCGGGTTGAGCCTGTGGATCGCCTGGGAAGCTTTTGTAAATATGGCGGTTATGGTCAGCCTGTTGCCCTTTGCCGGGAATGCGCTGCCTTTGATCAGCGCTGGAGGCTCTAGCATGATCGTCACCATGGCTGCCATCGGCACGCTCATGAACATTTCGCGACAATCCGAGAAGCAGAAAGAGGAGAATGGCAGGTTATTCCATGCGGTTGTTAATCTGCGCGGGCGGGACCGGCGGCGGAGTGTATCCGGCGCTGGCCGTGCTTCAAGCGCTACAGGCCGAAGTACAGGGCAATCCTCACGATGAGCATGCCCCGGGTGCCGGTCACCTGGATGTGCAGGTGTTGTGGGTCGGCAGCGTTGGAGGCATGGAGGCAGATCTGGTGAGACGGACGGGCATCGATTATACGGATATCCCCGCTGGTCAGTTGCACGGAGTGGGAATTCGTCGCCTACCAGGAAACCTGCTCGCCTCGGTGCGCGGTTACCGCGCGGCAGGCGAAATCTTGCGTCGTTTTCAACCACATGTCCTTTTCTTCACCGGAGGTTATGTGGCTGTGCCGCTGGCCCTGGCAGGTCGCAAGGTGCCCTCCGTGCTATACGTGCCAGACATCGAGCCCGGATTGGCGCTGAAATTGCTTTCCCGCTTCTCCCGGCGCATCGCGGTCAGCACAGATGATTCGCGTGCATTCTTTCCAAAAGGCGCCTCGGTGACCGTCACGGGTTACCCGGTCCGCACGGATATTGGCGCCTGGGAACGCGAAGCTGCCCAGGTCGCGCTGGGCCTCTCGCCAGACATGCTTACCTTGCTGGTTTTTGGCGGCAGCAAAGGATCTCATTCCATTAATAATGCCCTCCTCACGATCCTGCCGGACCTGCTGGCCGAGATGCAGGTCGTCCACATCTCTGGACCGTTGGATTGGCCTACCATTCAGGCTTTTCAGGAAGGATTGCCTGAAAAGTTGGTCGCAGCCGGCCGACCGGCCCGGCTCGTTGAGCGCTACCGGGCCTATCCTTATTTGCATGCTGAGATGGGTGCTGCGTTCGCCGCCGCCGACCTGGCAGTCTGCCGGGCGGGCGCTTCCACCCTGGGCGAGCTGCCGGTTTATGGTTTACCTGCGATCCTGGTGCCATATCCGCATGCCTGGCGTTACCAGTATGTCAATGCGCAATATCTCGTCCAGCAGGGTGCGGGGCAGCTGCTCCTGGATCAGGATCTTGGGACCCAGCTGCTACCCCAGGTGCGCCAGCTTGTGCGCGAGCCTGACCGCCTGGACCAGATGCGCCGGGCGATGCGTTCCCTGGCTCGACCACGTGCGGCGAATGCGATCGCAACCTTGTTACAGGGCTTGGTCGAGGACGATCGAGCGATGAAGCCCTATCAAGCAGGTGAAGCCCACACAGGTGGATCCTAAAGTGTGATCTCTCAAGGGAAAAAGCTATGATTGCTCTGGTGATGGTCTTTGTGCTCTTCCTGATCTTTTTTGGAATCATCGGTGCTGCGCGCGGCTGGGCGAAAGAAGTGCTTGTGATCGCCAGTGTCATTTTGGCACTGGCAGCCATCACGCTTCTGGCTGACCTGCTCAATCTGGACGCTCTTGTGAATAATCCCATCATCTGGTATTGGATTAGCGTATTTATCCTGACCATTCTGGTTATTTTTGGCTATCAATCACCGAAAATGCAGCGCATCGCCAGGGCGACTGAAAAACGCGCCCAGATTGGCGAGAAACTTCTTGGCTTCATGATGGGCATGGTCAGTGGTTATTTTGTTATTGGCACCTACTGGTACTTTTCGGAAGCCGCAAATTACCCTTGGATCAATGAGTATATTCGCCCACCAGCGACGAATTTCGCCGAAGTTACAGAGCGCATTCTGGCGATCCTCCCGCCCACCTGGCTGGACACCCCATTGACGGTATTCATCGCCGTCGTGTTGATCTTTATTTTCGTGATTATATATTTTGTCTGAAATGGAGCATGTGCACTTGATCGGTATCGGCGGCAGCGGCCTTTCTGCCATCGCCACACTCTTGCTCGAGCGTGGTTACCGGGTGAGCGGCTCGGATCGACAGGAGACGCTCCAAACCCGTCGCCTGGTCGAGAGCGGGGCGCGCATCTTTTACGCCCACCACGCAGAAAACGTCGCCGGTGCAAATCTGGTCGTGCGTTCTTCGGCGGTGCGTGATGACAATGTAGAAGTGCTGGCTGCACAGGCTGCGGGCATACCGGTATTGAAGCGAGCGGAGTTCCTGGAGCAGATGCTGGCCGGTAAGCAGCCCATCGCCATCGCCGGCACGCACGGCAAAACGACCACCACAGCCATGGTCGCCTGGGTGCTCACCGCTTTAGGCGCAGATCCCTCCTATGTGATCGGCGGTGAGGCTGTCAATCTGGGACGGAATGCCCATGCTGGAGCGGGTCAATTTTTTGTTATCGAAGCGGATGAGTACGACCGAATGTTCCTCGGCATCCGGCCTTTTGTCGCCCTGGTGACAAACGTGGAACATGATCACCCAGACTGCTACCCGACACCGGAGGATTTTTACCAGGCCTTTTTAGAATTCACCCGGTGGATCCAACCGGGTGGTGTGTTGGTCGCCTGCGTTGACGACCCAGGCGCGGCACGATTGCAGGCGGAGGCGGGCTCTGCTGGAGTGAAAATTGTGTCTTATGGCATTGGCGCCGGACCTTATGACTATCAGGCGGTAAATCTGCAGCCGAACGCACATGGCGATCTGACCTTTGATGTCCTCCGCCAGGGCTTTCCACTCGTCGACCAGGTTGCCCTACAGGTCCCAGGTGAGCATAATGTGCGTAACGCCCTGGCCGCGCTTTGCGTGGTCGATCGACTTGGCTTTAACCTGGAAGACACCGTAAAAGCCTTGCACCAGTTTCGCGGTGCCGGGCGGCGCTTTGACGTGCGTGGCGAATTCAGTGG
>MGNS01000007.1:49832-50727 GCA_001795165.1 Chloroflexi bacterium RBG_16_57_11
CACGCTGGCGGCTGCCCGGATGCGTTACCCACACAGCCGGCTTTGGGCGGTCTGGCAGCCACACACCTATTCCCGTACGCGCGGCCTGTTCGAGGCGTTTTCGACGGCTTTTGACGCTGCGGATTGCGTCCTGGTCACCGAAATCTACCCTGCCCGCGAGACTGCACCCTCAGACGGCTTTTCTTCCCGCCAGGTTGCTGATGCAATTGCCTGGCGTGACCAGAACGCCGGTAAAACCACCCTCTTTGCCCACGATCTGCAAAACGCGGTGGATCAGCTTGCCGGTAAATTGCGGTCCGGGGATGTGATGGTCGTGCTTTCAGCCGGCGATGCTGACTGGATCACCGTCGAGTTGTCCCGACGGCTGCCGGAGGCAGGTTGGTAACAAACCGTTTTCGGTTGGAGTTGAGCATGATTGATGATAAGCGCACCTACCAAGCCATTGCACACCTGCACCAAGGTCAGCGACCAGAAACCCGGCAGGTAAAAACGCCGAACCAGCCGGTAGACCTGGTGCCAGAAAACGAAGCAGCCGAATGGTCGGACGGCGCCTGTGTGCAGATCTCGCAGGAGTTGATCTTGCGCTTGATCAGGCTGTTGAAAGAGACATGAAAGAATGATTGGTTTGGGCTTGCAGACATTGGACTTGCACCTGTTGCGTCAAACCTTTGGGGTTCGCCTGCAAGAACAGGCGCCGTTGGCGCGCTATACAGCCGCGCGCCTGGGTGGTCCGGCCGACGCCTTGCTGGAAGTCGACACAATCCAGAGTCTGGTGGATGTGGTCAGTTTGGCCTGGGAGTATCAGTGGCCATATCTCATCCTGGGGGGTGGCTCGAACGTCCTGGTCAGCGATTCCGGTGTGCGCGGTCTGGTGATCGTGAACCGTGCCCGGCAG
>MGNS01000007.1:50748-55427 GCA_001795165.1 Chloroflexi bacterium RBG_16_57_11
TCCGACCGTTTGGGCAGAATCGGGCGCCAATTTTGGCCTGTTAGCGCGCCAGGCTGCGCAGCGCGGGCTGGCTGGCCTGGAATGGGCGGCCGGCATCCCCGGCACACTGGGCGGTGCGGTGGTTGGCAACGCCGGGGCGCACGGGGCAGATATGGCCGGCAGTTTGCTCCTGGCTGAAATCTTGCAACAAAACAGGTCAGCGCAGCAGGGCGAAGTGCAGCGCCAGGAATGGCCGGTGGAGAAATTGGAGTACGCATACCGTAGCAGCATTTTGAAACGCCAGACAATGGAAGAACTTGGCGGGCCGACGCCGGTCGTTCTGGCAGCCCGGCTCTGCCTGGAGCGCTCTACCCCCGACCAGGTCCAGGCCAGGATCGATGAGTTCGTCGCCTATCGCCGGCTCACCCAGCCGCCGGGAGCCAGCATGGGCTCGATGTTCAAGAACCCACCCGGCGATTACGCTGGTCGCTTGATCGAGGCTGTTGGCTTGAAAGGTGTTCGAGTGGGTGATGCTCAGATTAGCCCGCTGCATGCGAACTTTTTTATCAATTTAGGGAATGCTCGCTCCAGCGACATCCGCGGGTTGATCGAGATGGCGCAGGAGCAGGTAAAGAATATTTTTGATGTGGAGCTTGAGTTGGAGATCGAGCTGGTTGGCATTTGGTGATATTGATGGCAAAGAAGCTGCGTGTTGGGCTCATCTTTGGTGGTCGCTCTGGGGAACACGAGGTCTCCCTGATGTCAGCGCGCTCATTGCTGGCAGCGATCGACCCTGAAAAATACGCCATCACCCAGATTGGCATCAGCCACAACGGCGCCTGGTTGGTTGGCGAAAATGTTTTGGATGCGCTTGAGTTGAGCCATACCGAATCATACGCTACTGCAGCGATCTGGCCAGACCCGACTCGCAACGGAATTTATACTATTCGTTCCACCGCTGAGGGCGAGATGCTCAGCCGCCTCGGAGAGCTGGAGGTTGTCTTTCCGGTTCTGCACGGCACTTTCGGTGAGGATGGCACCTTACAAGGCTTGCTCGAGCTGGCCGAGCTGGCATATGTTGGCGCCGGGGTGCTTGGCTCAGCGCTTGGGATGGATAAAGCTGTTTTTAAGTCGGTTATGCGTGCTCACGGCATCCCGGTCGTGGATTGGGTCGCCGCCACCCGATCGGAAATCCAGCAGGATATCCATGCGGTTATCGACCGGGCGCGTGGCCTGGGCGATTTTCCCTTGTTTATCAAGCCTGCCAATCTTGGTTCGTCAGTCGGCATCACCCGGTGCATGTCCATATCCGATGTGATGGAAGGGCTATATGAGGCGGCGCGTTTCGACCGGCGTGTCTTGATCGAGCGCGGGATCAAAAATCCGCGTGAGATCGAAGTCAGTGTCCTGGGTAACGACTCGCCGGTTACCTCCGTTCCTGGTGAAATACTGCCCAGCCGCAATTTTTACTCATACGAATCCAAATACCTGGATGGCACCTCGAGGCTGCTCATCCCGGCGCCGATCACTGCCGAGTTGACCCTCCGCATCCAGTCCCTGGCAATCCAGGCTTACCACGCCATCGATTGCGCCGGTATGGCTCGGGTTGACTTCTTGCTCGCCCAGGAAGCCGGAGATTTCGAAGGGTTGTACCTGGGTGAGCTGAACACCATCCCCGGTTTCACCCAGATCAGCATGTATCCCAAGTTGTGGGAGCACAGTGGGCTGTCCTATCCGGCGCTCATCGACCGCCTGATCGAGCTGGCTTTGGAGCGAAAGATCGAGCGGGATCGCACCGAGCGGCGCTTCCACAGGGAGTCTTGAAAATGACCAAGTCAGACCAGGCCACTTCCGGAACAGATAACCGGCGTCGCTCGGATGATATTCGTCGCCGGCGCTCAGCGCAATCCCACGCTGCCCCGCATAAAGAGCGTCGCTTCTCGTCTCTTTTGGGGGGGCTGAATGGTCGCTCCTCGTCAAAGCGGCGCACAGTCAATATAAGCGGATTGCCACCGGTGATGGCGCGCGGCTTCAATACCCCTGCAGGGCCGGCATCTAAAGTGCGAGGTTATAAGACCCGCCGCTTGTATAACATCAGCCTGAATACTCAGGGCGCCGAGATGCGCCTGCCGGCATTGCCTCGCCTTGGTTTGAGCTGGCGCCTAGCCTCGCTCCTCATGCTTGTAATCCTGGGGGGTATCCTGTATTATTTTTGGACCGCGCCAGAATTCCAGGTGAGCGAGGCAAAAATTAGCGGCCTGCAGCGATTGACCCGCGGCGATGTAAACAAAGCCCTGGCCTTGAGCGGCGTGCCTGTCTTTACCCTTAACCCCGGGCAAATCCAGAACGACCTGGTCGAATCCTTCCCCGAATTTTCCCAGGTATCCGTCCAGACCGATCTGCCCAACACCCTGGTGATCACCGTGACCGAGCGTGTGCCGGTCTTGATCTGGCGGCAGGATGGCTCATCAAAACTGGTTGATTTAGAAGGCATGACCTTCCCGGCGCGCGATGAGGCCGCGTTGAGCGCCTATCCGGTGATCGAAGCCGCCGGCGATCCTCCGGTGTTGCCTGGCACGGATGAGCTGTTCGCGTCGGATCCAGCAACCCCGGTAGCTCTGGATAAATTCTTGACCGATAACCTGGCCTTGGGATTACCACTAAAGGGAGAGGCGACCCAGTTCCTTTCGCCAGAAACCGTAACTGCCCTCTTGAAGATCGTGGACCAAGCTCCCAATGGCGCCCAGGTCATTTATGAGCCGGTGAGGGGCTTTGGCTGGCTGGATCGTCGCGGCTGGAAGGTGTTCCTGGGCGATGTCAGCCAAGGCGACATGGCTCAAATCGACGCCAAGCTGCAACTGTACCGGGCAATCTTAGAACAGGTGAGAGCCGCTGGCGAAAAGCCGGCGATGATCAGCGTGGAATATCTCCATGTACCTTATTACACACTGGAACCATCGGAGTAATCGCCTATGGAAGACCAGCTATTAATCGGAATTGATGTTGGCACGACCAAAGTCTGCACATTGGTCGCCCGTGAGGAAGCTCAGGGCCAGTTGCGCATCCTGGGTGTCGGGATCGAGCCTTCTCAAGGGCTGCGCAAAGGCGTTGTGGTCGATCTGGAGGCCGCCGCACAGGCGGTTGCACGCTCGGTGGACAAGGCAGAGCGTACCTCCGGGGTGGAAATCCTGTCTGCCCTGGTCAGCCTGGCCGGCTCGAATGTCTCATCGGTCAACAGCCGCGGCGTTGTGGGTGTGACCGGGCGCGTGATCGACCATGACGACGTCGCCCGTGCGGTTGATGCTGCCCGCGCCGTCGCCATCCCGCACAACCGTGAGATCGTGCATGTCATCCAGCGCAGCTTTGATGTCGACGGGCAGGATGGCATTCGCATGCCGATTGGTATGCATGGCTATCGCCTGGAGGTCGAAACCCACATCATCACCGCCACAGCGGCCAGCGTCGAAAACCTGCGCCAGTGCATTGGGGCTGCCGGCGTCGAGGTGGCTCAATTTGTCCTCAACCCCCTGGCCTCCGGTGAGGTTGTGCTCAACGAGACCGAGCGCCAGATGGGCACCGTGGTCTGCGATGTGGGCGGCGGGACGACGGACATGGCGATCTTTGTGGATGGCGATGTCTGGCACACGGCCGTGTTATCGATCGGCGGCAACCATATCACCTCAGATATCGCCCAGGTGTTGCACCTGCCCAACTCCCAGGCGGAAGAAATCAAGCTCCAGCACGGGCACGCCAACCCCGATGAGATCGACCCGGGGCAATACTTCAACGTCCGTCCATTTGGCGAAGACGATGTCGTCCAGGTCAGCCATAAAGACCTGGTGCAAATTATCTATGCCCGGGTCGAAGAGATCTTCGGCATGGTAGTTCAGGAGATCAAGCGCTCCGGTTACGACGGGCTGCTGCCAGCCGGCATGGTGCTCACTGGCGGCACCAGCGCTTTGCCGGGCATCCATAAGATCGCTGGCCGGGTGCTGGGCGTGCCGGTGCGCATCGCCCAACCCGATCGTTTGATTGGCATGACGGACCGGCTGGAATCGCCGGCTTTCTCGACCAGCGTTGGACTGCTGCGCTGGGCGACTCTCATGAGCGAGGTGGCGCCGCAAGGTGGCAAGCGCCGTCGTGAGAGCCTCCAGGGGAGCGGCCCAGACTGGGATAATGTCCGCAACTGGCTCAAGCGCCTTCTGCCTTGATCGCCTCGGTTGCTGGGAAATCGGGCTGCCGAATATTTAGGATATCCGATGTATCAATCGAGTTTTTATTTTATGGAGGAGGAACCAATGTCGACACACATCAATCCAGTACCTAACCAGGTCGAGTCCTTTGCCCGTATCAAAGTCGTGGGCGTGGGCGGCGGCGGATGTAACGCCGTTGACCGCATGATAGATGAGGGCCTGCAAGGCGTTGATTTTGTTGCCATCAACACAGACGCCCAGGCGCTCATGCTCTCCAAGGCCTCCACCCGGGTGCGCGTGGGCGAAAAGCTCACCCGTGGCCTGGGCTCAGGTGGCGACCCCGAGGTGGGCCGCAAAGCGACCGAAGAGTCCGCCGAGGAGCTTTACAGCGTCATGAAAGGCTCGGATATGGTCTTTATCACCGGCGGCATGGGCGGCGGGACCGGTACAGGCGGCGCTTGCGTGGTGGCGCAGATCGCCAAAGAGGTCGGCGCGCTGACCATTGGC
>MGNS01000007.1:55459-55755 GCA_001795165.1 Chloroflexi bacterium RBG_16_57_11
GCCGCATCCAGTCTGCTGAAGCCGGCATCACCAAGCTCAAGGAGCAGGCCGACACCCTGATCGTCATCCCGAACGATCGCTTACTGCAGATCGTGGACAAGCGCGCCAACCTGCAGTCGGCCTTCCGTATGGCCGATGACGTGCTGCGCCAGGGCGTCCAGGGCATCTCCGAGCTGATCACCGTCCCCGGCCTGATCAACCTGGACTTTGCCGATGTGCGCACGATCATGTCCGAAGGCGGCGCCGCCCTGATGGCGGTCGGCACTGCCAAGGGCGAGGACGGAGCCCGCATCGCC
>MGNS01000007.1:55785-57563 GCA_001795165.1 Chloroflexi bacterium RBG_16_57_11
GGATATCACCATCGACGGTGCACACGGCATCTTGTTCAACGTCACCGGCGGATCCGACCTGACCCTGTTCGACGTTAACCAGGCTGCCGCGATCATCAAGGAGACCGCTCACCCGGATGTCAACCTGATCTTCGGCGCCGTGATCGACCCGAATATGAAGGATGCTGTGCGCATTACGGTGATCGCCACGGGTTTTGAGCGCACGGGCATGCCGCGCCGGATCATGGAATCTGCGCCGAATGAGTCGCGCCCGACCCCCATCGAGCTGCCCGCCGAGCCGCAGCCGGTGCGTTCCGCCCCTCGGGATTTCCAGCCTCGCTCCTTCAACACCGAAGACCTGGACATCCCGACCTTCCTGCGCAACCGCACCAGCCGTTAGGCGAGGCGGTTTGTAAGCCTTCCTGGCCGGTCGCTTTCTGCCAGGAGATCAACACCCTTCAACCGATGACCGGTTCCCTCCTCCCGGTGGCCGCATCCTGTCTGCCTGCCTGGCGCCTGGTTCGCGCATCCTTCCCCATATCTGCCTTCGCATGGGGAAGCAGGCGGTAGAGTCGAAGGGCCCGGCGCGTCCGACGCGCCGGGCCCTTGGCGGTCCTCCCGTAGTAATCGCCCCGGTGATATCTGCGAACCTCCTGAAAACTTTAATCTTTTTTCGGTACTCCTTCCCCTTGTCATAAATCTTAACCTGTGCTAGAATGCACTTCACTGCCCAGATATATGGGTATTAGGTAGGCAAGCCCCCATCTATGGTGGTTACATTTGTTCTATTTCAAGGGTTCGTATGCGCTGTCCGTATTGTAAAAACCTGAATTCGAAAGTGATCGACACCTCGCACGACTCGCGTGGCGGCGTTCGCCGCCGCCGCGAGTGTGAGGGCTGCGGGCAGCGCTTCAGCACCTATGAGCGCCCGATCTTAGCCACCCCCTTGATCATTAAACAGGACGGCACGCGTGAAGAATTCGACCGAGAGAAGCTTATCCGCGGCATCCGCATCTCCTGCGCCAAGCGCCCTGTCTCTGCTGCCGATATCGAGCGTCTGGTTGGTGAGATCGAATCCACTCTACAAGCCATGGGCCGCGCCGAGGTCTCCTCCCGCGTGGTGGGGGACATGGTCATCACAGGGTTGAAAGAGCTGGACCACATCGCCTACATTCGCTATGCCATTGTCTATCTCGGGTTAGACGACCTGAAATCCATTCGCAGCGAAATCGATCGCCTTCTCGAAGGCTGATCTGCCATCATCCGAAGCCGTTGCAGGGGGAAGCTGGCTGCGGCCTTTATTTTAGTGTCATATTGACGGTCGAAGGGAGTTGAACTCATGTCGAAATCGGTTATTACACAACAAAAGCCGAGTGGATTGCTGCCCACTCCGTCGCTGCCCGCGGATTTGCCGCCGGTCTCGTTGACTGACAATGCTCGCCAGGTGTTGGTGCGGCGTTACGTCCGCCGTGGCAAGGATGGCCAGCCGGTCGAAAGCGTAGAAGAAATGTTCTGGCGCGTGGCCTATCACGTGGCTGCCTGCGAGACAAACTGGGATGAGGATGTGATGACCCGCGCCCGCGAGTTTTATGATCTGCTCACCTCCAAGTGCTTCTTCCCCAACTCCCCCACCTTCACCGGCGCTGGCACGCCGCTGGGCCAGCTCGCCGCTTGCTTCGTCCTGCCCATCAGCGACGACATGGGCCGTGATACGGCCGGCATCTTCCAGACTTTGCGCGACGCCGCCCTGATCCAGCAGACCGGCGGCGGCAATGGCTTCTCCTTCTCCCGCCTGCGCC
>MGNS01000007.1:57593-60040 GCA_001795165.1 Chloroflexi bacterium RBG_16_57_11
GTCAGGCTACCGGCCCGGTGGGCTTCCTGCGCGTCTACGACAAAGCCTTCGGCGAGATTGCCCAGGGCGGTTGTCTGCTCCCCGAAACCCTGGTTTTTACAGACCGTGGCTTGCTCCATCTTGACGAAATAGTCGATCCTCGCTCTCAGGGCTGGCAGCCGCACGCCCTGGATGTGGCCACCGATGAAGGCTGGCGCTCATCGCCACGCGGTTATAACAACAGCCTGGCGCCTGTGTTACGTGTCCATACGGCGCATGGGATCAGCCTGGCTGGCACGCCCGAACACCAGGTAAAAATTATGACACCCGACGGTCCTCAATGGCGCCAGTTGAACGAGCTGCGACCCGGCGATTGGATGCTGGTTAAGCTGGCCCAGCAGCGTGGCGCTCTCCAGGCCTTGCACCAGCCCGCCTTGGAACACGGCAACCAGGCCTGGCCGGCGTTGCCTAAAATCCTTGATGAAGAGCTGGCCTTCTTCCTTGGCTACCTGGCTGGCGAAGGCTTTGTCGCCTCCAGCACGGACGATCATCGCCTGGGGGTCAGTCTCTCGCACTCTTCTTACCTGATGGGTGAAATGCTAGGTTTATTGCAGCGTCTGTTTGGCGTCAAGGTCATTACTCAGCAGAAACCAAACGATCGCTCGGTGACCCTGATCATCGATAACCGGGCGGTCAAGGAGTTCTTACAGATCAACGGGCTCGCTAAACCCCGCAGCCGCGATGCCTCCGTGCCGCGCCTGGTTCGCCAGAGCCCACCTCAAATCGTGGGAGCTTACCTTCGTGGTCTGTTCGAAGCCGATGGTACCCTTTCGCATGGCTATCCTGTTCTGACGACCACGTCACCACGACTGGCAGAGGATGTCGCGACTTTGCTGATTGGCCTGGGTTGCCCGGTGCGCATCCGCTCAGCCTCGCCGGGTGTGTCTCGCTATGGCAATCTGGACATTTACCAGGTGCGCATCGTATCCAGCGTCGGTTTACAGGCCTGGCGAGAGCATATCGGCTGCGACCCTTGCTCGCGCTTCGTCGTGTGTTATTCCTGGGAAGCCGATGCACGCCGGGAAAGCGTGTACGTCTTACCTCAGGCTGCCTACTGGCTCCGCCCGGTGTTGGACGCCATCACCCTGGAGCAGATCGATGCACGCGGCCAAAGCAAGAATTTCCGCAGCACACGCCCGGGTTTGCGCCGTTCGTTGTTGCGCTACCTGCGCGGCGACCGGCAGCTAACCCGCTCTGGTTTCGACGATCTTGCCCGGCGCTACCCCGAGTTTGCCCGGCATGCTCGTGATCCGCAAGACTTGTGGTTCGTGCGCGTCAGCGCCGTTGAAGATGTTGGCCAATCTTTGACCCTGGACCTGGAGGTGGATGGCAACCACACTTACCTGGCAAATGGCTTGGTCACCCACAATACCCGCCGTGGCGCCAACATGGCCGTGCTGCGCGTCGATCACCCGGACATCGAGGAGTTCATCACCTGCAAGATCGACGAGAACGCCATCACCAACTTCAACATCTCCGTGGGCATCACCGATGCCTTCATGCAAGCCGTGCTCCAGGATGCGGATTGGGATCTGCGCTTCCCCGATCTGGAAGCCGTGGGTTACAAAGGCTTTAGCGGCACGCTGGAACAGGCCGAAGCGGCTGGCATCCCCATAAAAGTCCACAAAATCGTGCGCGCCCGCGCGCTTTTCGAGAAGATCGTCAGCCAGGCGCACCATAACGGTGAGCCGGGTGTGCTCTTCCTGGACGCCGCCAATCGATCCAACCCGGTGCCGCACCTGTATCAATTGGAAGCCACCAACCCGTGCGGTGAGCAATTCCTGGGGCCGTATGAAAACTGCTGCCTGGGCTCGGTCAACCTGGCTCAGCACTTCGGCCCGGATAGCCCGCCAGGTGGCACGGTGGATTGGGAAAAGCTGCGCCGCAGCGTCGAGCTGGCCACGATATTCCTGGATGATGTGGTGGATGCCAACGCCTATGTCCCGGCGGTGTCTGAGCTCGTCCAGGCTGCCCACCAGGCCCGGCGCATCGGCCTGGGGATCATGGGGTTGGCGGACCTGATGTACCATGCCGGGGTGCGCTATGGCTCGCCTGAAGGCCAGGATTTCGCCGCCCAGGTGATGGAGTTTGTCCGCTATCATTGCATGCAAACCAGCATCCGCCTGGCCGAAAAACGCGGCGCCTTCCCGGCCATCCAGGGCAGCCTGTATGATCCGCAAAACATGAGCTGGCAGCCGCCGCAGCCCCTGGCGCCTTACGCCCATGATTGGGGCCGCCCTTCGTTGGATTGGGGCCAGATCGAGGCTGGCATTCGCCAGCACGGCATCCGCAACGCCGCCCAGACCACCATCGCTCCCACCGGCACCATCGCCACCGTGGCAGGCTGCGAAGGTTATGGCTGCGAGCCGGTCTTCGCCCTGGCTTATTTCCGCCATATGAACGACAAC
>MGNS01000007.1:60197-65907 GCA_001795165.1 Chloroflexi bacterium RBG_16_57_11
AGGTATTCGTCGTCTCGCAGGATATCACCGCCGAGGAACACGTCCGCTTGCAGGCCGCCTTGCAAGCCTTCGTCGACAACAGCCTGAGCAAAACGGTCAATTTCCCCGAGACCGCCACCGAAGCCGATGTCGCCACCGCTTACCAGCTAGCCTGGGAGCAGGGCTGTAAAGGCATCACAGTGTATGTCACCGGCTCGCGCCAGAAGGTCGTCCTGGAGACCAAAGCCACCGCCCGCCAGAAAGGCGAGGCCGTCGAGCCGTTGCCCGCTCCGGCCTCCGACCCGCAGCAGCTGCCCCTGTGGCAGGATAAGAAGAAGCCCCGCCCGCGCCGCCTGGTCGGCCACACCATCAGCGTGGATACCCCGCTGGGCAAAGCCTTCGTGACCGTGAACGAGAACGGCGGGGGGCAGCCGTTCGAAGTCTTCGTAAACACCTCCAAGGCCGGCTCGGATACCGCCGCGGTTTCCGAAGCCATCGGCCGTCTAATTTCATATATCCTGCGGCTGGCTTCGCCGGTGGCGCCGCGCGAGCGCTTGAAAGAAGTCTGGCGGCAGCTCTCCGGCATTGGGGGCGGTCGGTCGCTGGGCTTTGGGCCCAACCGCGTGCGCTCGCTGCCCGATGGCGTGGCGCAAGCCCTGGCCGAATATCTGAAGAATTCCACCGAAGAGCAGGGCAATGGTGACGATCAGGAAGATGAAACCGCTGGCGGCAATGGCTTCAACTTGATGCTCGAGAGCGCCCTGAAATCCGACCAGGAGCCAGAGGCCGGCTGGGGAGCGCAGGCCAATAAGATCGGCGACCTGTGCCCTGAGTGTGGCCAGGCCTCTGTGGTTAATGAAGAAGGCTGCCGCAAGTGCTATTCGTGCGGGTTTAGCGAGTGCTGAGGAACATGGCTGGAACAATAGATATTGTGTAAAGTGTCTTTTTGTGTCGGCAGGAAACCGCGAGTTGAGGTGATATATGACTAGAAAGTGGCTTACCTCATGGGCAAGCCACTTTCATGATTATACTATTCCATTAGGTGTGTATCCAGTTCTTGCGTCCATGACACGAGACAAACTCCTGAAATATTCTGGTAGTTTTTTATGCAAGAAATGAAATACGATTTTCCAGAGTATGACCAAGAAGTCATAAACTTTATCAGCAAAGTCCTGATCGGTTTTTTTTCATTACATCCATTGTATGGAAAAATGCCATTGTTCTCCACACGACATGGTGGGCCCATCAGAAATATCCCTGGAGATAACCCTCTTGACCAACAGATGGAATTAATTTCGATTCAAGGATCCCTTGAATTTGATTCGATAAGAAATTCGGATATCACGACCTTTACTATCTTTTTATTCAATCTAGCCGAATCCCATATTGTTGGTTTCAGTAAAGAGTTTTATAAGGTTCTTAATGAAATTATAGGCGCAACTGGGAATGTATTTGACGCTGGTGGACAGCCATTTTCTTTTGACCAATATTTGGACATGTTAGAAAAAATTGAAATTGAATTCAAAGAAAACAATGAGCCAATATTTCCAACTATTGTTGCACCACCTGAATTATTCGAGAGAATTTGTAATTTAAGCCTAACACCTGAACAAGAAGAACGTCTAGGTGAGATTATTGAGAAGAAAAGGCAAGTTTATGATGCTCAGAAGCGTACTCGAAGATTATCTTAATTGTATAAAAGAACGTGAGTTTGACCTACCCTTTTTAGCGTTACTCCCCGCGTTAGGTTATTTTGATATTCATTTCACGCATGGACAGGTTGAGTTTGGAAAAGACTTCATTGCAAAGAAAAACGAGGATGGAGAAGTGGTTCAATACTCATTTCAAGCAAAGGCTGGAGATATTAATCAAGCCGATTGGCGCAATACCATAATGGGCCAAATGCTAGAATCTTTATTGGTTGGTGTTGGACACCCAAATTTTAGTAGAGATTTGCCTCATAAGTCTGTTTTATTAACTACCGGACGTTTACTAGGAAATGTTGGTGTAGAAATTCAAGATATTAACAAAAATAAGATCGTCGATATTTATAAAAAATTACCAATTATAGTTTGGGACAAGGAAGATATTTTGAATAAATTAATGATCTATGGAGTAGAAGAAGTATTCCGTAGTGCAGGATCAAATTATGAATCTTATGGAAACTTCTATAAACTTTATGGGAGTATTCTACGGGATGAACTGTCATTAACAAAGGTAGAAAAACACTTCCAGCATTGGCTCGACGAATCGTTTTCCCTGGATGATCGTATCCTTGGATGTGGATTAGAAAGCGAGATTATTGCATCTCAATGTATCCGATTTGGTAGAGTATATGAGGCGATCCATGTATATCTAAATTTCTTAAGGGTAGTACTTAATGTGCTAGACAACGCGACTATGGAACAGGAACAAAATCGTTTTAATCTAATTTATTCCCAGTTGATGGAAAAACTGATCGGGCTCATGGAAAATTATATTTATCATTCTCATTATGAGTGGGTGAAGAATGAAAGGAATTTAGCAAAAATAATAAGGGGACCAGGAGTTATGTTTACTTATCTTGTATTTTCGGCCAGGCTTATGGAAATTGCAGGTTTCTTGTACTTTGCCGAGAAAGAAACAGGGAATAAAAATCAAACATTATCTATCCTATTGGATTTTGTTCAAAATGAGCCTGGATGTGGTCGTATGCCGAGCGACCGTTATGCAATTTCCTTAGTGTTACCAATTTTAGCTTTACTCGACGGTGATAAATCTGACGACGCAAAAAAACTTATACGAAAGGCGGTTGTATGGTTATGTGATCGTTATGAAGAGGGTTCTGGTCTAGCTTCAGTGGAAGCAAGGACCTTTGATGAGGTTGCTACACTTTTTGGTTACCCCTTTGATTTCTTTGAACTAGCTACCACGAACGATAGTTTTTTGGCAACAGTCCTATTAGATTTAGCAGCATTCTTAAGGGATAGAGAATTTTATCAAGACGTTGTGAATGATGTAAAAGCATGTAAGATTTTTCCGGTTTACTGGCAAATCCCTGATGGTAAAAGTCTTTACTTTGTAGAAGGAACAGATATTATCTCTTATCCGAATGTTCATTTCAGAGCCGAATCAGAAGGGGAATTAAGTAGATACGAGTATGCGGAGCATATTATACATGAACCCCAAACATACAACTTGATCGAGATTGTCGGGGTAGTCGGCGTAATGGGTTTGATGCTTTTACTTCGCGACAGGTATTTTCCAAAATTATGGCCATTGTTAGCCTATTTACCCCTTGTTGCTACCTTGAATAAGTGAATGTAAAATCCATGTGGCTTGTGGTAAATAGGAATTTGTGACGATTTCTGGATTTATTAATAGATCATATAAAGGAGAGAATATTCAGGCTGATTTGGTGCTGGAGGCATGAATACTTTAATACAGGGCTAGATCCTGAGGTATCGGTGATGATTTGATGTCCGGGTCAGGACGTGATGCGGGTTTGGACGCTGCCAATGATGTAGCATTAAGAGTAGAGAGGAGATTCATCAAGTATGTTACAGCCTGAGAACCAATCTAAAAAATATGAAAGTTTATTTTCTGAAATCGATTCTGGCCGAACAAAAATACCTATGTTCCAGCGAGACTTCGTATGGACAAAGGAACAAACGGCCCAACTGATTGATAGTATCATAAAGGGCTACCCGATTGGAACCTTCATAATCTGGAAGACCCATGAAGAATTGCGTGCAATGCGCAATATCGGGAATATTAACCTACCTGAAATCCCGAAAGGAGATGCAGCTTATTATGTGCTTGATGGTCAACAGCGAATTACATCACTTTATGCGGTCAGAAAAGGTGCAGTGTTTAATAAAGAGGGGCAAGTAATCGATTACAAACAATTATCAATCAACTTGGATGTAAACCCAGATGTAGATGATCAAGTTGTTACGATAGAACCGCCTTCAGATGCTCGATATATTTCTGTATATACACTGCTGAATGGCACAGTGACGGAGTTTGCACAAAATTATCCTGATCATCTTGAAAAAATCGATATGTATCGTAAAAGACTGACAGGTTATGATTTCTCCACAATAATTATCCCTGATTACCCAATTGATTTTGCTTGTGAAGTGTTCACCCGAATTAATACAAGTGGCACCGAGTTGACATTATTTGAAATCATGGTCGCAAAAACTTATGACCCAGAAAGTGGATTCGACCTTGCAAATGAATACAAACAATTGATTGAAGGTGGAAATGAAAAAGGCCTTAAGGATGCGGATTATGACACTATTCCTCCATCAACGATTCTTCAATGTGTTTCGGCTTACTATTTCAATCAAATCAGACGTAAAGATATTTTGAAAGTAAGCCGAGATGATTTTATTGCGGCTTGGGACTGGGTTAAGGCTGGGATTTTTAGCGCAGTTGATTATCTTCGATCAAAATTGCGTGTCACCGTTTCACAATTACTACCATACAATGCTCTGCTAATTCCTTTCACTTATTTCTTTGTCAAAAATTTTGATCAAAAACCGAACGTAAAACAGGAGCAGTTGCTTAACCAATACTTTTGGTGGGTATCACTAAGTAACCGGTATTCATCTGGTTTAGAAAATAAAGTAGCTCAAGATTTGGTCCGAATTGATGAAATTTTGAAAGGAAATGCTCCCTCATATCGCGGGGAAGAAATTCAATTAACATTGGATGATATTCGTTGGAAGTGGTTTAGCACCAGCGATTCATTTTGCAAGGCGATGTTATGCCTATTTACGTATTCCACTCCTCACTCATTTGACAGAAACAGCCCAATAACTTTAGACAATTCATGGTTAAAATCCACAAATAGCAAGAATTATCATCACTTTTTCCCAAGAAGCTACCTAAAGAAACATGATGTTCCAGATTGGAAGGCAAACTCGATACTCAACATCACGATAGTAGACGATCATTTGAATAAAAACAAAATACGCTCAAAGCCGCCGAGTGAATATATGTCCGAATTCATGGATGAAAACCCTGAAATCGAAGAGACTATGAAGACCCATCTTATTGACAGTCTGGATGATTATGGTGTATGGGTCGATGATTTTGAAAAATTTATTGATATGCGAGGAAAGCGAGTAATAGAAGAAATACAGAAAAGGCTACAGTAACCCTAAGGTTTTCAATTAATTGATTCGGATTGGAATAATTTGACGTAACCAGAGATGTCAACTCAATTTCAATACAGGAGCCACGCAAAGACATTCAGTTAACGCTGACTGGACATTATGTAAATTGAGATAAAGGGCAACCTTGTCGAATGGCAGGCTGCTCTTTTTGTTTAATCGCTTGTAATATGTATTAGAATAGGACGACCATCTCTAGTCGGTAGATTGAGGTAATCATGAGCGAGTTACTACAGCATTTCATCTGTAAAACCTGCGGCACTCAGTTCCCCGCCTCCTCCCAGCCACCCGCCGCCTGTCCCATCTGCCTGGACCAGCGCCAGTACGTCGGCTTCGACGGCCAGGAATGGACCACCCTGGCCGAATTGCAACAGGCTCACACCAATGAAATCCGCCCGCTTGAGCCCGGCCTGACCGGCATCGGCACCACTCCACCCTTCGCCATCGGCCAGCGCGCCTTGCTGGTGCAGACGCCGGGCGGGAACGTCTTGTGGGATTGCATCAGCCTGCTCGACGACGCCACGATCGAGGCGGTGCGCGCGCTCGGAGGCCTCTCGGCCATCGCCATC
>MGNS01000007.1:65935-66537 GCA_001795165.1 Chloroflexi bacterium RBG_16_57_11
TCGAGTGGAGCCGGGCCTTCGATGCGCCGGTCTACCTGCACGCCGACGACCGCCGGTGGGTCATGCGCCCCGATCCGGCGGTCGTTTTCTGGCCGGGCGAGGCTTATCCCCTATGGGACGGCCTGACCCTGATCCGCTGCGGCGGGCATTTTCCGGGCAGCACGGTGCTGCATTGGCCCGGCGGGGCGGCCGGAAAAGGCGCCTTGTTGAGCGGGGATACCATCACCGTCGTGCCCGACCGGCGCCATGTCAGCTTTATGTACAGCTATCCAAATCTGATCCCATTGCCGGCCATCACGGTCGAGCGCATCGTCGCGGCTGTGGAGCCCTATCCGTTCGACCGCATCTATGGAGGCTGGTGGGAGCGCCTCATACCGCAAGACGGTAAGGCGGCGGTGCGCCGGTCTGCCGAGCGCTATATTCGAGCGATTTCTGCGGGGACTGAATAACGCTGGCGGTGTGATTTCTATTTGGTGGTGCGGTTTTGGATCGGGGGCTGGACATCGTGATCGAAGTCCAGCCGGTGGGTGATGCGGGCGGCCCTCCTGGATGGCACTACCTGCGATCCGTAACGATTGGCCAGCACCTGGGTGAGCTTGGCT
>MGNS01000007.1:66573-73963 GCA_001795165.1 Chloroflexi bacterium RBG_16_57_11
ACTAAAATCAGGATCACCGAGCCGGTGGCGCCATAGGCGCTGAATAACGCCACATTTCCCAGATAGACGCCAAACAGAAAACCTCCGATGGTGAACAGCAGCGAGGTGGTCGCCGCACCGATCAGGAGATCGCGCCAGGCGGTTTTCGCATCCGGCAGCATCTTGAAGATGATCAGGAACAGGGCCAGGAAGCCGAGAAACGCCAGGCTGAAATCGGCCTCGGGCAGCTCCTCGACCAGCGTTGGCGGTAGAAATTGCAGAAACTGGTTGATCGAAACCAGCATGGTGCTGACGACCATCAGCGCCAGCAGCATCAGGATGACCACAAAGACCATCAGGAAGGACAAGAAGTGAGTTCTAAGCGTGACGAAAAGCCCGTGTTTGGGGTGCGGCGCGATGCCCCACAGGATATTAATGGCTTTTTTCAACTGGACAAAGATGATCGATGCGCCGAACAGCGTAACGACTACTCCCACCGAGGTTGCCACGCCGCTCGCTTTAGGGAAGTTCCCGTTTTCCAATAATGTGCGTAATGCGATGGCGGTCTGCGGGCTGACCACCGTGGATACCTCTTTGACCAGCCGAGCAGTGACCGCGCTTTCGCTAAAAACCATCCCCGCAAAGGAAACCGCCACCACCAGCAACGGCGCCAGAGAAAAGATGGTATAGAATGAAAGAGCCGCGGCCAGCATGAAGCCATTTGCCTGCACCCAGCCCAGGTAGGTATCTCGTATAATTGAGAGAGCTTCTTTGAAATATTTCATGGCTAGAATTATAACCGCAGGCGCAAGCTTGTACAAACCCAACCGCTATGTTATAGTAAACCAGCTAATCACCCCACGAATAAGGACAACCAATGGCCAAACACATGATCGTCCTGGCAGGGAATATCGGCGCCGGGAAAACCTCCCTGACCGAGCGTCTGGGTGGGCGCCTGGGCTGGCAGGCCGCCTTCGAGTCTGTGGCGGATAACCCGTATTTGCCCGATTTCTATGCCGATATGCATAGCTGGTCATTTCATCTGCAAATATTTTTCCTCGGCCATCGCGCCCGGCAGTACCTGGAGCTGGCTAAATCCCCGCAATCCGCCATCCTGGACCGTAGTATCTATGAAGACGCCTATATCTTTGCCCGCGCCCTGCACCATATGAGTAATCTCAACGAGCGCGATTACCTGGCCTATCGCTCCGTATTCGATTTGATCGTGGCGAAGCTGCCGCCTCCGGATTTGCTCATTTACCTGCGCGCCCCGGTCAAGGTGCTGTTCGAGCGCATCCGCCGCCGCGGCCGGGCGATCGAAGGCGGCATCACGGCCGAATACCTGGCTCTGTTGGAGTCGTTCTACGACGATTGGCTGGGCACGTTCGATATCTGTCCGGTGCTGACCATTCGCACCGATGACCTGGATTTCGTCCACAAGGCGCCTCACCTGGATATCGTGGTCGAGCGCATCCAGGATAAGCTCGCCGGGCGCGAAGAATTGGTTTTTGAGTAGTTTTTTTACATTTTACAATCATTTTACATGCATGTACCGTGGCGTTTACGCTGGCCGGTTATCCTTAGTTCAGATCGAGAGGTCAAATTCGGCAAGCTCGAAACGCACATGCTATACTAAAATGGAGGTACATCATGTCTAAGAAATTTCTAGTCCCTTTCACCATAGCCTTGTTGCTCGCCCTGACGGCCGGCGTCTGGGGGTACTCAGACGTTGCCGCACAGGCTGGTATTCCCCGGCCCCGCCCACGCAGGCTGCCGGGTGTGCTCGGCCAGGTGACGGCCATTGAGGCGGACCAATTTACCATCCAGACCCGGGCCGGACAGGAACGCACCTTTCGCTTTGATGAAACCACGCGATTCACAAACCCCGATAGGCAGGATCTTTCGGCAGAAGACCTGCAAACTGGCGGCTGGGTAGCGGTAGCGGTTGTCCGTTCTGGCAGTGCGCCACGCCTGGCACGCCTGGTGATCATCCTGCCGGAAGATTTCGACCCGGAAAATTGGGCCGGGGTGCGTGGCAAGCTGACCGGCGTAGATGTGCCTGGTAATTCCTTCACCCTGGAAAACAAAGACGGTCAGCCGATCACCGTCAAGGTGGACGCGAGCACAAAATACCGCGGCCAGGTGACCGGGCTGGCTGAGCTGCAGGTGGGTATGCTGGCCCAGGCCGTGACCGAGAAACAGCCAAATGGAGACCTGCTGGCCATCGCCGTACGGGCGGGCTTTCCGGCCGATCGGCGCTTCCTTGGCAAGGTAACCGCGGTCGATGCGGACTCCTTTACCATCCAGACTCGCCAGGCTGAGGCGCTCACCTTTCGGGTGACCTCAGAAACCCGCTTTCTCAGTCGCCGAAGCCTTGTCGGTAGCCTGGAAGAGCTGAAAGCTGGCATGGCGGTGGCGGTCGGAGCCAAAGACCTTGGGAATGGCCAGTACCAGGCGTTGAGGGTGTTAGTGGCGCCTCGCCTTATGAAGTAATCATACAGCGATTCAGATCCGGATGGGCAAATGATGATCAGCGGTTTACCGGCCGCTGATCATCATTATTAAAACAGGACTTTGACCAGTGTATCCACAATCAACCCAAGCAGGTAGAACAGGCCAAACTCGCGGTTGTGCAAGAAGGCTGCCGCAACGAAATAGTTCGGCCAAACATCTGGATAATTCGCCGGCTTTTCGGCGGGCTTGGGGCCACGAAACATCGGCCACACCCTGGCCAGCGTGCGCAGCGCTACGAGCACGATCAGCATCACCGGTGTGAAAAAGCCCGTGATGACCAGATAAAGGGTCGACAGATACTGCGAGATCAGCATCCCTACCATAACAACCCGAGATATCTTTTCACCCAGCAG
This sequence comes from Chloroflexi bacterium RBG_16_57_11, assembly GCA_001795165.1. Taxonomy (GTDB): domain Bacteria; phylum Chloroflexota; class Anaerolineae; order Anaerolineales; family UBA4823; genus RBG-16-57-11. Next base: position 69,420 of record MGNS01000007.1, read on the forward strand.
CACCGGTAACGTGTGGATCTGCCTGTCTTTGTCCATCCCGAGCTTGTCGATGTGCTTTCCGAAGATCACTCCCGTGACGCCCAGCGCATACGGCAGCCCGGCGATGACTACGTTCCAATCCCAGGCGCCGGTGATCACATAATAGCCTCCGCCGATCATCAGCGGCCCCCACACGATCAGCACAGCAAGCTCGCCCAGGGCGATATACTTGAGCGGCCAGGTGTAGAACAACACAAAGAACGCCCCCAGCCCGAGCAGTAGCAGGGTCAAACCACCGCGCGCATACACCAGGATCGCCCCGCAGGCCAGGGCGATCAAGCCGGTCACCACCGCATAAGTCAGCAATTGCCGCTTGGTCAGCAGCCTGTGTACCAGTGGCTGCGGCCCGTACTGGGCGCGGTAATAGTTGTCCTGGTCGACGCCGCGCACGTAATCCGTGTAATCGTTGAGCAGGTTATTGGTGGCGTGCGCCATGATCAATCCTATCGTGACCAACAGCCAGTACCAGAAGTTGAAACTCCCGCTCTGGATTGCCAGGATGCCAGCAATCGCCGTGGAAAGGAAGGTCATGATCAGTACGGCTGCCCGGGTGGAGATCAGCCACCTGGAAATCACATCCAGGCGCTCCCACTCCTCCTTGCTGACGTGTGGGATCACCCGCAAAGCTTTACGCCACATGGCGACGTTCATCGGTTTGCCTCCTGAATTTGGGGAATGTAGAATTTAGTTTGCTTTTAAGGCCTGGACCAGCGCGCGGCACACCTGGTCCACCTGTGCTTCGCTCATTATGCCGGAGAACGGTAGCGCCAGCCCTCGCCGCCCAAGGTCCTCGGTGACTGGAAAGTCGCCCTCCTGGTAGCCAAAACGCTCCACCATGTACGGTTGCAGGTGGATTGGGAGGAAATAGGGTCGCGCCGGGATGCCCAGCTCGCCCAGCGCCCCGGCGACCCGATCGCGGTCTATGCCGGGGGCGAAGCGCGCCACGTAAACGAACCACGAGGCGCGCGTGGTAGGGGTTGCCAGTTGCGGCGACTCGACGCCAGGGATCTCGGCGATGCGCTGGTTGTACCAATCCGCCACGCGTTCGCGCCTGGTGATTAGCTCGTCCAGCCGGCTCATTTGCACCCGGCCCAACGCCGCGCTCATCTCGTCCAGGCGGTAATTGTAGCCCAGGTGGGTGTGTTGCAGCCAGGTATCGCCGGGGGCGCGGCCCTGGTTGCGCAGGGCGCGCATCAAGGTGGCAGCTTGATCGTCATCGGTGACAATCAGCCCGCCCTCGCCGGTCGTAATTTGTTTGTTGGGGTAAAACGCGTACACCCCCAGGTCGCCCAGCGTGCCAGCTTTTCGCCCCTTATACTCCGCCCCCAGCGCCTCGCACGCGTCTTCGATGATCACCAGGCCATGTTCTTGTGCGACCTTCCGGATTGGGTCGTAATCCGCCGGCTGGCCGAACACATCCACCGGCAGGATCGCCTTTAGCTTCCCCGAGCCATTGTAACCCGTGCGCGGCAGCCATGCCTTCCCGGCTTCACCCCCATTGCCGATCTCTGTTACGGCCTGCAGCAACCCTTGTGGATCGAGGTTGCCGGTGATCGGGTCGACGTCGACGAACACCGGCACGGCGCGTTCGAACAGCAGCACGTTGGCCGAAGCCACGAACGAAAACGGGGTGGTAATCACCAGGTCATCTTCGCTTACGCCCACCGCCCGCACGCACAGGTGCAGCCCGGCAGTGCCGGAATTCACCCCGATGGCGTGCTTCCAGCCGGTATGCTGGCGGAAGGCTGCTTCGAAACTCTGGATTTCTTCGCCCATGCTCAGGTTTGGCGTTTGCAGCACCCTCGCCACCGCCTGGCGTTCGAGGTCGGTCAGGTCAGGAGATGACATAGGAACTAAAGGATCAGGGGGCAATTTGTTCTCCTTTTATTCTGCTCGCCTTACGCAGGCCAGATGCTTCCCGCTCGAACAACACCATTTTCAGGCACATCCGCCTTGACGGTGGCACCATTGCCGATGCGCGCCCTGGAACCGATCTTTACCTGAAGATTTATCGTAGCGCCCATCCCCACCAGCGCCCCGGAGCCGACCTGCACCTCCCCGGCCAGGATGGCTCCGGGCGAGATGTTGACGTAATCGCCCAACACGCAATCGTGCGAGAGGATGGCTCCGGTATTAATAATCCCGCCGAAGCCCACTTTGGCGTCGCTGCCTACATAGGCCTGGGCGAAAACCTGCACGCCTGGCGATAGGGCTGCGCTGGCTTCTACCACCGCGCTGGGGTGGACCACTGCCGGGCAGACGAAACCAGCCTCAGCCAGGCGGTGGAAGACCTGCAGCCGGATCGCCAGGTTGCCAATCCCGCCTACCGCGTTAACTGCCAGGCGCACTCCCTGCTTGTACAAATCAGGCAACACATCTGCCCCGCCCAGCACAGTTGTCCCGAGAATGGTCGTGCCAGTGGGGAGGCCGTCGTCAATGACGCCGGTGATCTGGTAGCTGCCCAATCGCCGCAGCATCTCGATCAGCGTTTTTCCATGCCCGCCGCCGCCATACACGACGATCCTCAGCGCCTCGAAGGCGCTGGCAGGCGGAGCCAGGTCCGGCCTGGTCTCTTGCAAACTACGCACCACGCTCTCCGTCACCAGCCGGTCGGTTGGCAGCCGCTCCAGCTCAACGCCTAGCTGGCGTGCCAGGGCCAGGGCCGGTTGGGTAATCCGCAGGCCTTCCGGCTTGGTCCATTCGATGCTTGACGATTGTGCCTCCAGGACCGAATCCGTCTGTTTCCCTGGCGGAGTCCAGTCCGGCGCCTCTGCCAGATAGCACAGTGCTTCCCCGGCGTAAACCGTTCGCCCCTGCTGGCTGCGCAGGCCGACCACAAAGCCGGCTTGCTCCGCTTGTAAATCCGCGGCGGATTTGGTCGTTTCCAGCGTGCATAGAAGGTCGCCGGCTGCGACGTGTTGTCCTTCCTGTACGTGCAGCGTAGCCAGGAGCGCTTCTGGCTCGTTTGGATTGAGAAGTGGGATGGTGACCAGTGTTGGCATAGGGCGGTATTACTCTCCCAGGTTGACACTCAGCTTGTATACTTGCGGCGCGTTGGTGATAATGTACACGTTGCCTTGCAGATCGAGCTTGATATCGAAGGCATGGCCTTCGTAATCGTCTGGGATTAGCTTGATATGGGCGCCGCCGTTGTCGAATATCTCGATGCCATCCTGATCGAGGATGTAGATCCGTCCCCGTCCATCCACAACCAGATCTTCCGGATTGTCCAACAGCCCTGGCCCATCGCCCTTGGTGCCAAAGCGGTCGACGAAGTTACCCGCCGCGTCGAACTGATAGACCTGATTCTGGGCGTCATCCAGCAGGTAGCTATTTCCCAGCCCATCCACCGCAAGCCGACGCACGCTTGATATTTGTGTGTTCTTGACCAGGCCTTCTGTGATTTGCGGCTTGCGCCACAGCACCTGCCCATTGGGATCGAGCTTGATCAGGTCGAGCTCCCCGGCCGAGGTGTGTAGGGCGTAGATCATGTTGGCCGGATCGATTGCCACTGCACTGTACCTGGTATCGGCAAATTTGCCGGGTATTGTGCCGGCCAGCGTGCCGTCTGCTGCAATGTAAATCAGGAGGTCCCCACGCCTGGCAACCAGCAGCCGTCCATTGTAATCGCTGGCCAAATCAGAGATAGTGGTGTAATCCGAATCATCCGGCTCGACGTTGGTGAGCCGTAGAAATTTACCTTCCGTGTCAAATTTTTGCACGCGGCCATCCTGAAACTCGGCTGTATAAATATTCCCGCTCGGATCGACTGCCAGGAAGCGTGCGTCATCCATTTGCCCTGGCCCCGTGCCTTCGGCGCCAAATTGCAGCCCAAAGCTATAGTCTGGGTTGGGGCTGGGTGTGGCGGACTGAAGTGCCAGCACTATCTCAGTCGGGAAAGCCGGCCGGGTAGCTGCCTGATTGATCGCCTCGTTGATCGATTGGTTGACAACCGAAGCTGTCGTGAATGCCCCTGCAGCCGCCAGGATGGCAGCAACGATCCCAACTCCCACACAGATGAGCACCAGAACGCCGGTTACGACGGCGATCGAGGGCGAGCTGTGCTTTCGTGCCTGGTTGAAGTCGGTTGTTTGCGGCTCCTCCAGGCCGGAGACCAGGATGACCACCGGTTGTTCAGCCGAGTCCGGCGCCGGCTGCTCAGGCACGCGATATTCCGGCGGTACCAGCACAGTGCTCCCGCAATATTCGCAGCGAACAGTAGCGGTGTCATCTGGAACAGACAACGAGGCGCCGCAGGTCGGGCAATGCAATGATTCCGGTGAAGCTGGCGTTGCTGGGCTGCTGGGCATGGTTAAGTCCTCGGGATAAGATTATTCATAAAGATATAAAGTTGGCAACCAATTATATCCCCGAATGCATATCTCTTATTGATGTGCAATTTCGCGGCAGGTATCAACGAGATTAGCGACCGAAGGCAGGGCGGTCTTCTCAAGTGCTCCGCTGGCGGGTACAGACTGGTTCAAAGCTGCCAGCCGTCTGGAGGC
>MGNS01000007.1:73974-75114 GCA_001795165.1 Chloroflexi bacterium RBG_16_57_11
GGCCCGAACATTTCTGCCGCCCGCGCCAACACCTCCGCCCCCCATCCAAGATCATGCGTCCCCTCTTCGACAGTCACCAGGCAGCCCGTGCGGTTCACCGAAGCCCACAGCGCATCCAGCTTGAAAGGCGCCAGCTGGGTGGGAGCTACGATCTCAACGAAGATTTCATCCTCATAAGCCAGGCGCAGCATCGCCTGGCGCGCCAGCTCCACCATATAACCGTACGTCGTCAGCGTCAACGCTGGCGGCGGCGCACCACGCACGTTGAGCCGGTAACTTGGAGCATAGCTGCCAGGGATGATCGATCGTTCGATAATGACCTCCTCGCTCACCGCTGGATCCTGAACTGGTAGCAGGTAGAGCAGCTTATTCTCGACAAACAGCACCGGATCGTCGTCTTCGAAGATCGCCCCAAGCAAGAGCTCCCCTGGTTGGTCGATTGCGCATGGAGCCAGGATGCGCAACCCGGGTGCGCCCAGGAAGTGCTTCTCCAGAGTCTGGCTGTGTGTGGGGCCGTAGCCCCGCCGGCCACCCATCGGCGTGCGGATCACCAGTGGAACGCGTGCCTGGTCATTGTACATAAAACGAAACTTTGCTGCGTGGTTGATCACCTGGTCGGCGGCCAGGGCCAGGAAATCCCCAAACATGATCTCCACTACCGGCCGCATACCGCGCAACGCCATCCCGGACCCTACACCAACAATCCCCGCCTCCGAGATGGGTGTCGTGATGACCTGGTTCGGGTAAGCCTGCGAGAGCCCGCGTGTGACTCTAAACGCGCCGCCGTAGGGATCGAGAACATCTTCACCGATTACGATCACTCGCTGGTCGCGAGCGAGCGCCTGATGTAAAGCCGCATTGAGAGAATCCAGGACTGTAGGCATCGGTAGGAATCAGGGCACAGGATAAGGATCTGCCAGGGCCAGCTGAAAAGCCTGTTGAATCTCGTCATTGATGCTGGCTTCGATGTTCACCTGTCTGACAGGATCCAGGCGGGCGGCTTGGAGGGTCAGCGGGTCGCGCTCCCGGCGCATCCGCTCGACTTCCTCAACCGGGCGTGTGTCGTCGCCTTTGGAATGCGGACCGAAGCGGCAGGTTTGAAGGATCAAGGCGCGTGGCGCAACCTCCAGGCGCACTTCG
>MGNS01000007.1:75174-78656 GCA_001795165.1 Chloroflexi bacterium RBG_16_57_11
GCGGGAATGTTGAACGCCTGGAGGCGGCCCATTAGGCTGCCTGCCACCGCCAGCTCGATCGGTGTCGTCTGGGCGATGCGATTGTTTTCCAGCACAAACAATATCGGCGCTCTCCACAACGATGCCATATTCAGCGCCTCGTATAACACACCCTCGCCAAGCGTGCCATCCCCCAGGAACGCTACCGTCACCGCCCGGCTGCCTTTGAGCTTTTCCGCCAGCGCCATGCCGGCTGCGATGGGCGCTATCCCGCCCTGCACCCCGTTGGAATAGAAGTTGCGCCAGTGCAGGTGCTGCGAGCCGCCGCGCCCGCCGCAAACCCCGGTTGCCCTGCCCATCAGCTCGGCGAACAAAGCGCGCGCCGAGCCGCCGTAAGCCAGGAAGTGCCCGTGGCAGCGATGGTTGCTAAACACGATGTCCTCGGCTTGCAGGGCTTGCAGCACACCAACCGCATCCGCTTCCTGCCCCAGGTAGGTGTGCGTGGTGCCGTAAAATACTCCCTTTGGGAAATTCTCCAGCACGGTTTCCTCGAAGCGGCGGATCCTGTATAAACCGGTATAAAGCTCTTCAGTGGATGGCACTTTTCTTACTCAACCTCTTGGGCTTCGCTGCCCATAAATTCCTCCGCCGTGACATGGCCTGGCTGGCTGATCCCCTCACGCTTGATCACCTTGACCAAAGTCGTCCCCAGGATACGCAGGTCGAGCCAGAAAGACCAATTCTCGACATACCACACATCCAGGCGGAACTTGTCTTCCCAGGTGAGCGCATTTCGCCCGTTCACCTGAGCCCAGCCGGTGATGCCTGGCAGCACAGCATGGCGCCTGGCCTGCTCCGGGGTGTAGCGGGTCAGGTATTGCATCAGCAAAGGGCGCGGCCCAACCAGGCTCATCTCCCCGCGCAGCACGTTGAACAGCTCGGGAAGCTCATCCAGGCTCGTGGCGCGCAGGAAGCGCCCCAGCCGGGTGATCCGCTCTGCGTCGGGCAGTAGGTTGCCTTGTGCGTCGCGCCGGTCCGTCATCGTACGGAGCTTGTAGATTTTAAACGGCTTGCTCAGATAACCCGGTCGGATTTGTGTGAAAAGCACCGGCGAGCCATGCGCCAGCCGCACTGCCAGGGCGATCAGCAGCAAGATCGGCCAGAAAATCACCAGACTGGCGCTCGTCACGGTCAGGTCAAATATGCGCTTTGACAAAGGGATGCCTGCTGGAAACATCATGGATGCGACGGTTTTTTTCTCGAACCTGGATAGCCCGGTTTACGCCGGGGTTGTGACAGCCTCGATTGTCTGCAGCTTTTGCAAGATATCAAACAGGTACTCCATCCAACCCTCCAATTCGGTGAAACCCAGCCACAGTGCCACCTTACCCACGCGTATGTGGGGTCCGAGGTCAGGTAAATCCTCGGGTATCACGCCCTCGGGATAGCGCAGAACGATTTGCTTGCCTTCTACCCCAATCGAAGCCAGGCCGGCGCGCTCTGCCAGCAGCTTGACCTTGAGCTGGTAGAGCAAGTTTGTCACGGATGGTGGCGGTGGTCCAAAACGATCCTGGAACTCCTCCGTCAGAGCGTCCAGCTCGGCTAACGAGCGCATGTCCGCCATTCGCCGGTACAGCCCCAGCCGGACGTTCTTATCTGCCACGTAATCCGCCGGGATGGCCACCGGCAGCGGTAGCTCTACGTTCACCGGGTTGAGCTGCAGGTTGAGGGTCGATGGCATCGGCGGTGCAGGCAGTCCTTGCTCTTTCCGCATCCGCCGCACCGCCTCCGCCAGTAACGCCGTGTACAGGTGAAATCCAACCGCCGCGATGTGCCCGTGCTGCCGCGTCCCCAGGATGTCGCCCGTGCCGCGGATCTCCAGGTCGCGCATCGCGATCGAGTATCCCGCGCCGAGCTGCGTGTTCTCGGCAATCGTCTCCAGCCGCTGGCGACCTTCGTAGGTTGGCGACTTGCGGTTATGCCGGAAGAAATAAGCATAAGCGCGTTGCGCCCCGCGGCCCACACGCCCGCGCAGCTGGTAAAGCTGCGCCAGACCGAATGTATCCGCCCGATCTACAATCAACGTATTGGCGTTCGGGATATCCAGCCCCGATTCGATGATGGATGTGCTCAGCAGGATATCCACCTCGCCCTGCGAGAACTCCTCCATCCGGTGCGCCAGCTCAGTCTCCGCCATTTGCCCATGAGCCACAACGATGCGCGCTTCTGGGACGAGCTGCTTCAGGTGCGATAACATGGCGCCGATCGTCTGCACCCGGTTGTGGACGAAAAAGATCTGCCCGCCGCGCTCCAATTCGCGCAGGATCGCTTGTTTCACCAGCTTCGGCGAGTACGGCCCGACGTGGGTCACAATCGGCAGTCGCTCCTCCGGCGGCGTGTTGATCGTCGATATGTCTCGCACACCACTCAACGCCATGTACAGCGTACGCGGGATGGGGGTAGCGGTCAGTGTGAGCACATCTACTTCTGTGCGCATCTTCTTCAGCGCTTCCTTATGCGTTACACCGAAGCGTTGCTCCTCATCAATAATCAGCAACCCCATATCTTTAAATTTTACATCGGATGACAACAGGCGATGGGTGCCAATCAAAATGTCCACCTGGCCTTTTTCCAGGCGCGCGAGAATCTCCCGCTGTTGTTGGGCTGTGCGAAATCGTGATAGCATCTCTACCGTCACCGGAAAGGCCGCTAATCGCTGGCTGAAGGTGTTGTAGTGCTGCTGCGCCAACACCGTGGTCGGTACCAGGATGGCGGTCTGCCTGTTATCGATGACCGCTTTGAACGCCGCCCGTAAAGCTACTTCCGTCTTTCCATAGCCAACATCCCCGCAGATCAGCCGGTCCATCGGCCGTTTCGACTGCATGTCCCGCTTGACCTCCGCGATGACCCGCGTCTGATCATCCGTTTCGATATAGGGAAAGCTGGCTTCCAGCTCTTGTTGCCAGGTGCTGTCCTCTGCGAACGAATACCCGCTTACTACGCTGCGCTTGGCGTAAAGCTCCAGCAGCTCCTCGGCTACTTCCTTTACTGCTTCTTTGACGTGTGACTTGGTACCTTTCCACTCGGTGCTTCCAAGCCGGCTCAGTGTAGGGGTCCGATTATCTGGCCCGACGTAGCGCGTCAACCGGTCTGCCTGGTGGATCGGTACAAACAACTGCGCTTCATCGGCATACTCCACGGTCAGGTATTCCCGTTCCACGCCATCGATTGCTCTACGCACCAATCCTAGATAACGCCCGATGCCGTGATCGACGTGTACCACGTAATCCTCGAATTGCAGATCGGTGTAACCCGCTTCTGGCGCTTCGGCTACTGGCCGTGCCCGCCGCCTGGTCTCCGGCCGCCGCCAGCCGAAAATTTCTCCATCGGTCAACAGGTGCAGCACGCCTCCAGCCTGGACTTCAAACGACCACCCCTCGGTCAAGCTGTTATCGATGAACTCGAGCGGTGTCCCTTCATCGATGGGCTTCTGCTCTTCCCAC
>MGNS01000008.1:0-8475 GCA_001795165.1 Chloroflexi bacterium RBG_16_57_11
GCACGCTGGCGCACACCGTGGCCGCGGCGGTCAGGGCAATCACGCCGCCGACCAGCGCCAGCGTCGCCAGCAGGATCGCCTGCTCACCCGGATAGCGGTAGGCCGTCGTCCGCACCGCTCACTCGCTGGATTTGCGAACGATCAGCTTGAGGCCCTGGACGGTTACCACCTCCACCCGGGTCCCTTTTTCGATGACTTCCTGATCGGGCGCCAGCTCCGCCGACCACTGCTCGCCGCCCAATTGCACCAGACCGTTCGGTCGCAGATCGCTGCGCGCAACCCCGACGCGCCCCACCATGCTCTCCGCTCCCATGCGCACCGGTGTGTGTTGCGCGCGAACGGCGAACATCACGACTGCGAAGAACAAAGCCCCGCTGGCGATGGAGGTCCCGATGATCAACGGCACCGGCACGCGCTGGAAACTGGGGGTTTCGGGTGTGTTGAACAGCACCAGGCTGCCAACGATTAATGAAATCACCCCCGCGGCGGTCAGCGCGCCGTGTGTTGGAGCCTTGATATCCAGGATGAACAGCACAAAGGCCGTGATCAGGAAGATGATGCCAAACCAGTTCACCGGCAGCACACCCAGGCCATAAGCCGCAAGCGCTAAACAGACCACTCCGATGAACCCGGCCACCCATCCGCCCGGACTGGAAAGCTCGATCAGGAGCGACTGCACCCCGATGGTGAGCAGGAGAAAGACCACGGTCGGGTTGGTCAAAACGCCTAACAGCCGCTCGATGAACAGCAGGTCCACGTATTGGACCTCCGCCGCCTGGGTTTGCAGGGTTTGCTCTCCTGCGATGGTCGTTACTTCAAACCCGTCAAGCTGGACCAGGAGGTGATCTATATCGTCAGCGATAAAATCGATCAGGCCAATCTCCAGGGCTTCTGTCGCTGAAACTGCCTCGGCCTGTTCGATGGTTTTCTCGGCCAGCTCCACTGCCCTTGCGCCGCGTCGCTCTGACAGTGAGCGAACGGTGGCTTTGAGGATGTTCTTTTCCTTGGCTTCCATCGTCTCGCCAAGATCTTCGCCTTGCGAGCCGACCGGGCTGGCTGCGCCGATCGCCGTCTCCGGAGCCATTGCGGCTGCATGCCCGGCCAGGGTGATCACCGTGCCTGCGCTGCCGGCCATGGCCCCGCGCGGGAAAACGTAGACGATCACCGGCACGGTGCTGGCGCGTATCACCTGGACCATCTCGGTCATCAGGTCCACGCTGCCGCCTGGGGTATCGAGCTGGAAAATGAGCGCTTCAGCCTGGCGGCGCTCAGCCATCTCGATGCCGCGCATCAGGTATTCCTTCATCGCAGGAGTCAACGGCCCATCTGCCGTGAGGACCAGCACCAGCGGCCCTTCTCCCTGTGCCTGAACCGGCGAAAAGAACGCCAGGATCACCCACATCCACAGCCAGAAGCGTTTCAACATCTTAAATATTATTATACATCTGGAAAGAAAATGCGGGCATCCTCAGCCAGCATACGAAGCCTGGCAATTGCAGACGTTGCTACGCTGCCGCGAAATCTGGACTTAGCTTCGGTTTACCTCACGCCGGCGCAGCAGATTCGTGCCGACCACCAGCGCCAACGAGAGCACCCCCAACACCAGCGCGGCGCTGTATGCTCCTACGTATTGGCGCTCGTCCAGGGCACGGTAGATGAACAAGGTCGCCGTCTCGGTGCGCCCCTGGACTCCGCCTCCGATCACCAGCACGGCGCCGAACTCGCCCAGCGCCCGGGCAAAGGTCAGCGAGACGCCATAAATGATCCCCCAGCGCAGCGCCGGCAGGGTGATCCTCCAAAATATCTGCCAGCTGCTGGCCCCCATGGTCGCTGCCGACTGCTCTTGTTGGACGCCAAAAGCCTCCAGCATCGGGATCAGCTCGCGGATCATGAAGGGCAGCGTCACGAAGAGCGTAGCCAGCACCATCCCGGGAACGGCAAAGGCCACTTTGATATCCAGGGCGGTGAGCACGGGCGCCAGCAGGCCGTTTCGCCCGAACAGCAGGATAAGCATATAGCCAACGACGACCGGTGAGATGGCGAAAGGCATATCGATTAGCCCGTTGATCAACTCGCGCCCATGGAAATGGTCGCGCACGAGCACCCAGGCGACCAGCGTGCCAAACACGAGCTGGATCAGGACTACAACCAGGCTGATTTTTATAGTCAGCCAGAACGCCTCCAACACATCCGGCTGAGTCAACGCCTTCAAGATGGCTCCGATACCCTCCTCAAATGCGCCCGCGATCAACGCCCAGATCGGCGCCAGGATCAGGACGCCGACATAAATGAAAACTGCAGCGATCAGCACGCGGCGGGTCCACCTCCCGGCGCTAGGAACCGGTCTGGGCGTGTTGCCGGTGATGTCCATCTCCTTGTGAGTCATTTCTTATCCTTTAGCCTGCGGCGTTGTAGCCAACCGACGACCAAGATCAGGCTGAACGAGATGGCGACCATCACCATCGATACGGCGCTGGCCCCCAGGCGGTTCTCCGATTCGACCTCCCCCAGGACGTAGACGGCTGCCGTCTGGGAATAGAGCGGGATGTTTCCGGCGACAATGACGATTGCTCCAAACTCGCCGATCGCCCGGGCAAAGCTCAGCAGAGCGCCACTGGCCAGCGGTAAGAACAAATACGGCAAGGTAATGCGCTGAAAGACGGTCCAGCCCCTGGCACCCAGGGTGGCGGCGGCGTCCTCCTGGGTGCGATCCAGATCGATCAGCACCGGCTGGACGGCCCGCACGACGAAGGGAAAAGTGATGAACAGCAACGCAAGGATGATGCCAGGCGGGGAGAAGATGATCGAGAAGCCAAGCTCATCCTTCAGCCAGGCGCCCAAGGTTTGCTGTGGGCCGAACAAGATCACCAACATGACGCCGGTCACCAGGGTCGGTATCGCCAGCGGCAGGTCAACAATGCTGTTCAGTAACCCCTTGCCCGGGAACTGGTAACGCACCAGCACGTAGGCAGTCAGGGTGCCCATGATCGTGTTGATCACGGTCATGACGGCTGAGGTCCAGAGCGTCAGGATCAGGGCACTCCAGGCAATCGGATTGGTCACCTGGGCCCAAAATTCGCCAAGACCCTCCTTCAGCCCGTCCTGGAAGATCACCGCCAGGGGGATAAGCAGCATGAACACCAGGTAGCTCAAGGCGGCCGCGCGAATCCCTAACCGTCCCCAGGGGAAAGGCGCCCGGTATACCGGCTCGACCCTTGTTTCGGACGGCTTTTGTGTAAGTTGAACTGTGCTCATTGTGTGGATCGCGCCGAACTGTTTTTATGTTCATCGCGCTCTCTCACCATGATCGGGTAATATCTCGCTCCAAGGTAGCGGGAGCGCACCATCAGGATGGCGCGATCGGTGATGTTGTTCAAAAGCTGCTCGACAACGCCCGAGAGCGAGACCTTTCCGTTCGGTTTGGTCAGCGGGAGCCCCAGCACCACCAGGTCATAGCCACCCTGGCTCACTTCCTCCCCGATCATCTCCGCCGCAACGCCCGTGCGGATGGCTGTCTTGGCCGGCACACCCAGGATCGACAGGGATTGAACGCCGCCTTCCAGGAAGTTCTCCGTCCGCTTCAGCAGGTCAGGGCTTTTATCATAAGCCGGGATTACAGAAAGCAGCGTGGCGTCGGCTCCCAGGTGACGCACCAGCCGTCCGGCGAACAATACGTCATCCTTCCCGGGTTCCCCGCTGGTCACGCAGATGAGGGCCTGTGCGGGCACCGGTTGGGAGTTGGGCACTAATAACAGGTGATGTTCCCCTACCTGCAATATTTGCTCGGCGAGCGAAAGATCATCCTGCGGGTTGAAGCCTAGAACCACCAGATCATAGGGCTGCTGCTCAGCCGCCAGGGTCACCGCTTGTGCGGGTGTATTGTGGGAGGTCTGTACATCCAGCGCAGCCAGCCCGCTGCCTAATTGTTTGCGGGCCTCCTGCAAGTGAGCCTGCAGGGCTTCGCCCTCCAAACCGCAACCGATCAAAGTGACCCGAGCGTGTGCCAGCCGGGCGATTTGTCCGCCCAGCGCAACTGCCGCCTCGGCCCGCCGCGAGCCGTCGGAGACGATCATGAAGCTCAACCCGGGGTGTTCCAGGGTGTGGATGCGGTGAACGCCGACCCAGGTTCGCGAGCCCGCCTGGAGCGGGAACCGGTTGGCCTGATCGGGCAGGCGAGTGGCCTCGACCAGGATCGAGTTGCTGCCGAAGGCCACTGGCGGCGAGATCGGGCGCACCCCAGGGATGGGCGGCAGGCGCAGCCGCAATCGCTCGAAGGCGCCTCCGAAAGAGACCTCTTCGACCACTGCCTGGCCCAGCTCCGGACAGTCCAAAGCCTCCGCCGTGGGAGCGAGCGCCACATCTTCCGGTCTGAAGAGCACCTGGACGCGCCCTTCGCTGCTGATCTGGCGAATATCTTCTGTGTGCGGGAAGCGCAGCGGTCCGACCCGCACGCCTTCCTGGGAGATATTTCCCAATAACAGGTTACCGGACCCCAGAAAGGAGGCCACAAACTCGGTTTGTGGGTTCTGGTATAACTCGTCCGGTGTGCCCACCTCTAGCAGGCGACCAAAGCTCATCACGCCGATGCGGTCCGCCAGGTCGAAGGCCTCTTCCTGGTCATGGGTGACCAAAATGGTGGCGATGCCCAGCTTGCGTTGAATTGACTTCAGGTTACGGCGCAGCTCAGCCCGGATTTTGGCATCCAGGGCGCCCAAGGGCTCGTCCAGCAGCAACACCTCTGGCTGGTAAGCCAGCGCGCGGGCGAGCGCCACGCGTTGTTGCTGGCCGCCGGAGAGCTGGCGCGGCATGCGTGAGCCCAGGCCGGCCAACCCTACCAGGTCCAATAGCTCATCCCGCCGGCGCCGGCGCTCGGCAGCCGGGACTTTGCGGATGCTCAGGCCGAACTCGACGTTATCTGCCACGGTCATGTATTGGAACAGTGCGTAGTTCTGGAATACTAAACCTACCCGCCGCTGCTGCGTCGGCAGGTAAGTGACATCACGCCCATGGAGCAGCACCCGACCGTGGTCTGCGGCGGTCAGTCCGGCAATCAGGCTCAGGATGGTGGTCTTCCCGCTGCCGCTGGAGCCGAGCAGGACAAAGAACTCCCCATCGCTTATCTCTAATGAAATGTTATTGACGACCGGATGGCCTTCATAACGTTTCGTCAGTTGCTCGAGAAGAATGGACATGACGTTGCTCTACGCAGGGCTCTCCTTATCATCGGGTCGATTTCCTGTATGAATGGCGGTGGCATGCACCGCTACGGTCATTCACACAGGAAGTAATCTCATTTTACCTTAAACGGCTGATCCTTATTTGTTCGGGCTCTGCGACTGGCTGATCACCTGGTTGTAGATGCCATCGTCACCGAAGAATTCCGGGGTGGCGCTAGCCCATCCGCCAAAATATTCGATCGTGAACTGGTCCTCAACCGCCGGATATTGGCTGGCTGTGGCTTTGGCAACCTCTGGATCGACAGAGCGCAGCCCATACTTTGCAAAGATCTCCTGGGCTTCCTTCGAGAACAGGAATTTGACAAAGGCTTCAGCCACTCGGCGGGTTCCGTGCTCGTCGACATAAGCGTCGACCACGGCTACCGGGTTTTCGATCAAGATCGTCGAGCGGGGGATGACCAGCTCGTAATTCTGCCCGGCCTTCTGGCCTACCAGCACTTCGTTCTCATAGGTGATGGCGACATCGCCGACACCCTTCTCGAAGTTAGTGATGCTTTCCCGGGCGCCTTTGTCCATCACGGTCACATTGTTCAGGACCTTCAACAGGAAGTCTTGCGCGGCAGCCTCATCATCTTTCGCCACGCCGTCCACAAAGCCCCGCCTGGCTGCGCCGTATAGCGCCAGGATATTCCACATCGCTCCGCCGCTGGTTTTGACGTTGGGCGTCAGGATCTCCACATCCGGCTGAGCCAGGTCTGCCCAATCTTTAATCCCCTTCGGATTGCCCGGTCGTACGGCGAAGGAGACGACCGAATCGCTCAGCATGCCTTTAGTCGGCCCACTTTCCCAGTCGTGGGTGATCAACCCGGCCTTCACGATACGATCGATATCGGCTGCCAGCGAAAGGGCGGCGACATCCGCCTCGAACCCTTCCACGATGGCGCGCGATTGGGCGCCAGAGCCCAGGTACGACTCTTCGAAAACGACCTCCTGCCCGGTCTGCTCTTTCCACTGCTTCTGGAAGATCGGGATGAGCTCCTGGTAAGCTTCGCGCGGTGTCGTGTAAGCGCCCAGGATCAGCTTGACCGGCTCGCCTGGCGACTGCGGTGGGTTACCGCTCTGCGCTGGCGCCTCCTGGCCGGAGGGTGCGGCGGCTGGGCCGGTGCAGGCTGACACGGGCAGCCAGAGCATGGTAAATACCCCCAGGAACATAAGAAATCGCATCACAGGTTTCATGGTATCTGCCTCCGTTTCACAAATTTTGGTTTTACGGTTTTTACGCCGATCGCCGAGGCGCTCGGGCGGAGTGCAACTCATTGAAATTGGATATAATTCTATATAGATTAGTATATTACTATACTTTCAACTTAAAGAATAAGCGACTCCAGCAGCCAGCACGGTACCCGAGATCAATGGCTCAATCCATAACCGGGAACAAGGCTGGCGGGTCTTTTAACAAGGCTTGTGCTACGTCGACGCGCTGGCTGACATCCGCCAGGGAGGTGCCGTCCAGGAGGTCGGCGATCGCGTTGCGCACATCGAGCATCACCAGGCGCAAGCCACAGGTGCGCTCATCCGGGCATCCGCATGGCTCGTAAGCCATCTGGCTCACGCAGCCAATCGGTGCGAGGGGTCCATCCAACACGCGTATGATCTGACCCAGGCTGATTTCGCTGGCAGGTTTTGCCAGGTAGTAACCGCCGCCTACGCCCATGCGGCTGTGCAACAATCCGGCGTTCTTCAGCGTGAGCAGGATTTGCTCCAGGAACTTCGCCGGGATGTGCTGCCGTTCGGCGATCTCCCGGATCTGCACCACGCTTCCATTGGCCTTGCCGCCTTGGGCCTGAAGGGCAGTCGCCAGGTCGATCATTGCTCGCAAACCGTATTCGCCGCGCTTGGATAGTTTCATATATGACCTATAAAGTCTATCTGTAAAATAGAGTTTGTTTCCTCGATAAGCATACTACACCGAGCGTTAAATGTCAAGAATTTGTGCTATTTTTACTTTGATAGAGGAGACGACTTGTTCTGGCTAAAACCACCTTTTTGCTTGCATAAATACTTGCTTCCTAGGTCTGGTCATCCAATGAGCGCAATCGCAAGCGGGCATCGGCCAGCTGTTCGTCCAATTCGTCCAGCTCGGCGAGCATCCTGGGCGGGATCGAATGTGCCGGCAAGCGCCTTTGGCAGTCGGCAATGCGCGCCTCGATCTCGGTAATTTGTGCCTCTATTTGCGCTCGTGTCTCCGCAGGTGTGTTCATGGGGGTAAGTATACCCTGGGGTAAGTATACCCTGGGGTAAGTATACCCTGGGGTAAGTATACCCTGGGAGCTTTAATCCAGCTTTTCAGTTTCTTTGATTGATTTGTTGCGGTTCAATGTTTGTGAGATCCCTGCCCAAGCCAGCAGTGCATAGCAGGGCAGGTATTCCACCAGACGCACCCAGTAGAGCTCATGAAAATTGTCCAGCTCAAGATAGGTGACATAGGATACGCCGACTGCGCAGGACAGGTAAAGCCAGGGCCATGCCATGCGCACCACCGCCGGGCTTTCCCCTTCGGCAGGCCAGAAGAAGGGCAATAACGGCACCAGGATCGCAACATACCAGGGATGAACGGTGGGAGTGAAAAGTACATATGTCCCCAGTGGGATCATCGCTAACCGCAACAAGCTCAGGATGCGCCTGTTCGAGCTGGACAATTGGGGCGCATCCAGCCGCCAGGCCAGCCCTCCTGCGATCAAGGCTGCCGCAAGCTGAAGGGCGACGCTGATGGCTTTCGCCATGCGGATCGGTCCCTGGGTGGCCGGCTCAACCGGCACTGCGCCCGGGGTTCGGACCCCGCTCAGGGCGACTTCCAGCCAATGATAGAGACCGCCGTTGTAGTTCCACCGGTCCAGAAAGATGCGGATTGCGCCGAAAACCCCACGCCCATCCAACGGGCCGCTCAGCCCCCAGCCTGCACCGCTAGCGAAGATGGCAAGCGCCCCGATGATCATCAGCGTGTAAAGGGCCATGCCTTTCCATCCCCAGCGCCGCAGAAATATCGGCGCCAGCAGCGCCGGCAGGCCTTTGGTCAGCGTAGCGGCTGCCAGGGCGATGGCGGAGAGGAGCGGCTGTGTTGAACGTCTCAGCAGCCAGAACGCCAGCATCATCAGGAAGATCATCCACGCGTCGACGTGCGCCCCATGAGCGAACTCAACCACCACCAGTGGATTCCACAGGTAGATCAGGACGAGCTTGCGCGCCAGGCCGAGCTTCGCCAGCAGATCCATCACCAGCCATCCGGCTCCAAGATCCA
>MGNS01000008.1:8524-20570 GCA_001795165.1 Chloroflexi bacterium RBG_16_57_11
CCCGAAAAGCAGCTGGGCAGCCGGCAGGTAAGGCGAAGTCATCCAGCTATGATTGACTAACGCTCGAAGCGGGGTATCGAAAGGCTCCAGAACTGCCGAGTTGACCGGGTAGGCGTAAGGATTTACCCCCAGATTTAACAGGTGGCCATCCCACAAATAGCGATAGATATCATCCGACAGGCTGGGGAAGCTGAAAAGCAGGGTCAGCCGGAAGATTAACGCAAACCCCCAGATCAGCCGGAGCGGGACAGAGTGGCGCTCCAGGCGTAGCACAGCGAGCACATATGCGATGGCTGCCAGCAGCCAATACGCCAGGAAACCGGGCACGTTTGGACCGATCAGGCTGGGCAGCCGGGTCCAGCCAAGCGTGCAGGCGAACAGCAGGGCGCCCGCAAAGAGGACCACCCCACCTGTGCGTCCGAGTAAGAACCCGAGGAGAATCTTCAAGGCTGTCTACGGTTGGCCTTTTGGCTGCTCCCCCACCAAGCATAGCGGATAGCCACGCGGAGGATAAACCAGGCCGCCAGGAGAGAGCCGCGCAGCGTGCCGCTTACCTTGGAACGGCCGAGGCGGCGCGGCTGGAAGCTGACCGGGACTTCCACGATGCGCAATCCCTGGCGAGCTGCTTTTACGGTCATCTCGGTGGGCCAGCCGTAGGTCATCTCGCGCATCTGCAACTCCAGCAACGCCGGGCGCCAGATGGCCCGGTAAGGCCCCAAGTCCGTGATGGGAACTCCATAAAGCATACGGATCATTCCCGTAGCCAGTCGATTGCCCACTCGTTGGTGGATTGGCATGGCGCCTGGGACGATTTCCCCCAGCTCGCGCGAGCCCTGCACCAGATCTGCTTCGCCTGCCAGCAAGGGAGCCAGGATCACCGGCATCTCAGCCGGTAGGGAGCTGAAATCGCCGTCCAGGAAGGCTACGATCTCCGCCTGGATAGCTGCCCGCAGGCCTGCCGCGCAGGCATAGCCATAGCCACGGCGCGGCTCGTTGACCACCTGTGCTCCGGCGGCGATAGCTTCTTCAGCGGTGTTGTCACTGGAGCCATTATCCACCACCAGCACCGAAAGCACGGCTTGATCGAGGTGAAGCGCGCGGCATTCCTCGACCAGCCGGGCGATGTTGCCAGCCTCGTCCAATGCAGGGATGATGACGCTGACAGAAACCATAACCAGAATCGATTATCTCAGATCGCTTTGAGATATTCACGGATGCTCAGCGCGGCTGCGGCGCCCTCTCCGACAGCGGAGGCGAGCTGCTTGGTGCTGCCGGCGCGCACATCCCCGGCGGCGAAGACACCCGGCGTGCGGGTCTCGAAGGCGAAGGGTGGGCGGGTAGCTTCGGGTAGCGCTCCGTGCAATAAATCATGCCCGGTCATCACATAGCCGTACGGGTCCAGAGATACAAAGTCTTTGGCAAAGCCGGAGTTGGGCTGCTGACCGATAAATAGAAAAGCAGCTTGAGGACGCAGCTCGCTGGTCACACCACTCTTTTGATCACGGATGCGCACGGTTTTTAATTTCGAATTTTCACCCTCGAACGCTTCGACAACGGTGCTGTAGCGTACATCGATACGCGAGCCCGGCTTCAAGACCTTATCAATTGCCACCTGGCTGGCCGTCAGGCGCTCGCCGCGTGCCAGGAGCGTGACCTGCTCGGCGAATTTCGTCAGGTGCAGGCCCTCTTCGCAGGCGGAGTTGCCCCCGCCGATGACCACGATCTCCTTTGCCCCTTTGTAAAATGGGCCGTCACAGGTAGCACAGAAATGGATGCCGGCGCCGATAAAATCGTCCTCACCCGGCACCCCCAGGCGCCGGTAAGTTGCGCCGGTGGCGATCAGGATCGCCCCGGTGTGATAGTGGCGTTGATCCGCATCCATCACGCATAGACAGCCCGCGTCGGTGTGCAGGCCAGCCACGTCCACTGCCTGTAAGATCTCAACGTTGAAACGGCGGGTCTGCTGTACCAGGCGGTCTGCAAATGCCTGCCCGGTAAGGCCCTCAGGAAAACCGGGAAAGTTGTCGATCGTGCCGGTGATGCCTGCCTGGCCACCCAGGCCGGAGCGTTCGATCACCAGAGTCTCCACACCTTCGCGGGCGGCGTAGATGGCCGCGGTCAACCCGGCCGGTCCGCCGCCGATCACGATCAGATCATAGAACGCCAGCTTCGGCTCGGTTTGTAAGCCGAGCTTGCGCGCCAGCTCGGCGTTGGTCGGCTCGGCCAGGAAGGAGCCATCCGGAAATTGGATGGTCGGGATGATGCGCTTGCCGTGATTAAGTTGGACCACGTAGTTTTCGGCCGCTTTATCCTGCTCGATATCCACCCAGTTGTAGCGGATGAACTGTTCGCTGAGAAACTTTTTCGATCTTTGGCAATCTGGACACCAATATGCGCCATAGACGGTAATACCAGACTCAGACATGCAAGTCTCTCCTTGTTTAACTTGGGGTTTTAATCAAAGGATGCACCGGTTAAAGATAAGACGCCCGTGCCTGTGCTGCTCTTACGATGCCTGTGGTAATTATATACCTTGTTCATTGTTTGCCGGTCGAACAAGGTGGCAACTAACCGATTCGCCGGGTATTAATCTTATGTTAGAATGTCGCTTTGTGCCGAATCGGCCGATGCCAGATGATTGCATTGGCAACTTGCGCTTGGTATAATGATTAGTAGAAAAGTAGATAAAATACTTTTTAGATAAAAAATATCCCGACGCAATAAGTCGGTGTGGAGGATGAAAATGAACCAACAGGTTGGAACTTTTGCTGTCAAAAAGGGGCTGGCCCAAATGCTCAAGGGCGGCGTGATCATGGATGTGGTCACCGCGGAGCACGCTCACATCGCCGAAGAGGCCGGCGCGGTCGCGGTGATGGCTCTGGAGCGTGTGCCGGCGGATATACGCGCCCACGGCGGCGTGGCTCGCATGAGCGATCCGGAGCTGATCCTGAAGATCATGGACACCGTCTCGATCCCGGTGATGGCAAAGTGCCGGATTGGACACTTTGTCGAGGCGCAAATTCTTGAGGCGATCGGTGTGGATTACCTTGATGAGTCGGAAGTTCTCACCCCGGCGGATGAAGCTCATCACATCAATAAACACACCTTCAAGGTGCCCTTCGTTTGTGGTTGCCGCAATTTGGGCGAGGCGCTGCGTCGTATTGGCGAGGGTGCTGCGATGATCCGCACGAAAGGCGAGGCGGGCACGGGGGACGTGGTCGAAGCAGTGCGCCATGCCCGCTCGGTGTTGGGTGAAATTCGCCGGCTGGAGAACATGCCCGAAGAGGAAGTGATGGCCTTTGCCAAAGAGATCGGCGCGCCTTACGAATTGGTTATGGAAACCCGTAGCCTGGGCCGCTTGCCGGTGGTGAATTTTGCGGCCGGTGGCTTAGCGACCCCAGCCGATGCTGCGCTGATGATGCAACTGGGTGTGGATGGCGTTTTTGTTGGCTCCGGCATCTTTAAGTCCGGCGACCCGGCCAAGCGCGCTGCGGCAATTGTCAAGGCGGTGACGCACTACAACGATCCATACATTCTGGCCGAGGTCAGTCGGAACCTGGGCGACCCGATGGTCGGGCGGCAAATTTCTGCCATCCCCGAAGCTGAGCTGATTGCCGGGCGTGGTTGGTAGCGCTAAACCCCCGGACCTTGGGTACTGAGCCGGTATTTGGTTTTACTTCTGGAGTAGGCGGCTGAAAGCTGTAATCATGCAGCCGGGTAGTGGCTATGACAAAAATTGGAGTTCTTGCTCTTCAAGGCGACTTTGCCGAGCATATCGTCATGTTGCGACGCGTTGGCGCCGAGGCCACGGAGGTGCGCCTGCCCAGGCACCTGGAGGACCTGGACGGGCTGATCATCCCCGGCGGCGAGTCGACGACGATAGGAAAGCTGGCTGTAGCCTACGATTTAATAGAGCCGTTGTCTCGTTTCGGGCTGGAGAGAGCCATCTGGGGCACTTGTGCGGGCGCAATCTTTCTGTCTAAGGATGTCCGGCGCTCTCAGCCTTTGTTGAGCTTGATGGATATCACCGTAGCGCGTAACGCCTTTGGCCGTCAGGTTGATAGCTTCGAGGCAGATCTGGATGTGCCTGCATTATTGCACGTAGATCCTGATCCGCGCCCCTTCCACGCCATGTTTATACGCGCCCCGCTGATCTCTTCGGTGGAGGAAAACGTTCGGGTGTTGGCGCAGCTTCCGGATGGCCGGATCGTTGCCGCCCAGCAGGAATGCTTGCTGGCGACCTCCTTTCATCCAGAATTGACAATGGACGATCGCTTTCATCGTTACTTTCTGAACCTTGCAAAAACCTCAGATAGGTGAATCTGGCTCATGAACGTGCGTCATTTCGATTGGCGCGACCTTTCCACCCTGCATCGTTTACGCAGTCAGAGCGTGTACCTGAATGGCGCTCTGCTGCACACCCGCGGGCCGTTGATGGTGCCTGGCGCGCTGTTCTCATTTTTGGCGCCATCCATGGGGATTTTTACCTATGTCCTGAATGGTGAGGAAGCCAGCGATTCGCCCGTCTTTGGTCAATTCATCCACATGATGGGCTCGCCGCTTTCACATTTAACTTTCTTGACTCCAGATAATGCTTTGGATTCGACGACAGTCTATTCTTTGATGGAGCACATGATGGCGCAATCCGGCGAGCGCGGCGCGCTGCGCTTGCTGGCGGATGTCGATGAGAGCTCAGAAGCATTCGAAACCCTCCGTCACAGTGGGTTCGCCATCTATTCGCGCCAGCGCATCTGGCAGTTGACCGGTTTCCCCGATGGCGACTCGCAGCCTGGGACATGGCGCTCGGCGATCAGCCCGGATGAGCCCCCGATCCGTTCTTTATATAACAACCTGGTGCCCGCCCTGGTGCAACAGGTAGAGCCGCTCTCGACCCAGCGACCTAAGGGGATGGTATATTATGACCATGGAGAATTGATTGCCTTCGTTGAATTAAAGTACGGTCATCGCGGTATTTGGGCGCAGCCCTTTGTGCACCCGGATGCCCAGGATATGGCCCAGCATTTTATTGATCTTTTGAGTAGAGTTCCCAATCGCCGTTCGCGACCGGTGTATATCTGTGTGCGTTCCTATCAAGCCTGGCTGGAGACGGCGATCGAAGATCTGGGCGCGGAGGCTGGCCCGCGCCAGGCGGTTATGGCCAAACAGTTCGTAAGCCAACAGAAGGCCTCGCGCGCCTTCGCCATTCCAGCCCTGGAGGGCGGACAGCCCGAGATTACCGCTCCCATTGCAAGATTGGGGAATAAGTAAGTATCTATGCAACAACAGAAGATAACCGATGATTTACACGCCCTTTTGGAGGTATTGCCGGCTGCCATTGCCAGAGCCGTTACCGAGGCGAATGACAGCGACAACCTGCTGGAAGTGATCCTCGACCTGGGCAGGTTGCCCACGGCTCGTTTTGTTACCCGGGAAGTGCTGCTCAGCAAAACCGATGTCCCGCACCAGGACATCGATTACGTTGTAGAGCGGATCGGAGAGTTCGACGCTGACAATCGCGCCGGCCTGGAGCGCACGCTGCATCGCATTTCTGCCATCCGCAATCGCCGGGGTTACATCGTTGGGCTGACTTGCCGGGTAGGCCGGGCGGTCTACGGTACAACCGACATCATCAAAGACCTGATCGAGAGCGGCAAGAGCCTGCTGATACTCGGCCGGCCGGGTGTGGGGAAGACCACCATGCTGCGCGAAGCGGCGCGCATCCTGGCTGAAACCAAGCGCGTGGTCATTGTGGATACCTCGAATGAAATCGGGGGTGATGGCGATGTGCCTCATCCGGCCGTGGGTCACGCTCGTCGCATGCAGGTTGCGACGCCCTCCTTGCAGCACGAAGTCATGATCGAGGCGGTCGAAAACCACAATCCGGAAGCGATCGTCATCGATGAGATCGGCCGCGAGCTGGAAGCCGCGGCTGCCCGCACGATTGCCGAGCGCGGCGTGCAGCTGATTGGCACCGCCCACGGTAATTCGTTGGAAAACTTGCTGCTCAACCCAACGCTGGCTGATCTGGTTGGGGGTATCGAGTCGGTCACCTTGTCTGACGAAGAAGCCCGCCGGCGCGGGACGCAGAAGACCGTCCTCGAGCGGCGCTCTCCGCCGACATTTGATGTATTAATCGAAATCCAGACTCGCGATCGCCTGGCGGTGCATCCCGATGTGGCTGCCGCAGTGGATGGATTGCTGCGCGGCTATCCGCTGCCACCGGAGATTCGCTCTCGCATCAATGGCGAGATCCGCATCGAGCGAGCGCCGGCTCCGACGCGCCCGGCGGCATTTGGACAGCAAGGCTACCGGCGACAGGGTGGGGAAGCCTTACAAGAGCGTTCTGCACTCCCTGCTTACCGGACAGACCAGCCTTCAGCCTCCTCCCGAAGTGATAACGGCTCATCCGGGCGTGACCGCAGCTCCTTGCAGACGGTCCGCATCTATCCTTATGGCGTGGCGCGCAATCGACTCTCCCAGGCTGCCCGCCGGTTGGGAGTGCCGGCGCTGATCGTCGACGAGGCCGGCGATGCCAATGTGTTGGTCACCCTGCGGGCTTATTACCGCAAGCGGCAGCGCACCATCACCGAGGCTGAACAGCGCAACGTGCCGATCTATGTGTTGCGCTCGAACACCGTCAACCAGATGTTGCAGTTCCTGGGTGACCTGTTCAATTTATACGCCGATGAAAGCGGTGAGGCAGGTATGGATACCGCACTCCAGGAGACGCGCGCCGCCATCAACGCAGTGATGAACGGTGAGCGGTGGGTGGAGCTGCAACCGGCGGCTTCTTCCATCCGTCGCGTGCAGCACCAAATGGCGCGCGATGCCAACCTGGTGTCCCACTCGTATGGCAAAGAGCCCAATCGCCGGGTGCGCATCTATCGGGAAGGCTAGCAGCATGTTCATTACCCTGGAAGGACCAGAGGGCAGTGGTAAGACGCGCCAGATTTCGCTCCTGGCAGAAGCTCTGCTCCAGCAAGGCTATCCAATCCTGGTGACGCGCGAGCCTGGCGGCACGCCGATTGGTGACCAGATTCGCTCAGTGTTGTTCGATTTGAAGAACACCGACATGCGTCCGCACACGGAAATCTTGTTGTTCCAGGCCTCGCGGGCGCAGCTGGTCGAGCAGGTGATCCGGCCTCGTCTGGCGAACGGCGGTATTGTCCTGTGCGACCGGTATGCCGACTCGACCCTGGCTTACCAGGGGTATGGACACCAGGTCGATATGGATGAACTGAAAACAATCGTTTTCTTCGCTACCGGGGGGCTCAAGCCGGACCTGACCTTGCTATTGGACGTAGATACTGAGGTGGGGTTAAGACGCAAGCTGGATGCCGACGAATGGAACCGGCTGGATGCTTATGACCTGGAATTTCACCGGCGGGTGCGCCAGGGTTACCTGCAGATGGCCCGGTCAGAGCCACAGCGTTGGGTAGTGATCGATGCCGTACGGCCGCCTGAGGCGGTGCAAGCGGCCATCCTGAAAGTTGTTCTGGCGCGGCTGAAGGTCAAAGTCTAGCTCATTCGTAGCTGTCCGCGAAATCGCTCTCGCCGCCGCCCAGGTCGGGCAGCTCCGATTCGATCTCTTCGGGGCTTTGTCCGGCTTCCAGGCGGTCGATCACTTCGTCGAATTCTGGGCCAACTTCTTCGCCCATCTCCTGGCCCATCTTGCGCATCATGCGACCCAGGGCGCGCGGATCCTTTTCCAAACCGTCGAAGTCGTCGATATCGCTCAGGTTCTCCAGCCGGCTATCTTCGGAGCGAGCGAAGCGCACGCGGTTGATCCGCCGCTGTACGTTCTGGCTCTGGCAGTGCGGGCAGGCGACTGGCTGTGTGCCATACTCGCTGTAGCTCATAAAGATGTCGAAACGTTTTCTACAATCTAAGCAACGATATGGGTAATACGGCATTTCACCCTCCGTAATTGTGCATGGGTATTGATTTTAAAATTATAATCAAGGCTAGGCAAATTGTCATCATGAACGACAAACTTTGTGAAGAGGTGAATGTGCTCAGTAAAGTGACCTTGAACACAGGACAAAATCAACCTCTGCTGGTCGTGCTCTCCGGACCCTCCGGAGTGGGCAAAGATACCGTAATCCAGGCCATGAAAAAGCGTGGCCTGCCTTTTCATTTCGTAGTCACCGCCACCACACGACCGGCGCGCCCCGATGAGCAAAATGGCGTGGATTACTTCTTCCTCTCCAAGGATGAATTCGCAGAGATGATTGAGCAGGATGAGCTGCTCGAATATGCCATCGTGTATAACGATTATAAAGGCATCCCCAAACAGCAGGTTCGTGAGGCCTTAGCCAGTGGAAAGGATGTCATCATGCGGATCGATGTGCAGGGTGCGGCCACAATCCGCAAGCTTTGTCCGGAAGCCTTGCTAATTTTTTTGACCACAAAAGATGAAGATGAGCTGATCAGGCGCTTGATCGCCCGAAAGAGCGAGACCCCCGAAGGCTTAAAACTGCGCATTGCCACGGCCCGGCAGGAACAGAAGCAAATCGACCAGTTCGATTATGTGGTGGTAAACCCTCAGGAGCATCTGGATGAGACGGTGAACACGATCGAAGCCATCATCCACGCCGAGCACCACCGTGTTCACCCAAGAAAGGCTACCCTTTAATGTATCCACCTCCGAATGGATCAACACCAGGATATCCCAACGCCACACCGCCGCGTTACGTCATGCTGCGCTTGCCGCGCGTAACGCCGGTTGTCACTTACGTTTTGATGGGCATCACCATCGCGGTCTTTTTTGTTCAGATCATGACTCAATACGTGTTAGGCCAAGACCTGGCCGCGGCGATTGGAATGAAGGTCAACGAGCTGATCATCGGTGGCCAGCTCTGGCGCTTGATTACGCCGATGTTCTTGCATGGATCGATCCTCCACATCGCTTTCAACATGTACGCGCTGTTCGCCCTGGGTCCTGGTCTGGAAAGCTACTACGGGCATGGTCGCTACCTGACGCTCTATCTGCTGTCTGGCTTTGCCGGGAATGTGATATCTTTCCTGTTCTCCGGCAATCCCTCCTTGGGCTCATCCACGGCCATCTTTGGTTTGATTGGCGCAGAGGCGGTCTTCCTTTTTCGCAATCGCAGGATCCTGGGCTCAATGGCGCAGCGTGCCCTCACCAATGTGATCGTCATCATTATGATCAATCTGATGTTGGGGTCGGTTTCCCGTGGCATTGATAATTGGGGGCATATGGGTGGATTGCTCGGCGGCACGTTCTTTGCCTGGTTTGCCGGGCCGCTCTTCCGGATGGAAGGAGGCTCCCTGGACCCGCAGATTGTCGATGAGCGAGACCCATCCCGCGCATTGATCGTTGGGGTGTTGGATTTTGCCATTTTTGCCACACTGGCGGCGATGAAAATCCTGCGAGGTTATTGAGGCGGTCTTGGTTAGGTAAATTTCGCCGGGCGCTTCTCAATGAAGGCTTGAACGCCTTCTTTATGTTCCTGGTTTTTGCTCGCAATATCCTGTAAATAGCCTTCGTAGTCTAGTACCTGTTCCAAATTACCCAGCACAGCTTTGTTAAATGAGCGCTTGGCCAGACCCATGGCGTGGACCGGCCCTTGCGCCAGCAGCCGGGCGATCATGGTCGCTTGCTGGTTGAGCTGTTCAGCGGGCACGAGGCGGTTGACCAGCCCCCATGCCAAAGCCTGGTCGGCGCTGATTGGTAGGTTGCTAAAAGTGAACTCGGCGGCCCGTCCAAGGCCGATTAGAGCGGGCAGAAGAAGCGATACAGCCGAATCCGGCGCCAACCCTATCCCGGCAAATCCGACCACAAAACGGGCGCGGTCGGAGGCGATGCGCAGATCGCAAGCCAAAGCGATCCCTAAGGCTGCCCCGGAGACGGCGCCGTTCACTGCCGCCAGGACCGGCTTTTCCAGCCGCCGGATTTGCAAGATCAGCGGATTATAAGTGCGGGACAAATGCTCCCGGTACGAGATTTCCTCAGCATGATGAAATACATTTACATCCTGCCCGGCGCTGAAGTTGTCCCCCGCTCCGGTCAGCAGCACGCAACGCGCCTGGTCGTTTCGCTCGGCCTGCCTGAAAGCAGCCTGTAGCGCGGCGATCAGCTTGAAATCGAAGGCGTTAACTTTTGGCCGGTTCAGCGTAATCGTCAGGACGCTTTCCTCCAGGCTGGTGAGTAAGATCTCGGGATCGGTCATGGGGCTCACGGGGTTTGGATTATTAAATATTATGCGGCGGGTCAGCCCCGCCGCACGGCGAATTGGATCAGCTAAAGATTGGCGTCATCGCCCAGGTCATCATCCTGGTCATCGAAAAAGTCGTCGCTTTCCTCGTCCAGGTCAGTGTCGATATCGGCTTCCTCGATCTCCTGACGGACCCACAGCAAGAGCATTTGCCCCTCATCGAGATCCAGGGTGCGGGCGGCCAGGATCGGAGCATAGCTCTCCAGTCCTTCGATACTGCGATACTCCAGGTTGATTGTGCTTTGGTGCCGCCAGGCTTTGTTGCATCGCTCGATCAATGCCGGCCCATTGTAGGTTCGAAGCCGGGTGAGAACAATTTGATAAAGACTCGGGCCTTCATTCAATCCGAGCACCCAGCCATCGCCAACCGCTTCAAATGTAGGGGGGGGCCCTTCGATAATAGTAATTTTGTCGTCCATTTACCGGTACTCCAGTTGCGGAATCATACCATAAACTTTTAGAACCTGCGTGTATAATCCAGTTGGGAGAAATCCAAGATGTACAAATTGGTGATTCTGGTCGAGGCGCAGGATAATTGGGATCACTTTGAGGAACACTGGCCTGAGTTTCTCCATTTGGTTGAAACTTTACCGGGGCTGAGCCGCGAGGCGACCAGCCGCGTAGATGTTTTCCTGTACGGTAGCATGCCTTATGTTCATATGCATGAGCTGTTTTTTGCCACCCGGGCGGAGGCGGAGAAAGCGCTTGCCTCCCCAAACGGACAGGCTGCTGGCGCCTTGCTTCAGCAAATCAGTAATGGAAAGATGACGCTGTTTTTTGCCGATCATCGGGAAGACGATCTGGTCAACATACGAAAACATAAGCAGGCGGATGACGGAGTTGGATGAACTGCCTCCTCGAAACATCACCTGCCGCTCTTGGGTCGGGGTGACCCTGTTATCCTTCGTTATCGTTGTTGCTGTGGGTGCGGTGGCGGGTTTCAGCTTCTATCGCTCGCATGTATTTAGCCCGGTGCGCTTCGAGCGTCTGATGACCTGGCTGCGAGATCCAGCGGGACATGAGGCCTGGAAGATGAACGCTGGCGAGATTTGCGACGGTGCACCTTTTCAGATGCCCACCGATGGCTATATTGGCTTCTTGTGGGGCGATTCGTTTCGGATCGGGCACCACCATCAAGGGATTGATGTTTTCGGCGGCGACGAGGTCGGCATCACCCCAGTCTACGCTTCTTATCCGGGCTACCTGACCCGCCAGCAGGATTGGAAATCGACCGTGATCATCCGTGTGCCAGATGACCCGCTCCAGCCGGGCCGCCAGATTTGGGTCTATTACACGCATATGGCCGGCCCGGATGGCGAATCCTTTATCGCACCGGATTTCCCGCCCGGCACAGGCGAGGTCTTTGTCGAAGCGGGCACATTGCTGGGCTACCAGGGAAACTATTCGGGTACTCCAGACAACCCGGTGGGTGTGCATCTACACCTGTCGATTGTTAAGGACGATGGCCACGGCAACTACCTTAACGAGCTGGAAATCGGCAATACGCTGGATCCCTCACCTTATTTGGGCTTGTCCCTTAATGCCAGGAATAACCCGGACCAGGTTCCGGTCTGCACGGCGTTTAGTAAATAGGAGTAAAAGCATCATAAGGTTGATGAGTTGCATCCTCGATTGATGAAGAATGACACAAGAAGAGTTTAAGGATAAGGTTGTCCTGATCACTGGGGCGGGCCGCGGGCTGGGAGGGTCCATCGCAGAGGCGTTCGCCGCGCGCCAGGCGATCGTTGCCATGAACGACCTGACGCCGATCAATCTCGATGTCACCCTGGAGAGGATTGCAACGGCCG
>MGNS01000008.1:20599-29426 GCA_001795165.1 Chloroflexi bacterium RBG_16_57_11
ATGGTCACCCAAACCATGGTCGACCAGGTGCTGTCCGATTGGGGGCGGATCGATATCCTGGTGAATCATACGGCCGTTTGTCCACACGCCGCCTTGCTGACCATGGATGAATGGGATTGGCTGCGCACGCTGGATCTCAACCTGACCGGGCCGTTCCTGACGATTCAACGCGTGGGCCAGGTAATGCGCTACCAGGGTGGGGGTGTCATGATTAACCTGGTTGCAGCTTTAGGCGATTCTCAGGACTGGGATGGACGGGCTGCCTTTTTCGCCAGCCAGGCGGGTCTGGTCGGGTTGACTCGCCAGGCGGCGCGCGAGCTCGCTGAAGCCCATATTCGCGTCCATGCAATCCGCCTGGAGCAAATGCCTGAAACACCAGCGCTTGCTGAATTGAAGCCACTGGTTGAGCAGCTATTTTTCCTTTGCAGCAGTGCATCCAGACAAATCACCGGGCAGATACTCGATGTGGTAGCCAACCGTCAATCGTAAGATTTATCGAACAAAACATCCTCGCGAAAGGAGGCTGAGGTGAGCGAGTATACGACAATCCTGGTCGAGAGACGTGAACGGGTAGGCCTGATCCGGCTGAACCGCCCCCAATTCATGAATGCTCTGAATGCTGCCTTGCTGGGTGAGCTGATGGGTGCGTTGGAAAATTTGGATGCCGATCCGGATACCGGCGCCATGGTCATTACCGGCAGCGAGCGCGTCTTTGCCGCTGGTGCGGACATCAAAGAAATGGCTGACGCTTCAGCAGTGGACATGCTGGTGCGCGATACGGTCTCGCAATTCGACCGCATTCGCCGGGTAAAGAAGCCGGTCATCGCGGCGGTGTCCGGCTGGTGCCTGGGTGGCGGATTTGAGCTGGCGATGTCCTGCGATATGATCATCGCTTCCGAAACGGCTCGTTTCGGACAGCCCGAGATCACCATCGGCGTGATCCCCGGGGCGGGTGGCACCCAGCGGTTGACTCGGGCCGTAGGCAAAGCCATTGCCATGGAAATGGTGCTGAACAATCGCACGCTCACCGCAGATGAAGCGCAACTGTATGGCCTGGTCAATCGTGTCATCCCTGTGGAGCGCTACCTGGATGAGGCGATGGGGTTGGCAAATGAGCTTGCCGCGCGGGCTCCACTGGCGGTGCGCCTGGGTAAAGAAGCAGTCAACCATGCTTCGGACTCTTTCCTGAGCGAAGGCCTGGCAAGTGAGCGCCGTGCTTTCTATTACTTGTTTAGCACACAGGATCAGAAGGAGGGGATGGCGGCTTTCCTCGAAAAACGCAAGCCTGAATGGAAAGGTGAATGATCGGTTATTCTGATCTGGCATCCGCCTTTCGTGAGCTGGACATTCCGCCCGTCGCTCCATCGATGGTGCATGCCTCGCTTTCTGCCTTCGGTCCGGTGGAGGGGGGCGCGCAAACGGTGGTTGAAGCGATCTTGGAAGTTTTTCCGACGGTTCTGATGCCCACCTTTACTTACAAGACGATGGTTGTTCCGGATATTGGACCGCCGGACAATGGACTAGCCTATGGCACTTATGCAGACGCCAACCGGCAGGCGCATTTTTTTCAGTCGAATATGCCGGTTGACCGGTTGATTGGCATGATCCCTGAGATGTTCCGCCTTTATCCCAGGGCGCATCGATCGCTGCATCCGATCCTGTCTTTTGCCGGCGTCAATGCTGACCGGTACCTTGACAGCCAGACCATTTCTGAGCCGCTGGCTCCCTTTCGCCTGCTGGTCAACGAGAAAGCCTGGGTGCTTCTGCTGGGTGTTGACCACACAGTCAATACCAGCCTTCATTACGCTGAGAAATTAGCTGGGCGCAGGCAATTCGTCCGTTGGGCGCTCACCCCAGACGGCGTCGTCGAATGTCCCGGGTTTCCGGGTTGCTCGGATGGCTTTGATGCGATTGCGGCCCGCCTGTCTCAGATCGTTCGGAAGAGGTGGGCAGGAAAGGCGCTGATACAGGCAATCCCCATGGCGGATCTGATCCAGATTGCCTTGACCTGGCTGAGAGAGGATCCGCTAGCTTTATTATGCGATCATTCTTATTGTGAGCGCTGTAGATCTATACGACTGGATGTAGCCAATCTGGCGTAAAGAAGTTAAAATTGTGGGAAACCCAAGGAAGGTGATCGAATGAGTCAATTGACCAATTTCCAGATTTATGATTTACTGAATCGACCCAGGCCGCTTTGGCTGGTCAAGATCGATCTGAGCGATGCTTCGCTCTACTGGGTGGATTTGAGCGAGTGCAACCTCAGCATGGCCAACCTGAGCAAAGCCGACATGAATTGGGCCAACCTGGCCGGCGCGGATTTGCGCCGCGCCGACTTGAGCATGGCCAACCTTTTTGAAGCGCATCTTCAAAGGGCAAACCTGAACGAGGCCAATCTGAGCCATGCGAACCTGACCCGCGCTGATCTGGGGAAAACCGACATGCTCGAGGCCATTATGGTCGAGGCAAATCTGAGCCGCGCCAGCCTGAGTAAGGCCATGATGATCCGGGCAAATATGAACGGCAGCAATCTGACCCGCGCAGATTTGAGCAAGACAAACCTGGCAGGCGCGAACCTCAGCGGATCAGAAATGTCATTGGCGAATTTATTCGATGCTAATTTGAATGGAGCCGATCTGCGTGGAGTTAACCTGACCCGCGCTGATTTGACCGCGGCTAACCTTTCGCGGGCTGATTTGACCGGCGCGATACTGACCGGGGCCGACCTTAGCGAGGCCAATTTAGAGGGCACCACGCTAAATGACGCCATTATGCCGGATGGAACGCGCTTTGTCAAAGAAGAAAAAGAGGTTAGCTGACGCTGGGTAAGTCAGCCCAAATCGTCGTCCCGTTGCCGACCTGGCTGCTTACACCAATTTCGCCTCCGTGGCTTTCCACGATTGATTTTGCGATAGCCAACCCGAGGCCGCTTCCACGGACCACGCCCGGGCGTGGTTGGGTAATCTCAGCGCGATAAAAGCGCTCAAAGACATGCGGCAGATGCTCTGGCGCAATCCCCGGTCCTGAGTCGCGCACCAGCAGGCGCACGGTATTGGGATTAGGTCCAGAGCGCAGCAACATTTCCACCTGGCCCTTACAGGGTGTATATTTGATTGCATTCTCGACCAGATTGTAGAAAACCCTGCGCAGCTGCCCTTCATTACCCAACACAGGCGGCAGGCCAGGTTCCAGATCCAGGGTCAATTCGACTTCTGCACGCGTCGCCCGGATGCCGAAAGTCTCGTAAACTTCGTGCGCAATTGCGCCAAGGTTCAGCAGCGTGCGCTTACCGCTATCCATCCCGGCTTCCATGCGAGAGAGATCCAGCAAGTCATTCACCATCCGCACCAGACGGTCGATCTCGGTTTCGATCTCGGAGAGGAATCGGGTGGCGACCTCCGGCTCTTCCAGGGCGCCCTCACGCAGCGCCTCAGCCCGCAGTTTTACGACCGTCAGGGGAGTGCGCAGCTCGTGGCTGGCATTGGCCACGAAGGCCCGCAATTGGGACAGGTTGGACTGCAGGCGATTTGCCATGCTGTTAAAGGCTTCGGCCAGCAGTTGCAGTTCTTGGGGTCCAGAAGGCTTTACCCGAACGGACAGATCGCCGCTTTCCATGTTCCTGGCTGCCTGGGTCAAGATTTGTATCGGCCGGGCCAGGTTATTCGCCAGCACCCATCCGACCAGGCTGACTCCGGAAACAATCAGCAGGGTGACGGCCATCAAGAGGAAGAAGGATTGGCGTGCGGCTTGCTGGGTAGGCGCCAGGGGGATGCTCAAACGCAAGATGCCGGTGACTTCGATCTCGCGCTGGATCAATGCGGCCACGTGCATCATCTGCTCACCCCGGCTGTCGGGACGGATATTCACCCCTCGGCCTAATTCGCTCTCCAGTGCTTCGATCACCTCCGGTGCGTTAGCCCGGTTAGCACGGATCGGAAGGTTATTGCTGCTGTCCACCAGCGGAAAGCCGTCTGGCTGGTATACAGTGAACTGCATGTCCGGCGTGTCGGCGAACATGCGGCTCAACATATCCTGGATGTGTTGCTTGTCGGTGGTGCCTCCGCTCAACTCCTGAAGCGGAAGCTCCAATGCATTGCCGGCAGCAAAGGCCAGCCCTTGCAAGTTATGCTCCGTTTCTCCAATTGCAGCCTGAAAGATAAATCGGCCGGCAAACCCCGCCATCAGCGCAATGCTGACCAGGGAAACCGCCAGATGGGAAAGCACCAACCGGGTATTTAAGGAGCGAGCGAACCGCATTGGGCTAGGCCAGCTCCTCCTGACCGGCAAAGCGGTAACCGTAGCCACGCACTGTCTGGATAAACTGTGGACTCGCGGGATCCTCTTCAATTTTTAGCCGCAGCCAGCGCACGTGCACGTCCAGCGTGCGCGGATCTCCCACCCAATCATCGCCCCAGACCAGCTTGATCAGCTCATCCCGATTCATCGCCCGGCCGGCGTTTTTCATCAGGGTGGCGAGTAAATCAAATTCGCGCGCCGAGAGCTGTACTTCCTGGTCGCTTTTATAAACCCGCCGGGCCACAGGATCCATACTGAGCTGCCCCATGGCGACATGCTGGGATTGTGGTACCTGCCGGTCGAGCTGCACCCGGCGCAGCATCGCCTGGATGCGCGCCAGCAACTCCCGGAAGGAGAAGGGTTTTGCCAGGTAGTCATCCGCGCCGACCTCCAGCCCCAAGACGCGATCGATCTCTTCGCCGCGTGCGGTCAGCATGATTACTGGCGTGGTAGTGAAAGTGCGCAAGCGGCGGCAAACCTCGAACCCGCTGATATCAGGCAACATCAGATCGAGCACAATCAAGTCGGGCAGGGTTTCTTCGACCGCAGTTATCGCCGATAGACCGTCCGCGGCAATATCCACCTCAAACCCCTCGCGCTTCAGGCTATAGGAGAGCGAGTCGGTGATCAGTTGTTCATCGTCCACAAGTAGAATACGTGCCAAAGCGTACCTCCGGATTTCGCATGTGATTGTGGTCGCCTGCTCCAGGATATGCAGGTCGCGTCACATTCGGATGGTTTTATCGTCATTAAGTATAGCTAACATTGGCATGCTTGCGCGCCAGATAAATTAGCTCTAATTTTTAATTTTACCTCGATTTGTCTTTTCGGCGACCCTGTTAGGGGCGGGTCGAAATTCTTATTCCAGCCATTGAGCGGTGAAGGATGTTCTACCGCTCAATGGCTGGGGTATTTGAGGATACAATACGGCTGTGCCGCTGCTCTGGCTTTCGCTCGCATTTGTATGCGGTGTCATCCTCGGTTGGCTGGCAGGCTGGCCGTGGGCCACCTGGCTGGCTCTGGCTGGCCTGGTTTCATCCCTCTTTATCGTGTACAAGCTCGTTATACGGTTGCCGGCTTTACACCGCCTGGCGCAGGGCGGCGATCCGGCCTCGCGACCCTGGTGGGCGGTCGGGTTACCTTACCCGGTGTTGATGATTGCACTCTGCCTGGGCGCGGCGCGCTTCCAATCCACACAGATTTCTATCACGCCACAGCAGCTCGCCTGGTACAACGATCGTGAGACCCGGCAGGTGGTCGAAGGGGTGATCCTGGCCCCGCCGGAGAGGCGCGACCAGTATACGCTCCTGACTGTAGAAGCCGACCGGATACGCTCGGTGGAAACACCGGCCTTCACATCGGTGGGTGGCAGGTTGTTGGCGCGGGCGCCGTTGGGCGGAAATTGGCGTTATGGCGACCGGGTCGGGCTGGAGGGGTGGTTGAGCACGCCCTTCGCAAACGAGGAGTTCTCTTATCGCGATTACCTGGCGCATCAAGGGATTTACTCCTACTTCAACTGCGGCTATGACAAAGAGGTGTGCGCGCAGATTTTGCAACGCGACCTGGGCAGTCCGCTGTGGAGTGCCATTTACAGCCTGCGCCAGCGCGCGGTGGAGATGATCTACCAGCTTTACCCCGATCCGGAGGCGAGCTTAATGGCGGGCATTCTCCTGGGTGTGGAAGGCGGCATACCCGAGCCGGTGCGCCGGGCCTTCAATGATACCGGCACGTCACATATCATCGCCATCAGCGGATTTAATTTCGCAATTGTGGCAGGTCTGTTTGTCGGCTTCTTCGGCTGGCTGCTCGGCCGCTGGCGGGGCATGCTGGCGGCCTTCCTGGGCATCGCCCTGTACGCTGTCCTGGCGGGAGCCAGTGCCGGGGTGGTGCGGGCGGCGATCATGGGTGGTCTGGGGGTGTTCGCCGCGCAGATCGGGAGACGGCAGGCCGGTCTGAACAGCCTGGCTTTCGTGGCTGCGTTGATGGCCCTGGCCAATCCGCACGTGTTGTGGGATGTCGGCTTCCAGCTCTCCTTCATGGCGACCCTGGGGCTGATCCTGTACGCCGACCCACTCTCGGAGTGGTTCACCAGGGTGGCCGCGCGTCGCCTGCCGCTCTCCACTGCACAGCGCCTGTCACGACCGGTGGGCGAATACTTCCTGTTCACCCTGGCGGCGCAGCTCACCACGCTGGCGCTGATCCTGTATTATTTCCGGAGATTTTCGCTGGCCTCGCTGGTTGCCAACCCACTGGTGCTGCCTGCCCAGCCGGGGGTGATGATCCTGGGTGGCCTGTCCGCGCTGGCAGGCATGATTTTTCAGCCTTTAGGCCAGGTCATTGCTTATCTAGCCTGGCCATTCATCGTCTACACCATTCGCCTGGTTGAGCTTTTTGCCCGCCTGCCGGGCGCCGCCTGGACGCTGGCGCCGCTCACCCCCTGGGTGGTGCTGGCCTTTTACGCCCTGTTGTTCGGCTGGACGGCTTTTGGCGTCCGCCTGCGTTCATCGGTGACGCGGCGGTTGGGCGAGACCGGCCCGCCCCTGGCCTGGATGGTCCTGGCCGGGTTGGGGCTGGCCACGGTGGTTGCCTGGCGGGCGGCGTTGGCTGCGCCGGATGGGCGCCTGCACCTGACGATGCTCGAGGTGGGCGGCGGCGATGCCATCCTGATCCAGACCCCAAGTGGGCGCAACCTGTTGATCAACGGCGGCCTCAGCCCGAACGCCCTATCGGATTCCCTGGGCCGCAGGCTGCCACCCGGAGCCGGGCGGCTGGACTATTTGGTCGTAGCTGCGGCGAGTGAAGAGCAATTAGCTGCCCTGCCGTCCGTGGTGGAGCGCTTCCCGCCCGGGCATGCCCTGTGGTCCGGTCCTACCGCGGGCGAGTACAGCGCCCGCCAGTTGCGCCAGGCGTTGAATCGCCTGCGAGTCCCAATCACCGATGCCCAGGCCGGGCAGAGCCTGGAGCTGGGCCAGGGGGCGCGGCTGCGCGTGCTGGCGGTCGAGCCGCGCGGCGCGGTGTTGCTGCTGGAGTGGGGTAAATTCCGCGCTCTGCTGCCGGTCGGCCTGGACTTCGATAGCATGGCAGCGCTGATCAAGGATCATAATCTTAGCCCAATGACTGCGTTGCTGCTGGCGGACGGAGGCTACGCCCCACTCAACCCGCCGGAGTGGATCGAGCGCTGGCAACCGCAGGTGGCGCTGCTCAGTGTGGCGGCGGGAGACGCGGAGGGGCGGCCTGATCCCGAAACCCTGAAGGCTCTGGAGGGGTACACGCTGCTGCGCACGGACCGGAACGGGTGGATCAAGCTGAGCACGGATGGGGAGCGGATGTGGGTAGAGGTGGAACGAAAATAATGGGGAGCCATAGGACAGATCGCTTGCTATCAGTTTTAGTGATATAATTATCACTAATAGTGATAGAGTGGTGATTTATGCTTGCATCTCTCTTTTCCTCTCGAGTTAGAGCTAAAGTTCTTGCGGCTTTCTTCCTGTCGCCAGGAGAGAAGCACAATGCCTGGGAGTTGTCGCAAAGCCTGACGGAAAATTACAGCGCAGTTTGGAAGGAGCTGGCTCGCCTGGAGAGGTTGGGGATCCTTACTAGCGAGCAGCGGGGGAATTCAAAGGATTTTCAAGTCAATCATAACTGTTCGATTGCACATGAATTGCGATCCATCGTTCTTAAGACAGGGGGAGTCGGAATGGCGCTTAAGAGCAAACTCCAGGAAATGAACGGCGTGAAAGAGGCTTTTGTCTATGGCTCATACGCCTCTGGAGAGGCGGATGAGCGATCCGACCTGGATGTAATGGTTATTGGAGAGGTAGACCTGGGACAACTGGCGCCTGTTATCTCTGGGCTGGAGAAAGAATTGAACCGTCCCATCAACTATGTAATATATTCTGAGGATGAATGGAAAAAAAAGGCAGCTAGCAGAGACCCATTTTGGGAGAATGTGACGGGAGCTCCAAAGATCATGTTGATCGGGGGAGAGCATGCCTTATGACCGATTGTTGAAATCAAACCGGATTAAACCGCACCGGGCCAGTCAATATGAGATCAACCAACTCCTTCAGTTAGCGAAACGTGATTTGAGAACGGCCATTCGAAATCTCGAGGAGGCGCCAGATTGGGCGTATAGCATTGCTTATAATGCGATCCTCCAGGCTGGTCGAGCGTTGATGTTTTTCGACGGTTATCGACCGAGAGGTGGTGAGCAGCATGCATCGGTGGTCGAATTTATAGAAGAACGATTGGGGAGTGCTTATGCCGACCAGGTGAGGTTGTTCGATCAAATGCGCCGGAAGAGGCATCGAGTGATTTATGAAGTAGCAGGACTAGTCTCGGACAAGGAAGCTGAGCAAGCTGTCTCATTTGCGAAGGGATTTGTTGAAGAGATCACTGAAATCATAACTGGTTAGGGCAGGTTAGGGATATCGATATGCTGCAAACTGGCAGGGGTGTCATCAGTATCTAGTTTTTGGTGCAAAACGCGCTCCAAAGCGAACTTACCCACAGGTTTATACGTCGTACCTTA
>MGNS01000009.1:0-321 GCA_001795165.1 Chloroflexi bacterium RBG_16_57_11
CCAACCCGGTCACGGCCTGGCACAGTCGATCGCTGCTGGCCTGCTGGGTTTTAGAGTTGGCGGTGTAGATCGAGGCGATCCTTTGCCGGCCCAGTTGAGCGATTGCATATTGGGCTACGGCATTCACCTGAGAGATATCATTCGGCGCGGTGCGGAAAAAGCCCGGCGAGTGTGAATCCGCCGCGGTAAAGTCTGGGTTCGTGGTTGAAGGAGACAGGATAATTTTCCCGGCGTCGGACACGATCGGGACCGCCCTCAATGCGGACGAAGAGCAGGTCGTGCCGAGGATACCTACCACCGTATCGTCCAGGGCGAGCAATT
>MGNS01000009.1:371-2310 GCA_001795165.1 Chloroflexi bacterium RBG_16_57_11
GGCCGAAAAGCTCGCCACCAAAATCCTGGATAGCGATCTCGATGCCACGTTTCGAATCCAGGCCGATTGGGTTCGTTTCCCACAACAGGTAGCCTATTCTTAACGGCTCACCCGGCAGAAAGACCAGCGTTTGGGGTGAGAAGGTGGGCGTGATGGTCGGCGTCTCGGTCGGGGAGGGCGTCGAAGTCAGCGTGGGAGCCGGCGGACTGGTAGGAGGCAGGGCTGTATCTATTGGAGGAAGCCCAGGGGCAAGGGTGGCCGGAGCCGGTCTCTGGCTCTCGCCGCCCGATGCGCGGCAGCCGGCAAGGAGGAGGATCAGGCTGATAATAATAACAAGGACATGGTTGGATTTATTAATTTTCACGGTGGCCTCCAGAACAACTTGAGACCGATGATCCCGTCTTTGAACTATCTGATCACCAGCCACATTTTACCCCATCTTTCCATATCCGCACAATCCGTGTTACGTCTTGATAAGGAGCTAAATTTCAAATAGAAAAGCTGAAATCCGTAAAAAATTCCGAAAACCTATTGACAATAAATTAATTAGGTGTATAATTTTCTAATAGAAAACATTTGCGCTATTTATTTTTCTAATTACAAATATTTACTGCAATTAATTCGTAAGCATAAAACCAAATTTCGACCGAAATATCAAAAATAACGAAAGGAATGCACATATGGCAATCTTCAATAATACCGGCGTCCTTCGAAAAGTAATGCTGTGCCCCACTACATTCTACGAAATCGTTCCAGTGAGCGATTTCTCGCGCACCGCCTTGGAACGCGGCGATCAAGTCGATCACGCCAAGGCAAAGGCGCAGCACGATGAGCTGGCAGACTGCCTGCGTGACGCCGGCATCGAAGTGCTCTATGTTGAAGAACCCGACCCAACCCGTCACTGGGCTGTGTATGCTCGGGATTTTGCGGTCAACTCCCCGCAAGGGGTTGTAGTTTGTCGCTTTAAGTATGCGGAACGCAAGGGTGAAGAGATCCCGGGTGAAAAGCAGCTACGTAAAATGGGTTATCCCATCCTGGACCGGATTGAGCGCGGCGCTTGGGAAGGTGGCGATGTGCGCTATATCGACGAGAAGCACATTGCAACCGGGCAAGGTGAGCGCAGCACCTGGCCGGGAATCTACAATGCTCAGGAAATCTTCGCCCGTCAGGGGATCAAAGTCCACGGCATTCAAATACCCACGAAATGGACCCATCTGGATGGGGTAGTTGCTCCGATTGCCAAAGATGTGGCCCTAGTCACAAAGAGCGAAGTACCCGAGTGGTTCCTCGGCTTCCTGGAAGGGCGTGGGTATCGCCTGATCAACATCCCGGCGGACAAAATCGAAGGCACCTTGGCGCTGAATCTATTATGCCTGGGGAATGAACGGGTGCTTTCTTTTAAAACAAATCCAATTGCCAACGCCATCATGAGAGCGGAAGGCTTCAAGGTTTATGAGCCTGATCTGACCGAATTCGTCGACCGGGGCGGCGGTCCACACTGCCTGACCTTCGAGCTCGAGCGAGACCTTGAATAAATTTTAGTAAGAAGGAAAGATCTATGATCACAGAAGGATTAAAAGGACGAGACTTTATTACCCTGCGTGATTTCACGACCGAGGAAATCGACACCATGCTGGAGGTGGCCCTCCAGCTCAAAGCGGACAACACCATGCGGCGGCGGCACGACAACATCTTACCGATGCGGACGCTGTTCATGATGTTCTTCAACCCTTCGCTGCGCACCCGCAACAGCTTCGAAACCGGCATCTTCGAGCTGGGCGGCCACGCCAACTTCCTGGTCCCCGAAGCCACCCGCCTGCCAACCCTGGAAGGCGAAGACCAGGGCTACGGCTCCGAGCGCATCTCGGACGTGGCGCGCGTGCTGTCGCGCATGGGCGCCTGCATCGCTATCCGTATCCTGGGCGACAAGGTCGGCTGG
>MGNS01000009.1:2317-18587 GCA_001795165.1 Chloroflexi bacterium RBG_16_57_11
ATAAAAGCCTGCGCATCATCCAGGAATTCGCCAAGTGGTCGCATGCACCGGTGATCAACATGGAAGACAACATCTACCATCCCTGCCAGGGCATGGCTGACGTGATGACCCTGCGGGAGATGTTCGGCCGCAACCTGCGCGGGCGCAAGCTGGGAGTGACCTGGACCTGGGGATCGTCGCCCAAGAAGCCGATAGCTCCGCACCATGACTTCATGTACGCCGCCAGCCTGTTTGGCGCGGACATCGTCTTTTCTCACCCGCCGGAGATGCGCATCGACCCCGATATCGAACAGGCCATCAAGGCCAATGCGAAAGCCAGCAGCGGGTCCTTCCGGGTTTCGGATAAGATGGAAGATGCCTGCGAGAACGCGGATATCGTTTACGCCAAGAATTACGTTGCCCTGGATCTGCTGCCTCCGGTCACCCAAAAGCCGGAGCTGGATGAAATGGTAGCCCTGTTTGGCAAGTACAAGTCGTGGATCGCCGACGAGAAACGCATGAACATGGCCAAACCGACTGCCCAGTACATGCACTGCCTGCCCAGCGAGCGCGGCGCCGAAGTCTCGGATGCAGTGCTGGATGGCAAATGGGGCGTGGCCTGCTATAACGAAGCCGAAAATCGACTGCACGCTCAAAAGGGCGTGATGGCCTGCATCATACCTTAGCACATTAGAGATCAGTTGGATTTCACCTAATCCATTTTAGCCTTCGCAAGATGTAACCAGGCTCAGAAAAAGAACGGAATTAATCAAACAAAAAGTTTCAATTGGGAGATGGTCGAATGAATCTGGCATACGCAAAACACATGTTTGTTCTTGGCCCAACCGTCGAGTACGGTCCAGGAGTTCATAAAAATATCGGCGCTGTCGCCAAAGGGCTGGGCAGTACCAAGGCCTTGATTGTCACCGATCCAAACCTGGTCAAGAGCGGGGTTGTAGAAAAAGTCGCCGCTCCCTTGCGGGCAGAAGGCCTCCAGGTCGAAGTGTTCGAAAAAGTGGTCTCGGAGCCAACCGATCTATTTGTCCACGAAGGAGCAGAATTTTTAAAGAAAACCGGTGCCGACCTGGTGATCGGCCTGGGA
Source organism: Chloroflexi bacterium RBG_16_57_11 (assembly GCA_001795165.1). GTDB lineage: Bacteria > Chloroflexota > Anaerolineae > Anaerolineales > UBA4823 > RBG-16-57-11. The sequence goes on from MGNS01000009.1 coordinate 3,399, forward strand.
GGTGGGAGCGCCATGGATTGCGCGAAATGCATCGCGGTCATGGCGGAGAATGAAGGTCATCTTACGCAGTACGAAGGCGCGGCGGCTGAGTTTCCAAATGACAAAAAGGCGGCCTTAATTACCCTGCCGACCACCTCCGGGAGCGGAGCTGAGATTGCGGGTTGGTCTGTGATCACCGACTCTGCCCGTAGTTATAAGATGAGTTTTGGCAGCCCATACCTGGAGCCCGGGTACGTGTTTGTGGATCCAGAGCTGACCCTCGAGCTGCCCAGGAAACCAACCGTCTACTCCGGGATGGACGCGCTTTCGCAGGCCATTGAGGGGATGCTTTCTGTGCGTAGGACGCCAATCTCGGTCGCCCTGGGTCTATACGCGGTCAAACTTCTTTCCGAGAACCTACCCAAGGTCTATTCCCACGGCTGGGATCTCGAAGCCCGTTCGAATATGTCCATCGGAAGCTTCCTGGCTGGGATTGTGATTAATACCTCCGGTTGCATTTCGGTTCATGCCCTGGCAGAGACCATGGGAGGGTTGTATCACCAACCCCACGGGCTGTTGGTCGGATTATGCCTGCCGCATGTTCTCGAATTCCTCCTGCCTGGAGATCATGAATTACTGGCGCAAGTCGCAACCGCTCTAGGGGCCAATACTGCAGGCTTGTCGACTTTTGAGGCGGCCAAATTGGCGATCGTGCGGGTCAACCAGATCCTGGATGAATGCGATTTTCCATTTTTGACCCAGGTCGGCTTAAAAGCCGATGATATTCCTCAGATCGCCCAGCTTGCGATGGGTAACGTTTGCACGAGTGACAATCCGTGCACCATGACGGAAGCCGATTACGTTGCGATATTGAATTCTGCATTGGCCGACAACCGGCCATTGAATTGACCTCCCAAGAGGATTGACAACCTCGTGGAATAACAGATGTATCACTGATCTTCAGTTGATCAGCAAGATATAAAAAACAATCCAAGAAAACAGAACGGTCTAACAAGGAGGATCCAATGTCTACAGAAGTCTTCGTAAGAAAAGCCTCAGGTCTGGTCAGAGAAATGTCGCCAATGTCGGCGTTCGCCTATAACGTCCTGGCAATCGGCATTCTCTTTCCGTGGCTGTATCTCCAGGCTCCTGCCGTCTTTCCGCAAGCCAATATTGCGGTTGGCGTACTTTTGTGCGGGTTGATCCTGATACCGATGTGGTACACATACTCCTGGCTGTCTGCATCGATGCCACGCAGCGGCGGTGATTATGTCTTCCAGACGCGCATCCTGTCCGGCTGGATCGGGTTTGGGACAACCATTATGGGCGCATTTATGGCTATGTTGTACGCCGCCTTTGCTGGCTGGATGTTCTCAGCGATTGGCGCAGCGCCAATGTTCGCCGTATGGGGATACGCTGCCCAAAACCTCACGCTTTTGAACATTGCAAACTGGCTCGCTTCCCCAACGGGCGTCATCGTGGTCTCGCTGATCATCCTGGCTACTTCGACCTACAAGATGGTGCGCGGTATGGGCGCCTTCGTGCGAGTGCAATGGGTGCTTTGGTGGGGGCTGGTGGCATCGATCCTAACCATGATCTTTGTATTAGCAACCACAAACCGGGCTGCCTTTCTTGATAGCTTCAACGGATTCTACGCTTGGGCGGCAGGCATTAGTGTCCAGGGTGGTTTTGCTCAGCAGCTAATCGACTCGGTGACAGCTAGCGGGATCGCGTTGAATGCACCAACCAATTGGCTCCAAACCTTCGCCGTGGCAACGATTGCTGCCAATAGCCTGGTATGGGCAGTCCTGGCAGTCCAGCAATTGGGTGAGATCAAAGGGGCGAACGTTGTAAAAAATACGAATTTCTTCATCGTTGGATCAGGTGTGTTCTCCACGCTGGTGATGGCGTTGTTGGCTGCTCTGATCGTCCGCGCCTGTGGCCTTGAATTCTTCCGAGCGGTGAGCATTTCGTCCTGGAACGGCCAGATCGATGCCCCGATCCAACCGTGGGTGGGCTTCATGGTGTCAATCGCCGCTCGAAACCCGATCCTGGTCTTCCTGATTTGCTTTGGTTTCATCTGCAACGCATACCAGGTCATGCATAACGTGGTGATCCAATCCGGACGTATCGTATTTGCTGCGGCGGTTGATCGGCTTTTACCTGACTGGCTTTCAGTGGTCAACCCCCGCTTCCGCTCGCCCCTCAACATGCACGTGCTGCTGGCGGTGCTAATCGCGATCTGGATTCTGGCATACAACCTGACTTCCGTGGGTTTAATCAGCCTGTCGGCCAGTGCGGCGTTTATGATCTATTTCTTCGCCACCTGTCTGTCAGGAGGTGTATTCCCCTACCTTAAGCATGTTCGCGCAATCTACAAGGCTTCACCGATTGCGAACATGAGCGTGGTTGGGATACCCTGGATCACCGTCACCGGCATCACTGGAGCGATCGTCAGTGCTGTTTTGTTCGTCGCTTACTTGATTTGGCCAGCGTTAGGCGTCTATAACGCGGTCTCGATGGTTACCATCATCGGTACGATCGTGATCGCAGTGATCTATTACTTCATCAGAAAATCCTATATGAAATCTCGGGGGATCGACGTTGAGCTGGCATTCCGCCAACTACCTCCCGACTAGGCGGACCGGATGTTGTTACTGCTGATTGGCCAATGATGATCGTCTTACCCAAATGCGGGCATCCCTGATCAGCGATATTGAGCTATTCTGATAGGAGAGAATTCTATGTCTGAAATTGAACAGCTTGGGACAGCTTCCGAAAACCAGGTACTTGCTGGACAGATGGAAAAAGTAGATTTGAGTAATGAGTATATCTACAGTCAGGCGCTTGCAATCACAGAAGTTGCTGAGAAACATAGCGTCCCCCTGCGGTTAATCGGAGCTACAGCCTTCATCAACCACTGCCCGAAATATAACCACTTCTACCAAGAAGCTCACCGCAAGTTGACGGATGTGGACCTGATGACATACAGTAAGATCCCCTTGGATAAGCTGGATGCTGCCTTCAAAGAACTTGGCTATGAGCCGATCCGGTCTTTAAGCTGGCACAGCTCAACCAGGGATATCTATGTCAACTCTGAAAAACTATATGTCGATGTATTTCGGGATGTCTTGTCGTATTGCCATCCCATTTCGTTTATCGGCCGGCTAGATTTAGATTTCCCGACCATCCCTCTGGTTGACTTATTGCTCGAAAAGGTTCAGATCGTGCAGATCAACGCCAAAGACCTGTTTGATGTCGTGGTTGTACTGTTGGAACACGAGTTTGGAGACGGCCGTGACCGAAACACCATCGATCTCAAGCGAGTTACCGAGATGTGGGCGAACGATTGGGGCTTCTATTACACCGGTACAACAAATCTTCGCAAGGTGTTGACCTATATAAACGAAATGAACATGTTGGATTCGACAGAAAGTCAGAGGGTGAGAGAACAGGTCAATTTCCTGCTCGATAAAGTCGAGGCCCAACCCAAGACAGCCCGCTGGAAGCTCCGCGCAGTGATTGGAACCAAGAAAAGATGGTATGAAGAGGTTGAATCGGTCGAGCGCTGATCTGACGATTTTATCACCTAATCAGATATGGTCCGGCCTATCGAAAAGCGCTGCGCACGGTGGTTGCTTATGCGATGAAATTCGTTTGAGAAAAGAAGGAGTACATCATGGGGCTTTTTGGTATGTTCAAGAAAAAAGGGACAGATGGTGAGCCTAAAAAAAAGTTCACCAGAATCTTCTATGTCACCGATATTCACGGGTCGGAGCTGTGTTACCGGAAATTCCTCAACGCAGCAGACGGCTATGATACCAAAGTCCTGATTCTGGGTGGGGATGTGACTGGAAAATTCTTGATTCCAGTGATCGTCGATCAGGCCGGCGGGAAGAGGGCTACTCTGCATGGTCGCAAGCAAGAGCTGAAAACCGATAAGGATTATTCCGATTTTGTTAGCACCCTGGGTGTCCTGGGGTATTACCACGTTGAGATATCTGAAGCCGAATTCCAGAAGGCTCAGAAGGATGAAGCGGTTGTCGAAAGCATCTTCATTCAAGAACAGCGCAAACGATTGACCGACTGGATCAAATTGGCGGATGAGCGATTCAAAGATACCCCGATCAAGCTGTATGTTTCCGGGGGAAACGACGATGCCCTGGAATCGCTTGCGACCTTTGAAGAAGTTTTTTCCGATCACGTGATACCCTGTGAAGGAAAGGTTGTCAAAGTTGACGAAATCCACACCATGGTGAGTCTTGGTATCAGTAATCTCACTCCCTGGCACACGCCTCGCGAGTTCCCTGAAGAGGTCATTGAAGAAAGAATCGAAGAGACTGTCAAGGGGATCGACGATTTCACCAACCTGATCTTCAACTTCCATGTGCCACCCTACGGTCATGGGCTGGATATGTGTCCAGAACTGGACACCACCAAAGATCCCCCTGCACCGGTTATGCATGGTGGCGAGCAAGCATTTAAGCCAGCAGGGAGCACCGCCGTGCTGAAAGCCATCGAGAAATATCAGCCTCTCCTGGTTCTGACCGGCCACATTCATGAATCACGCGGGACCGTAAAAATCGGCCGGACTTTTGTGGTCAACCCAGGCAGCGAATATGGCGAAGGAGCCCTGCGGGGAGCGATTATTAACCTCAGTGATGGGAAAATCTTGAGCTGGCAGTTAACATCCGGCTAACCCGTAGGTGCCTCCTTGTCCATAATAACGTGAGGCTCTCGTTGGATGCACATTCAAGAATTAAGGATTGATGATGGCTACAAAATCTTATCACGGGAAAATACTGCACGTCGATTTGGTAGAACAGAAGACCTGGGTTGAAAACCCGCCAGAACCTTTTTACAGAAAATATGGCGGCGGCAGCGCAATGGGAATGTACTACCTATTGAATGAAATGCCTCGGACCACCGACCCGCTTTCAGCGGATAATATCCTGACGGTATTCACGAGCGTTGTGACCGGTTTACCAATTTCCGGTCAATCTCGCCTTACTGTCAATGCCAAATCTCCGTTGACGGGTGCGATTGGCGACAGCCAGGCAGGCGGTTTCTTCCCCGCTAAACTTAAGGCTGCTGGCTATGATGGGATCGTCATTCGTGGTCGTGCTTCTAAACCGGTTTACTTATGGATCAATGCTGGAAATGTAGAGATCCGAGATGCCGGCCACCTGTGGGGAAAAATCACGGGGGATGTGGAAGAAATAATCAAGCAAGAGCTGGGCGATCCGAAAGTCGAAATCATGCAGATCGGCCCTGCAGGTGAAAACCTGGTCCGCTTTGCCAGTATCATGAACATGTCAAACCGGGCCAACGGACGCACCGGAATGGGCGCCGTCATGGGATCAAAAAACCTGAAGGCGATTGTCGTTCAGGGATCGCAAAAGATCGTCGCGGCAGACAAGAAAAAAATCGCCCAAATGTATAAGCAGGGCACAGCCCGCATCCCCGAATGTCCGGTCGGGGAAAGCTTCCATATCTACGGTACAGCTGGGGATGTGCCGGCAATGCAAGCGGTGGGAGGTTTACCAACGCGAAATTTTAATGAAGGTCAGTTCGGCGGATTTGAAAGCATCAGCGGCGAGTATGTAACCGAAACCATCCTGAAGGATCGGGATACTTGTTTTTCATGTTCCGTACGCTGTAAACGCGTAATCGAGACCGAATTTCAGGGAGAAAAGGTATTGCCCTTCTACGGCGGCCCTGAGTATGAATCAACGGCCACACTAGGCTCGTACTGCTGTGTATCCGATGTCCATGCAATAGCCCTGGCTAACCAGCTCTGCAACCAATATGGTATGGACACTATCTCCTGTGGCGCTACAATAGCCTTTACCATGGAATGCGTGGAAAAAGGTCTGCTTAATTCGGACGATACCGGTGGGATCGACCTGCGTTTCGGAAATGCGGAAGCAATGGTAAAAACCGTTGAGGCGATTGGCAAGCGCCTCGGTATTGGCGATTTGCTGGCGGAAGGATCGGCGCGGGTTGCCCAACATCTTGGCAGTCATGCAGATGAGCTCCTGGCGACTGCAAAGGGCCAAGAAATCCCCGCCCATATGCCGCAATCCAAGAAAGCGATGGGGTTGATCTATGCAGTTAACCCCTTCGGTGCCGATCACGAATCATCGGAGCACGATCCATCCTATGAACAGGACTTGGCAGATGACCAGTCTATTGCAAGAATGGCGGAGTTAGGATTGACTGAATTGCAACCTTATGGTAGCTTGAATAGCGAAAAAGCAAGAATGGTGGCAACCACCCAAAAGATGTATTCTGCCCTAGACACGTACAATCTATGTGCATTCGTTTGGGGTATCGGGTTTCAACTCTATGGGCCCCAGGATACGGTTGCCATGATCAACGCTGCTACGGGTTGGGACATGGACTTGGACGAATTACTCACAGTTGGGGAACGCCGGATCAACATGATGCGCGTTTTCAACGCTCGTGATGGTTTTACTCGCAAGGAGGATGCCCTACCCAAGAAATTCTTCAAACCACTTCAAGGTGATGGACCTTGCGCTGGTTTCTTCATCAGCCCGGATGAATTTGAGTCTGCCAAAGATAGCTATTACGGATACATGGGGTGGAACCCGGTACATGGCAACCCAACAAATGAGGGATTGGCAAAGCTGGGGCTTGAGTGGATTATCGATTGAGCCTGATCGATCCTTGATCAAGCGGTATTAGAGAGGCCGGACATCATGCGCACACCTATGTTCATGGCCCAGCGTTAACCAATCGTTGTAGTAGGATCATAACTGCCACCGAAAAGGTTGAGTGATCATGACGAAACCGCAACGTAAGAACAATCGTTTGCACATCCAATCCGATGTTTCTCTTCCGGATCATAAGACCGCGTTTCCGCTCGACGAGATGGATCGGGCGTTGATCGAGATGCACCAGGAAGATGTTTTCTTCTCGTATGCGGATTTTGCCGAAAAATGGGGAGTAACCATACCGACGGTTCGAAACCGCATCAAGCGTCTAAAAGAAGCGGGAGTCATCGACGTTATCCTGGTTTTGAATCCGTATAAAATCGGTTATAACACCACAGCGTTAATTGGCCTAAGGATCAACTGGTCGATCGCCGCCCCTGCAGATATTGTGGCAGCTTTAGAAAATATCCAGGGTGTCTCATCGATCATGTTGGTCACTGGTAGTTACGATCTTTTTGTTCGTTACGTCTGCCCCAACCTGGAGGCGTACCGACATTTCCTGGCTGATGAATTGCGCAGGATTCCTGGAATAGCCCAATTTGAGAGTTTTATTGAGCTAGATTTGTACGAGCACAAGTTTGAGATAAGCAAAGTCACCAATAAAAACGGTTAAACCGCTGACAACCGAGCAGAAAAATCGCACCCGGAGCGCAAAGAAACGCGGATTACAATAATATCCGCGTTTATTTGTTCCAGTCTCTTCTTTCTAATTACAGCTTATTCCACTTGAGATTGAAGCAGCCGGATCAATGACCGCCGGGCGATCAGGTCTGCACTGACCATGCCCAGGACGCAACCTTTATCCACCACCGGCATGGCGGAGATTTCGTAATGCTCCAGCTTGCGGATCATCTCCAGGATGGTATCTCCCGGCTCGGCGGCGATCACCTCACGGCTCATGATCGCCCCTAAAGGCTCGTCGCCAGCTTTGCGCTGCGCGGTCGCGCGGGTGATGTCCGAATCGGTGATCACGCCTTCCAGCTCGCCCTCAGATGTGACTACCGCCAGGATCGAGCTGTTGGCCTCCACAAGCAGTGCGGCGGCCTCGCGCACCATCTTGTCCACTGGCAGGGTAGGAATGGGCTCCATGATCTCGGCGGCGGTGCGGTCGCTCTCACGCCGGGCTACCCGGCGGATGCTGATCCGCTCGGCAGCCTCGCAAGGCAGCAGATCCGCGTCGGAGACCAGCAGGTCCACCAGCTCGCGCATGTTGTGCCGGATGACCTCCTCCCGGTAAACTTCGCCAGCCCGGCGGCGCTTTTCTGCCAGCTCATCCAGGTCATCGGCGTGCTCGCTCAGCCATTGATCGACCCGTAACCGGTCGCCCAGCATGTCATCGGGGATACGCAGGTGACCCGGCGTCTTGATCAATTGCTCCTGGGCCGCGAAAATCACACCGCCTGAATTGACCAGGAAATCGGTAGCGATCAAAACGCCGCGCTGCCGGTAAACCTGGCGTTCCATACGCCTGCGCGCCGCTTTACGCGCCCGGTCGGGTGAATAGGTGTTCGCTCCTTCGATGATCAGGGTGAAGGAACCCATGCGATCAACGGTCATGGTTGGCCCGGAGCTTTCGTCAAGATCCAGGTAGTTTGAAACCGGCGAGGCCGGGATCAGGCAGAAGGCCGATTCGCGCAGCAGGTCGTTGGGCGCGGTACTGAACTTGGCGTGCGAGACGCCCCAGCGGTCAGAGATCATCACCTCATTGAAGAAATTGCGCGTCACCTGCCGGTGCTCCAGCCAGCGATTGAACAGCTGCTCGATGGGTAGGCCGCGTGGGTCATACAGATACCCCTGGGCATCGCTGATCCCTATGACCTGGACCCCGGGCATTCGCTCGCACAACACGCGTGCGGTGTGCGCACCCACCGCACCAAAGCCCTGGATCAACACGGTCAAACCACCGGCGGGCGGGATCTGCAGGTTGGCGAATTGCGGCAGCGCTTTCAAGCGCGGCATCTCTTCCATAAGCGCATTCAGGGCTGAAACGATGCCGCCGGCGGCGGCGCCAAGCTGGTCGACGCGGTTGCCGCCCATATCGGCTGGCTTGGAGACGGCGGTATCGAGCCCGTTCTGGATGGCGATGGTCTTCATATCGGCGTCGTTGGTGCCGACATCTGGACCGGGCAGGAACACGGTCCGGTACTTGGATAGCAAGCGGGCAAAACAGCGCACCACCTCGCTGTGCTCGGCAGAGGTCAGGCTGCGCTCGGCGACGATGCCCACTTTCCCGCCGCCGAACGGCAGGTTGGCGGCGGCGTTCTTGAGCGTCATGCCACGCGCCAGGCTGCGCACAGCGGCCGGGGTAATCTCTGGCAGCATGCGGATACCGCCCATCGCCGGGCGACCCATCGCCAGGTTGTCGATCACCAGATAGCCGCCCACTTCCAGTGGGGAGGCCTCATCCCACATACACACCAGGCTGCGTGGGCCTAGGCTATCTACCTCGACGCCCAGGCGCGCCAGGCGATCCACATCCACCGCGCTGAACTCCATGTAGCACAGCTGGTCTTCACGCACCAGGCGGTTATCCCAGGTGCGCTGGGGCAGGCGCTCGCGCAGGAAGGCTTCCATTCGCTTTGGGATCATTTTTGGCCTCCTTAATACTGTATCTGTAGGGGCGGGTCTGCGTCAATAAGGTCAACTACACCCGGTTTGTCCAGACCCGCCCCTACAATTATTCGATCATTTCCGGTCCGTAGGGGCGGGTCTGCGCCTACACGGATCTAGCCACAGGTTTACCCAGACCCGCCCCTACGATCATGCGATCATTACAGGTCATACGAGGCGGGTCTGCGCTTATGCGGATTTAGCAACAGATTCACCCAGACCCGCCCCTAAAAAATGCGTTATTTGTGCAAATTCTCGGCGGCGATGAACGACAGCCCGCACTCGGTCAGCGCCCTGGCGGTGTGCTCCACAGCGGCGCATTTATCCAGGAAATTCTGCTGTAGGTGATCCCAGTCGCCGGAGGCGATCACCTCGCTTTTATCGCGGAAGTAATCCAGGATATCCGAGGGATGCTGGCGTGTCTGGTCGAGCTCCGGATCGCCGCCCTCGTGTTTGGCGGAAATGTTGGCCACGTGGTCGGCCAGGCCGAGCAGCTCTGCGCGCCGGTCGTAGGGCTGGCGCACGATGCTCTTCCATGTTTCGGTGATGTGATGCTCGAAGCGCACCACGTCTTCAAAGCCCAACTTCTTGCGGAATTGAGCGGTGATCTCGATGGTCTCATTATTTACCGAGTTGCTCCAGTTGAAACCGATCAGCGGTGAGGTGCCGTCATCCCGCGAAAACAGCTTGGCGCCGATGAGCGTCCAGAAGCCGGCGTAGGGGTTGTCGTTGCCCATGAAAACCGAAATCTTGAATTCGATATCCACACCTAGGCGGTAGAGCAGATAACCGGCCAGCACCGTGCCAGGGTTTAGGTTTAGCACCTGGCGGACGCCGTAATTCGTGTAATAGTACAGGAACTCATCCACCCACTTGAGCGGGTAGTGGTTCGGCTGGCCTACGCCGCCGAAGTAGCCTGTGATCGTCTCCGGCCCGCCCAGGTGGACGTTGGAGCCATCGGTGCCCTTAGTGTCCAGCGTCTCCACCAGGCTGGCGCCGATGATCTGCATCGAGGCCACGTTGGCCGGCAGGTCGCCGTCAGCTTCCTGCTCCTTCATCTTACGCACCTGGATGAAGCGCCCCGGTACCAGGCTGCGCTCGGCCAGGGCTTTTTCGGCAATCGCCATCACCCAGGGGAAGTATTGTAAGGCGCTGACCTCCAGGGTGACAGCGAAATCGTCGGCGAACTTCATCGTATCGGCCTTAGCGCCGAGCACCTTGCGACGGTAATCCGCCACGCTGATGAAAGCGCCGCGGTCGCGCTGCTCAACCAGCCATTGCAGGTCTTTGAGATATTCGGGCTTGGTATGCTCCACCTTCTTGAGCAGGTTGGGCAACTGGCGCGCTTCTGCGGCCTTGCGGTTGATCTCCTCCGGCGTGCCGTATTTCTGCACTACTTCCAGGAAGTTATTGAGCACCTGCATATCCGGGTCCAACAAGACGGCGTTGAGACCGTCCAGCCGGTCATACGGGATTTTGAGCATCTGGCGCAACGATTCGTCCATTCGTGGGTCTCCTGTTCACTCGTTCCTTTACCCCAGCATATCCAAAAGTTCTTCGTACTCTTCGTCCTTCATGCCGAACCAGTTCTCGGGCTGCGGGAAAGTCTTGTCGGTCACTTCGCTGACGTAGCCCTTCAGCCCGTTCAGGATGACCTCCCCGGCGTTGCCAAAGACCTTGGCCATGCGCGGCTTGAACCTCGGGTACAGGCCAAACATATCATGGTAGATCAGTAGCTGGCCGTGAGCATGCGGGCCGGAACCCAGGCTCATGATGATGCAGTTTTCCGCCCGCTCGGTGATTAGCGTGCACACCCGGTCGGGCACCATCTCCAGCAGGATCATGAAGGCGCCGGCGTTTTCGAGCGCCTTGGCGTTGTCGATGATCTTCTTGGCCTGGAAAGCGCCTTTGCCCTGTACTTTGTAGCCCCCCAGCAGGCTGACGCTCTGCGGGGTCAACCCCAAATGACCGATGGCGGGGATGCCAGCTTTGACGATGCCATCGATGCGGTCGGCCATCTCCGAGCCGCCCTCCAGCTTGATGGCGTCACAAGCTGCCTCGGCCATGAAGCGCCCGGCGTTGCGGATGGCCGTCTCAACGCTGGGCTGGTAGCTCATATAAGGCATATCGCCCACCACGAAAACGGTCGGTGCGCCGCGGCGCACCGCCTGGCTGTGGCGGATCATGTCGTCCATCGTCACCGGCAGGGTGGTTTCGTAGCCCAGCATGGTCATGCCCAGGCTATCGCCCACCAGGATCATATCCATCCCGGCCTGCTCCTGCAAATAGGCAGTGGGGTAATCGTAGCAGGTCAGCCAGGTGATCGGAACGCCATCCGCGACCTTCTTGAACAGGGTCGGGAGGGTCACTTTTTTTCTCTGTTCAGTCATTCTTTTTTGCCTCCGCAAAGGATGAATAGAAGCCGGGTCGGAGACCCGTCTAATCAACAGTATGTAGAATAATTTTATAAGGGTTAGGGTGTTAAATCAACTGACGAAAATCACGTGTATTCTATTACTTACACCCCGCAAAGAAGGAGCCACCTGCCATAGCCGTAGCGCAGGCTGCCTGTCTCCGCGCTGTAGCGATGTCACAGATCGCTTGACAAACGTCCTCCTGAGCCGGGCTGTGGAAGTTACCCCAGATCACTGTCGGGCCGCAATTGCAGGTGAACCCCAGGCTGGAGGTCGAGGTGGGCGTGAATGTTGGGGGTGGCACCCAGACCAGCGCGGGAGAGGTGGGAGTCGTTGTGCCAGTCGGCTGCGGAGCCGGCGTCTGCACGCCCGGCGTAACCTGCGTTGCCCACATCCCCAGCCCCTCGCTACGAGCCTGCTCGGCTGCCAGGGCAAATAATTCATCACAGGCCGTGTCGGGTGATGTGGAGACGGCGGTCGCATATCCCTGTCGCACCAGCTCATAATTGATGAACAACTCGCCAGCCAGGACATACCTTGGAAGCTCGCCGGAGGGGTCTGCTGGGGTGCCGTCTTGAACCAGCGTCACCGTTTGGCCATCGACCAGGCTCTGGTTGAGGCTCAGCGCTTCGGTTCCAAAGGGCTCCGGGGCTGGATCTGTCTCTGGAGCGTCGATGCCAAGATAGCGGACGGTGTTTGGCTGGTTTTCTATCAGGACCTGGATCGTATCCCCATCGATGACCTCTGCCACCGTAGCCTGCACCGGGTTGTTAGCCGGTACGCATACATCTGCCGCCCGGGTGGGAAGGCTGATTTGGTTGCCTACTGTGAGGGTAGGGTTTGCCGGATCGAGTCCATTGGCGGCGACCACCAGCACGATATCCAGCCCGAACTGGTCGGCGATCGATTGGACCGTGTCACCCTCCTGAACCGTGTAAACCATTGCCTCCGCTGGCGGCTCTCCACCGGACGGTGGTCCTGCAGTGGCCGTCACGACCACGGGTGTCGGCGTAGCCGGGATCGGGGTCGGAGCCAGGGTATAGGTCGGCTGCAGGGTGTAGGTTGGTTGTGGCGTGTAAGTCGGGTATGGTGTATAGGTCGGGCCGCTGACGAACGCCACCGTCACCGCCAGTCTAGTTACAGATACACCGGCCCAGCCCGAATAGGCGGAAACGCCAGCGGAGACCAAAATGGTTCCGCCAACGAACCCGGTCAGACAGGCGACCAGTATGATCGCGGCAATAATGGCCACCCAGGCCGGCCGACCCAGTCCTTCCTGGCTAACCGGTGTCTCTTCACTCATACGCTTCCCGCCCGACGAAGCGCCAACCGAACAACACGATATATCATCATACCCCTGATTGTAAAGGATTTTTGCGCTATTGCGCGATGAATTAGGCCGGTGGCAAGGGTCGATGCTTTCGCCGCAGGTACTCCAGGTTTACCCGGTACCACCGGCGTGCTATAATCTTAGAGATCGTCTAATTTCCGTCGTGATTGCCATGAGCCTTTATCTCGGTTGTCCTATCTGGTCTTTCAAAGGTTGGGTCGGCAGCTTCTACCCTGAAGGGACAAAGCCTGCAGATTTCTTACGGGAGTACGCCCGACGGCTTAACACCGTTGAAGGCAACACCACTTTCTACGCCACTCCCGCGCCCGAGAAAGCAGAGCGTTGGATCAAAGAGACGCCTGACACTTTCCGTTTTTGCCTCAAGGTTCCTCGGATTGTCAGCCATGCCGGAAAGCTGGAGGTCCATCTGGACGAGGCGCGTCAGTTTCTGGATGCAATGAGTATGCTGGCGACTCGACTTGGCCCTCTCTTCTTGCAACTTCCGCCGAGCTACTCTCCGGCCTTGCTTACCGACCTACAAACGTTCCTGGAAAGTTGGCCGCGCCAGGCAGACCTGGCAGTTGAAGTGCGCCATCTCGGCTGGTTCGACGCCTCGCACCACTCTGCCTTGAATGCTTTGCTCGCCGAGTATGAGTTTGCCCGGGTTGTGATCGACACCCGCCCGATCCGCGACCTGCGCGGTGACAAGATCTTGCAGGGTAGCGTGTATCAGCGCTTACTCGAGGCGCGCCAGCGCAAGCCCGACCTGCCGGTACTTCCCGAAAGGACGGCTCCTTTTGTCTTCCTGCGCTATATCGGGCATCCTCAGATGGAGCAGAATGTCCCTTTCCTCGATGAGTGGGCAGAATTTCTGGCTGAACAGCTGCAAGAGGGGATAACCGCTTACGTTTTTTGCCACTGCCCAGACGAGCGTCTCGATCCCTGGCTTTGTCGCGCCATCCACCAACGCGTGGCGGCTCGCCTGCCCATTTCTCCCTTGCCGTGGGATGAGGTCGACTCAAGCCAGGAAGAGCAGCCGCGTTTACTCTGAAGTTGGTTTATTCGAAATGAAGCATGACGATCACGTCAATCTCCTCCGCCCGGCGAATTTACAACCCGGGGGCGTGTGGGCGGATTTCGGCGCTGGCTCAGGTGCCTTCACCCTGGCATTGTGCGAATTGCTTGGAGCTCAAGCCGAGATCTATGCAATCGATAAAAACCGCTCCCACCTTATCCAGCTGGAGAAGGCTTATCGAGCGCGTTTTGGAAATCCAACAAATTCAGACGGACAGCTGCACCTGATTCACAACGATTTTACCCGCCGGATAGATTTACCCCTCCTGAATGGCATCCTGATGGCGAATACGTTACATTATTTCAGGGAGAAAGAAGGCGTATTGCGCCAGATCCATTCGATATTAAAGCCAAACGGAGCATTCTTGTTCGTTGAGTACAACGTAGATTCTGGGAATCCCTGGGTACCTTACCCGCTGTCATTCGAGTCCTTTCGCACTCTCGCCCCGCACGCCGGTTTTTCAATGCCGCGTCTACTCGATACCGTTCCCTCAAGTTTCCTGCGAGAGTTTTATTCCGCAATAGCGTATAAACAATAGGGGCGAAGCATCGGGCAGCGTGGGATTCTTCCACAAGATTCCCGAACCGCCCGATGCTTCGCCCATACCCATCCCATGGCGAGGGTCAAGGATCGCGAAAACCCTGGCTCCACCGAACCAGATTGGCCTCAATATATCGCCGGATGCGGTCCAGATCCGCCTCTTTTCGCACGATATGCTCATAATAATTGCGCTGCCACACCTGCCCACCAGGTATGCCCTGATGCTGGTTAATCTTCCGAGTGGTGATGGATTTGAAATTTAGGATGATGGCGCCCAAGGAAGCAGGGGCGGTACCGTGCGTTCGTAGGCTCCGCCGGTTGCTTCGCCCAGACCTATGCCGGGACTGCCGTCGCCTTCTCCTTCTTCTCGCCCGCCGGCGGCGCTTCTGGCGGAACGAAGTCCGGAGGAGTGATTCCCGCTTCGGTGATGATCCGCGGGACAATCTCCTCCCAGCCCACCGCCATCAGGTGGATGCCGTTGACGCCTTGCTTGCCCTTAACGGC
>MGNS01000009.1:18606-19736 GCA_001795165.1 Chloroflexi bacterium RBG_16_57_11
ATCTGCACGCCCTCCTCTGCCGCGCCGTCGCCGGCGGCTTGCATCCGTTTCATGAGTTTATCCGGGATGGTCACACCGGGAACTTCGTCGTTCATGTACTGCGCCACCTTGAAGCTCTTCAGCGGGGTGATCCCAATCAGGATGAATACCTTGTCCAGGATGTCGCGCTTGGCCAGCTCGTTCAGCCAGATCTCCAGCCCGTCCGGGTCGTACACCAGGTTGGTCTGGAAGAACTGTGCCCCGGCGTTGACCTTTTTGTGCTCGCGGATAGCCTGGAAGCGCGGCTCGGAGGCATAGGGCGACCCGGCTGCACCGAGGAAATACTTGGGCGGGAATTTCATCGAGCGCCCATCCAGGTATCTGCCCTCGTCGCGCATCCGCCGCAGGATCCACAGCATCTGCACCGAGTCGATATCGATCACGTCCATGCGGCCGCGAGGCTCGGGCGCCATCTTCATGCTGTCGCCCGACAGGCACAGGATGTTGCGCACGCCCAGGGCGTTGGCACCCAGCACCTCGGCTTGCAAGCCGACGCGGGTGCGGTCGCGGGCGGCAATCTGCATCACAGCCTCGGCGCCGTTCTGCACCGACAGCGTGCTGCACGCCCAGCTGGACATGCGCGGCGTGGCGGAGGGGCAATCGGTAAAGTTGATCGCTGCCACGTAGGGCTTGATCATCTTGATATTTTCAATCAGCTTCTTGGTAGCGGTGGTTTGTGGCGGTGCAACTTCAGAAGTGACCACAAACTCGCCAGCTTTCAGGCGCCGCTCCAGCTCGGAGATTGGCTCGGTGTATGTAGGGGGGTGATATTCCTTGTCACCCTGCCACCAATCCGGCTGGCGTACCGGGCGGAAGACCGAGTCCCACATCACTGTACGCCTGGCCGGGTCGCGTGACATCATAGTAGTGACGAAGTTCTTTGTGCCCACCTTTTTCACCTGGTCAATGACATCAATCCAGGTCTCGCCGCCAACTTTATCCCAATCCAGGGGGGGCAGCACTTCCAGCAGCATCTCCTCGCGCCCCATCCGGAAGGCGCGGTCATAGATTTTATACCACATACACGGGCGGGTCTCGTCCACGTAGCAGCGCTCTTCGGTCGAGCCGCCGCAAGGGCCATTGCGGATGCC
>MGNS01000009.1:19824-24193 GCA_001795165.1 Chloroflexi bacterium RBG_16_57_11
GGCAGCCAAACAGCGGGCCTTTGACCCATTTTTCGACCGTCTCCAGGGTGCGCAAGCCAAGCGAGTCTTTTCTGAATGGCAGGTAGGGCGGTTGCCAACGTCTTCCAGGTGTAAAGCCAGGCATACGATCCTCTCCTTATGACGTTATTCGTTCTAGCATCGAGCTTTGTAGTCTCAGGCGGCCTGCAACGATGCTCAGACCGCCTGGCTACAATTTGTTTTGCTGCAAGCGCAGCGCGCGTGCGATGCTGTCGTGTTTCGGTTAAAAGCGCGCTGCGCCTCAGTCAAGTTAATTCTACTCCATGAGATTTGGAGTTATCCAGTGACATTTGCCATAATTGGCAGGTTACATTTAGACACTCTTTCCCGCAATCATCAAAACCTTTGTTTCCTTCACTTGCTTAGATTACTTCGCGTTATATCTTTAAACCCGTTCTGAAAAGCGACTACTGCTCCAGGTATGAATCAGCGTAGATCACCTTGTTGAGCAACACCTGCACCGTCTTCCAGATGGCAGCCTGTTCCGGGTCGCTGAAATCCACATCCTCAAACGCAGGCTCTTCCATGTTGGCGATATGATCGGCGATCTTAAGGTACAGGCGGCCCACCGGTGTGCTCTGATCGCGCTGTTCGATGATGCGCACCGTCTCATTGAGCTCCTTGTCCAGCGGGTTGGAGATCATCATCTGCAAACCTACGCCCATCAGCATGGCGCAGTACACCCGGTTGATCAGCGGGCGGTTGTGCGCCGGCACCGCGTTGGACACATTGGACAACCCGACCGAGATCATCGGGGCAGGATCCCAGGCGTATTGCAATGTGCGGACTGCTTCAATGAGATGCGGGCAGTATTCCTGGCAACCGGAAACGGTCAGCACCAGCGGATCGATGATCAGGTCGCTCATCGGGAAGTCGATCTCCAGCATACGCGGGATCAGATGCTCCACAGCGATATTCACCCGCTCGTCGGCGGCGACCGGGATGCCGGAGGAGCCCATCGTCAGGGCGATTATGCGGGCGTTGTATTGCTTGGCGAGCAATGGCACTTTCTCCAACCGTTCCGGCTCGGCGGAGGTAGAGTTGATGATAGGCTGGGCTTTGGTAATCATCTTCAAGCCGGCCTCGATGCCCAGCAGGTTGGTGCTGTCGAAGCTGAGCGGCACGTCCACCACCGCCTGCACCGTCTCAACCATCCAGGGGAAGACCACCTCTCCGTCTTTTTTACGCGGACCCAGGTTCAGATCCAGCGCCTGGGCGCCAGCCTCTACCTGCTTCACCGCCAGGTCCTGGAAGAAATAGGCGTCTTTATTTGTCAGGGCTTCTTTGACTTTTTCGGAAATGATGTGAATATTTTCGCCAAGGATATACATAGTTTGATTTTTCCTTTCAGCTAAAGCTAATTTCGCAATATAAAGTGTTACTGCTCGCCCAACACAACGCTTGGGAAAAGCGACAGGTCGGTATGCGGCAGGAAAAGCGCCGACATAAACGCGTCATAGAAGGTATTATCCGCAGACAGCTCGATATACGTCATCCGCGAGGCGATTTCTTTGATCCGCTCGCGTTTCCGGCGGTCCAGCAGGGCAAAATAAGCGCCACGCACCGAGGTGTTGCCCAGGAATTGAAAACGATCCCAGGGCATATCGGGCAACAGGCCGATCTGCACGGCTTTCTCGACGTTGATGTACTTGCCGAACGAGCCGCCGATCAACATCTGCTCGATCATCTCCAGCGGAACGCCGACCGAATCAGCCAGGACGCGATAGCCGGCGAAGATCGCCCCTTTAGCGCGCAGCAGGTTGTCGATGTCGGTGTGGGTGATGGTGATCTCCCGGCCGTGCTGGGTCTCCGCCCCCCAGGCGATGACGTATTCCAATCCGTATTCGCCTTCTCTGATGCGGGGTGTTTCCAGCTGGGTGTTAATGTTGCCGGCCTTGTCCACAACGCCGGTCATGAACATCTCCGCCAGCAGCGAGATCAGACCGCTCCCGCAGATGCCACTGGGCTTACTGGCGGCCCCGGCGGGACCGGCGCCGATCACGCGATAGGTAGTCTCGTAACTCCCCCCGTTGATCCACACCTCCTCGATTGCGCCGCGCGTGGCGCGCATCCCGCTGATGACCCCGGCGCCTTCGAAAGCCGGGCCAGCCGAGCAAGCGCAGGTCACCAGCCACTCGCTGGAGCCCAGCACGATCTCGCCGTTGGTGCCAACGTCCATGAACAGGGTGATGCGATGGGTGTCATCCATGCCGGAGGAGAGCACGCCGGCGGTGATATCCGACCCGACATAGCTGGCCACCCCGGGCAGGCAGTCCACCACGCCCTGGGGATTGATCTTCAGCCCCACCTGGCCGGCGATGAGCAGCGGAGCCTGGTTGAAGGCGGTGACAAAGGGGGTGAGGCGGATGGAAGAAGCCGGGATGCCGAGCAGCAGGTGGATCATGGTGCTGTTGCCGGCGATGACTGCTTTGACCACCTCTTGCGGCTTGACCTCGATCAGCCCGCCAAACTCCTTATGGCTGGCGCGCTTGCACACCGTCTCCAGCAGGCCGTTAATGGTCCCAAGTACAAGTTCGCGCAGCTCGGTTTCGCCGCCGTTTTTGCCGGCATAGACAATGCGCGAGATCACATCTTCTCCGCGGGCGATCTGGCCGTTGTATTCGGAGGCCTGCGCCTTGACTTCGCCGCTGACCAGGTCAACCAGCCAGACAGTCACGGTGGTTGTGCCAATGTCGATAGCCGCGCCCCACAAAGGCTCGTCTTCATCGACCCGCCCGGGCAGGACGTCGATCAGCCATTCCTCCAGGGCGCGGCCGTCAAACAGCTCGCGCACATCCAGGATAGCTGTAGCCTGCCAATCGGCGTCGCGCATCAATTGCCCCAGCTTGCGCAGGATGGGTAGCGAGACAGTGACCCCAGTAAAACCGGCCTGCGAGCGCAGCCCGGTCAGCAAGCGGCTCAGGTCATCGGTCTGGTCTTCCATGCTAGGCTCGCTCAGGTTCAGCGGCACGCGGCGGATGGTCTGGTCAAGGTCGGGATTGTAACCGGCCGGGACGGTGATCTCCGTCACGGTCAGGTCAGTGGTCAGACGCCGCTCGAGAACCTCCTGCGGTGGGACATGGATCCGAACATCGCCTTCGACGACCGACTGGCAGGCCAGGGCATAACCGGCCTCGACATCCTCGGGGGAAAGGCGCAAGGTGCTGCGGCGGCGTACGGCCCCCTCCAGGACTTGAACCGTACACCGTCCGCAGCGGCCCTGCCCTCCGCAAGGTTGCCCGATCTCCACGCCTGCCAGGCGCGCGGCTTCGCTCAGCAATGTGCCGGTGGGTACACGCACAGGCTCAGCCGCAACGTCGAAACGAACTAAATGTTCCATTTAGATCAAAGCGCTTCCTTCATAAACTTGGGAATATCCACCGCTTCGCGCGGACCCACGCGGATTTCCCAACCGGGTAACTCTTCTTCCAGCTCGCCGGAAAGCACGGCCACGTGTCCGGGCAGGACCACGCGCTTGCGGCTGATTTTATCGGCGACGTTGAAGCCCTTGATCGCCTTGGCGATGCGCTC
Organism: Chloroflexi bacterium RBG_16_57_11; assembly: GCA_001795165.1. Lineage (GTDB taxonomy): Bacteria > Chloroflexota > Anaerolineae > Anaerolineales > UBA4823 > RBG-16-57-11. The sequence continues at coordinate 23,395 of MGNS01000009.1, forward strand.
AGCGTCGAACTTGCCCGCCGCCCAGGCGGTGAGCACGCTCATGCCCTCGGCGTCGCACACCACCAGCCAGGCCGGCAGGCCAGAGCCTTCGACTTCATTGGCCACACTGAAGTAGGTGATGCTGAAGTTGGTGGTGACCAGCACCGGACTTTCGGGTTTAGGTCCGTTGATCTCGTACACACCCGGCTGCACCTGGATCGGTTTCTGCGGATCGGTATAAATGTTCTGGCGCAGAACCAACAACGGATAGACCGTCTCCGGAGCGAAGCTATCCAGGACAATAAAGCCGGCGTACTTGGCGATCGCCTGCACCGCAGCCTCGGGCCGGTTGGGGAAGGTCACCATGGGGAAACCCAGGGCGCGGAAATTCTTTTTCAACGCCAGCCGGCGTACCTGTGTACTGGCCGATAGATCCGCGCTTAAATTCTGGTCACCCAGTCCTAATGCCAGGTCTTCCAATCCCTTGGCCTTGATTTTCTCTGTCAGGTCCGCCAGGTCCTCCAGGGTGGGAGCGACCACGGCAAGGGAAGCACCGGAGCCTTTGGCCAGCGCGGCCATAGCTTCCCAATTATCCGTATTAGCGGCATACAGCATGGGCGACTCACCGGGGAGCGCCTTCATGCCCGCTTCCAGCACGGCCGGGTCTTTACCAATCAGGATCAAGGGCCGTTTGGTGGCTTCACGCACCGCTTTGATCGTGGCGGCGAATTTAGCCGGGTCGCCACTCACCGCTTCCACGGCAAAGCCATCCAGGGTCAGGGCGATACCAACATAGTTCACCGCGTAGGCGTTGGCCAAC
>MGNS01000009.1:24354-24527 GCA_001795165.1 Chloroflexi bacterium RBG_16_57_11
GCTGAGCCTTGGATTCTTCGGTGACATAAGGACAAGCTGAAAGCTCGACCTGCTTGGCGGCCAGTTTCATGGCGAATGCCAGGCAGGTGGGGAAACCGCATTCTTTACAATTGGTCTGCGGCAATAATTTATAGATCTGGATACCCGTAAGTGCCATTTTCACTTCTCCAATT
>MGNS01000009.1:24673-24854 GCA_001795165.1 Chloroflexi bacterium RBG_16_57_11
GAGCAGGGCGACCGCTGTCAGGGTCTCCCAATTGATGGCGCGCTTCAGCCAATCGCCCCAGGCTTCCGGCACGCCTTCGCCGACCTTGGATTCCTTGGTCTTCCAGGCTTCAAACCCGGGCGTGACCAGCATGGGTTGTTGCATCATAGCGTCACCCTGCAGGGCGGCCAGTCGCAGGCGC
>MGNS01000010.1:0-7652 GCA_001795165.1 Chloroflexi bacterium RBG_16_57_11
CGATGAAGCTGTCACCACCCCGTTGGACTGGACAGGTGACCACGTAAGCCCGGATGACATACTTTACTTCAGGGGAGATAACGCATATTTATGGCAATTGAGGGGCGTCCATATGAACGTTCTGGCTTATGCGTTGACAACCTATTATGTAAAGTCAATCGATAACCTCGGGCTCATGGAAAAACTGGAGGATGACACCTACTTCGGTAATTGTTGTTTCAATATCGACAACCGCCTGGTATCACGCGATCTACTTGATTCGATTATAGAAATCTACTTTCTTGAAAAATATCTCAAACTCTCATCCTTCAAAAACCTGACCGTCTTGGATATTGGCGCCGGCTATGGAAGATTGGCGCATAGAATAGTAAATGCCTTTCCAAACATCGAACAGTGTCTTTGCACGGATGCTTTCCCCGTCTCGACCTTCATATCTGAATATTACCTCCGGTTCCGTAACCTGGAAGAAAGAGCAAAGGTTATTCCCCTGGACGAAATTGAGGAATTTTTGCGTAATAACACGGTAGATATTGCTTTAAATATCCATAGTTTTCCTGAGTGCAAGCTTTCGGCTATCGAGTGGTGGCTGTCCGTTCTCTCGAAGTACGGGGTAAAATATTTAATGATCGTGCCGAATTCAGACCAGTTGATGACGAATGATGGCCTTGATTTCAGCCCCATCCTTGAGAATTATGGATATAAGCGGATCGCTAAAGATCCCAAATATGAGGATCCGGTTCTACGGATGTATGGATTGTATCCGGCCTATTACTTTCTATTCGAGCATCGCCAGGGTTAAGAAACATAGCTACATTCACCGAACGTTCTGTACCAATGAACCAATCCAGGGCCTTTGCCGTGCTTCGCTCCCATAACTTTCAGGCGCTCATTTCGATCAGCGTAGTAGCAACTGCGCTGTATCGTATTTATTATGTGCCGAAACTCGTTACGGACGATTGGGCACAACTGATCGCGTATAACATATTTAACACGATGCGCTGGTTTACTTGGCCATCGCACCGCCCGTTACATTGGATGCCCTACAAGGCGGTATACACCTTGTTTGGCTTAAATCCTCATTGGTTCCATGCGATCAATCTGCTAATTTATATCGGTGTGTTCTTATTGATTTTTCTTTTAATGGAGCGGTTATTCCCTGATCAGTATCCCTTTGCACTGGTCGTGGCTTTATTGGCCATGGTCTATCCGGCGGATTTCACAATGAGCTGGATAAATATGATCAGCCACCGCCTGTCATGGCTGCTTGGCCTGGTGGGAATGTTACTCCTAATTGATTATGCCTTGAAAGGAGGGGTTGTACGTGTCATCTTATCTGCTTTAATAATGTTTATATCGCTGTTGATATACGAAGGTGCTCTAGGGGTATTAATAGCCTGGATATTTTTGTTGGCAATGATTTACCGGCACCTGGATCGAAAAAGATGGCTGGCATTGCTTACCCCAATCACGATCATAATTCCTTATATTTGGCTCCGACTTTTTTATTTACCCAAAATTCAAAAGGGGGGTCCGAATTTGATGATGTTCAACCAGCTAACAACTGCCGAGTTGTTGCGCAGGTTGGGTGGCATCGGTGTATTGATTGAATCCTGGTCTCAACCTTTTCATATTTGGCTGCGTGGGTTGACTCTGCTCGGTCTTTCAAATGAGGTCCTGGTTATAGGCATTATTCTGGTTATGGGTTTTTTTGCACTGAGCGCATTTTTACTCATCCGAGCCATACGGATTAATCATAGCATAGCAAGGACTGATAAAGAGTGCAGCCAGACCGCAAAACGTTATTGTTTGACCAGCATCTTTGCGGTGGGTTTTATTCTAGCGGGTTATATTCCAATAATTTTTATGTACCAACCAAATCTGGAAGAAACCGTCACACGAGCGAATATGTATGCGATACCGGCTGCGGCTGTCTTGATTGTCGCCTTGACCAGCCTGGTAATCTTGGGCATGACCCCTAATAAAAAGCATTGGCAGGTGCTTTTATGTTTGACTATATTACCCTTGATACTTATTGGCTGTGGCGTACGGCTAGATGTACAGAAATTAGGAATGGTGGCCTGGACCAAGCAAGAAGTAATCTGTCAGAAATTGTTTGAATTAGCGCCAGACTTAAAAGATGGTACGACCGTGGTGTTCATCCTAAGAGGCCGTAGTGAAATGATTTATGGCCATCTGCCTATTTATGCCGAATGGGAAGCAACCTCAGCCTTACAAGTCTTATATCAAAACCCAACCTTAAACGGACTAATATATTCTCCAGAAATGGCTCTCTACTCCGAGGCTGCTATTAAGCGTTTCGGAGTAGTCCGGTTTCTTGATAAGAAAACGATACCGTTTGATCAAATTGTTTTCGTGCAATACAATATCCGGACGGGAAGACTGCATATTATTGACACAATGCCAGCCTACCCCGAGTATGATCCTTGGCCAAGGATTTTTGCCACATCTGATAAAATCTGGAAGTATCGTTACCTGGTCGATGGGGAATAAAACCTAATCATCGCGCGGCCAGGAAGAAACCTATGGATGTGAAATAACATGGATTCGGACGTCAATTCAGTACTGTAATACCAGCATAGTACGAAATCGCTATCATTTCTGTAGATTTTGGTGCAATCTCATCTTGTATAATCGTAACCAAATATCCTAAAATAAAGCTGGTGGAACCCCTAACGATGACAAGCGTCCCCAATGTATTAGGGTCAGTTTCGAGCCAGGAGGTTGTAAACTTAATTGAGTGATTTTGGGAGATAGGTCCGTGAAAAAATTTAAATGGTTTGGTCTGTACATCGTCTTGATGATGCTGATAATGAGTGTTTTCCCATTGGTAGGTTCCCAGGCAGCCGCGGTTGCCGATAACATCATCTATGTACCTGGTAACAATAACAAAGATTTACAAACGGCCATCAACGAAGTCAGTGATGACGGGATCATCGAAATCGCGGCGGGCACATATCCAACGCCCAACGGTGGGTTTTCGATCACTACACTAAATAAGAGTTTTACCATCCGGGCTGCTCCTGGTGCCACCGTTACAATGGACGGTGGTGGAGCCCGGCGTATTTTCGTTATCCGTGATTCACCCACCAGTATGGCAGGCGGCATCCGATTCGAGAGAATCATCTTCTCGGGCGGATTTTCAAACCCAGGGCTGGTCAATGCAATTCTAATCAACCACAGTATTGTTACGTTTGACAGCTGTATCTTCCAGAACAACGTAAATGGAGCAGTTTTGGTCCGGAACGGTGCATCGGTCTTCTTCGAGAACAGCATCTGGCGCAACAATCTGACCTGGAATGATGACGGAGCCGGGTTCGAGATTTGGGATTCAACGGCCTATATCCACGGCTCTCAATTCATCAACAATCAAAACAATGCGACATCAACCAACTCGATACCGCGTGGTGGAGCGATTTATGCTGTCGATGCTACCGTCCGTATTACAAACACCCGTTTCGACGGGAACAAGAATGCCGGGCATGGCGCGGGCATCTATGTGATTGGCCAATGGACAGCCTCTGGTAGCAATGTGATCATCACAGACTCGACCTTTATCAATAACCGGATCGTTCGGAGCGTTGGCTCTAATGTGGCAATCGAGGGTGGGGCAATTAATGTCGAAGACAAAACGGTCTTGCGTATCGATCATTCCCGCTTTATTACCAATTCAGCCGAGTTAGGCGGTGGGGTCAACATTTTCAGGTCTAAAGTCGAGATTAACAATAGTGTGTTCCTGGGTAATCAGTCGCCGTATAACCGCTCGGCTCGCCGTGGCGGGGGTGGCGGGGCGATCAATTTCAACTTCGCCGACCGGCCGGATTATGCCTCCCTCACTGTACAGGATTCCTACATTCAGGGCCGTTATGATACGACCACCGTTGTCGGTCATTTTGGCGGGGGCATCCACGTGGTTTCGAGTGGCTACAATTCATCGATCCACCCTCCTGTGACGGTTAGAAGAGTGGTCTTTAAGGATCTGGAATTGGAGGCGGCGCCTGAAAGCGGTAGTCAGTCCTTTGGAGCTGGCATTGCCGTCCAGGGGGCAAGTTTGTTGATTGAAGATTCGATGATCATCAACTGTTACGCCAGAGGCGGGACGAGTGGCAGTAGCGGGGGAGGCATCATCATTTTTGATAATTCTCCCAGTACGATCCGGCGAACGACCTTTGCCAAGAACGCCGCGGATAATGAAGGAGGCGCTCTATTCGTTATTGGCACATCCATCGATGTCGTGGATTCGATTTTTATCGGTAACGAAGTCTCACCGGGCGTGTCAGAGAACGAGTTGAACTCTGCTGGTGCGGCAATCGTGACACACGCTCCAGTAAGCGGGTCTGTCGTTAATTCGACCTTTGTGTCCAATATTGGGATGGCAATATTCGATTGGGATAACACCAGCCGGCCGATCAACGAAATGCAATACAACAACAACCGCTTTTACGAGACGACGTATGGCGGTCGAGTCTACCATGATAGCCTGACAGCCACTCAAACGCCAAGTGGGTTAAATTCACTGGTTGTCAATCGCTCGGGCGGCACCCCTTCAACGGATAAATCGGTGGTCGCGAACCAGGCTTTATCCAGCGCGCCGTCAATTTCGAGGTTACTGGGCGTGCCGAATGCGATCCTGCCCTCTTCGGCAGCTGGCGATCCACAGTCGAACACAACCGCTTACCTGGCTTATGTTTGGAGCGGAGGGACTGCCCGGCTTAACAATTCATCTCTCTCATCAAACGCCTCTGTTCAGCCTACCACCAACAGCGGCACGCACACTTTGACCGTAGATGGGACGAGCGCTACAGTCCAGCTTGCTGCCGGGCCTGTGCCTGCGGTCCAGACCAGCCTGTCATCGGCAGGTGGGACGACCAGCCTCATCTGGGATGTCAGCGCGGGCGCTTTTCTGTCCATCGCCGCCGACCAGGGGTTAACGGTCTCGACGAAAAACGGTACGGTAACCTTGCCGTCCACTCAGCGGATCTATCGTCTGTTTGCGGTGACCCAACAGGGCGGTGTGGTGAAAATTGTCGACCCGCGTATGCCTGAGCTAAGCGCCCCAGGTCACCTCTCTGTACTTGTAGGACTAAACCAACCCGTCAAGAGTGGCAGGATCCCGTTTTACAACCTGGGTGGTGCTTCCCTGGACTGGAGCGCTCAGACCACAACCCCTGGCCTGATACAGCTCCAACAAACCAGCGGCACGATCACGACCAGTGGAATGATCCCCTTTCTGGTGAATGTCTCACAACCTGGCACCTTCCAGGCCATTGTTAACATTGATGCAGGCGCCGCTGGCTCGCAACGGGTCATTATCGACCTGCTCGTCGTCAATGTCGTTCGTGAGACCTTCCTGCCTTTAACCTTAAGATAAAGTGCCTTGTTTAGCCCTGTCTCTGGCGGATTAACGCGCTCAGTTGCGGTACTGTATCGAAAGTGTCCGCATTCAATTCGGAGTCGTCGATCCGCACTCCGAATTTTTCTTCGATAAAGATAGCCAGATCGACCAGGTGAAACGAATCGATCAATCCGCTCGAAATCAGCGGCGTGTCTTTGTCGAGCTGGTGCTTAGGGCGCTTCACGATTTGGGTCAGGATATACTCGCTCAATTCGGTCTCGATATCGGACATTTCAGCCCTCTCCGCGCTTTATCATGAGTAAACCCCTCACTCGTCTTCGAATAATTCTTTGAGATACTTTTCCCGGTTCGCTGAACGGGAAATCTTGCCACTGGAGGTCTTAATCAGCCAGCGCTTGTTGACCAATCTGACGTCCGCTAGCGCCACCTCGCTGCGTTGCACAATTCGTCTCCGCAGCTCCATTTCAATCTGTTGTTTCTCTTCATCGTTGCCGGCGTTGTTTTCCACCTCGCAGATCATCACCACGTTTTCAGACCCTAAGCTCTTGTCGAACAGGCCAAACGCCACGCAGCGACCAGGGATGATGCCGGCGGTGGTGTTGGCAATTGCTTCCAGGTCCTGGGGGTAAATGTTTTTACCACCGACGATGATCAGGTCTTTTTTACGGCCTGTGATGTACAGTTCACCACCCACAATGTAACCCATATCGCCTGTCAGGTACCAGCCGTCACGCATTGCCAGGGCAGTGAGCTCGGGGCGCAGGTAATATCCGCTCAGCATACAGTCGCTGCGCAAAGCGATTTCCCCGATATACCGATCTGGTAGTTGATTGCCATGCTCTCCCACCACACAAATTTGTGTGCCGGGGATGGAGAAACCACAACTGACCAACGGTGTGGAAACCGCCAGGTCCGGCCGGTCCGGGTCAGCCTTACGCTGCTCTTGCAGCTTGCGGGTATTCACCCAGTCGACCGGGGCTTTCTGGCCGACCGGGTACTGTGTCACCGCAAAGGTGTTCTCGGCCATGGCGTAGCAAGAGGAGAGGGCTTGTTCGTTGAGTCCATAGGGGCCGAATTTATTAAGGAAAACCTGGTGGCTGTCCATCCAGACTGGCTCGGAGCAATTGATGAAGGCGCGCATGCTGGATAAATCTAACTCCTCCATATCCCGTGGACGGATCGCCCGCGCAGAGTGGTTATAAGCGAAGTTGGGCAGCCAGCATAATGTGCCATGGTGCCTGTGGATAGCCTGCATCAAGATCTTTGGATCGCGCACCCACTTGAAAGGCGACATGAGCACCAGCGGCACGCCGCACACCAGCGGCATGACAAAGCCTGCAATTAAGCCCATATCATGGTACAGCGGTAGCCAGCTGATCACAACATCCTGTGCGTTCAAACGGATCGCCTGGCGATAGGCGCGGATTTGGTTTAAGACCGAGCGGTGTGAGAGCGCCACGCCTTTCTGCAGCCCGGTTGTGCCGCTGCTGTGCTGTAAAAAAGCGATTTTTTCCGCCGAATGGTTGGGCCAGAACGCGCTTTCTGGTGGGTTCGCTTTCACCTGGGGCACCTCGGCGGTGCTTAAAACCCTGGTGCCCGTCTCTGCCAGCAGCTTGCTCAAATGATCCTTGAATTCCGGGAAGGTGATCACAGCCTTGGCTTTGGAATGCATCACCAGGGCTCTAACCTGTTCCAGATAAATGGCCGGGTCGAGTTTTTCGGTCAGGTAGGGGAAAATTGAGGCAATCGCTCCCAGGTACATCGCTCCCCAGAACGCGTACAGCAGCATCTGCGAGTGTTGCAAGACCAGGATGACCAGATCATTTTCCTCGACGCCAATCTCTCGCAATGCCCTGGAATAGGTCAGCGCCTCACCATGGAAACGTGCTGTCGAGATGGATTCTTCACCCCCGTCGTCGTCGATAAAGACCAACGCCAGGCGAGAGTGATCCGTCTGGGCGCCTTGGATGATCGATTGGGTTAGTGTCTGGTAGGTCTCGTCTGGCATAGTGTAATGACTTTCCCTTATGGGAGTTCCCGCAGGTAAAAGATTTTATCATGACTTCCCTGTTGCGCCTCGCCTAAAGCCGATGGGTGGCATGGATTCCCCTCCTCCACACGATTCACCTTCTGTTACCGTCCTGGTTCTGAACTGGAACGGCGCGGCTGTTTTGGCGCGCTGCCTGGAGGCCTTGCAGGCGCAGACCTTTCGCGATTTTGAAGTGCTGGTGCTGGACAATGCCTCCACGGACGGCTCTGTCGACGATGTGGAGACACG
>MGNS01000010.1:7717-17380 GCA_001795165.1 Chloroflexi bacterium RBG_16_57_11
GCGCCCAGATGGCCCGGGGGCGCTGGCTGGTCTTTTTGAACAACGATGCCTTCCCGCGACCAGACTGGCTGGAGCGCCTCATGGATGCCGCACTGGCTCGTTCTGATTTTTCCAGCTTTGCTTCCCGCCTGGTCTATGCCAGTAATCCCGATCAGGTGCAGTCTGCCGGCGATGTTTGCAACCTCAGCGGGTTTGCCTGGTCGCGTGGCAACGGTTTTCCCGTTACTCAGGAATATCTCGAGGTTACCGAGGTCTTCAGTCCATGCGGCGCAGCAGCCATGTACTCACGCCAGGCTTTCCTTGAGGTGGGCGGGTTTAATGAGGCTTTCATCAGCCATTTGGAAGACGTCGATCTTGGTTTTCGTTTGCGCTTGAGAGGCCAGCGTTGCCTGTATGTTCCTACTGCCATCGTTGAGCATGTCGTCTCCGCTGGATACGGGGTTGATAGCGACCGTACGGTTTACCAGGTGCAGAGAAATGTGGTCTGGATGTACGTTTCTAACATGCCGGGTGGCTTATTCTGGAAATATCTCCCCGCCCACCTGGCTGCGAACCTTGTTTTCCTGGCCTACTATACCCTGCACGGCAGGGCGCGTGCCGTCTGGCTGGCCAAACTGGATGCCTTGCGCGGCCTGCCGGCTGTCGTGCGCCGGCGCAAGGTGCTTCAAGGCGCGCGCATCGTATCTCCTTCCGAAATTGATCACCAGCTGGAACACGGCTGGTTCAGCCCGTATACATTAGGCAAGCACAGGCGCACATATGAGCGCCTCACCCCCCGACCTGCTTCTATAGATGCCAGTGAGCGATAGCCCCGATCCAGCCATCCAACCGGATCAACCGGTCTATTGCATACCCCACGGTGTTGAATTGGCGCAGGCAGGCAGGCGGGTTATGCTGATGACGCCTCAGGGCGGGCGAGTGGTGCTGGACCGCATATTGCTGCAAATCTGGGGATATTCGGAGGGCCGCACTCGACCGGACATCCTGGCATATTTTCAGGGTAAAGGATTCCACCCGGGTGACGTTTCCGCCACGCTGGTGTGCCTTGCCAGTGCAGGCTTGTTATCTTATGCAGAGACTCCTCTGGAAGACCTCCACGCCCATTCACCACCCAAATCCGACGCCCTGGTCTCGGCGATCATTGTCGTCTATAACAGCCTGGCCTGGCTGCCGGATTGCCTGGCTTCGCTCGGCAACCAATCTCACACCTCCCTGGAAATTATTGCCGTGGATAACGGCTCCACCGACGGCTCCGCGGATTGGTTAGCAGAGCATCATCCCGGCTTGACTCTGGTGCGCCTTAACCGAGCAGGTTCCCTGGCCGCGGCGATAAACCGGGGATTGGAAGCTTCCCATGGTGAATTCCTCCTGCTGTTAAATCCAGATGTGGTATTAGAGACACAGACCGTGGCTCATCTGGTGCAGGCCGCCCAGAGCAATGAGAGCATTGCCGCCGTAGCCGCCAAGCTCCGTTTCATGTGGGCGCCAGCTTTCCTCAATGGCCTGGGGAATCTGGTTGGAGCGCTATCCTGGGGTACAGATATCGCCCTGGGACACCTGGACCTGGGGCAATGCGATCTTTGGACCGAGCTTCCCTCCGCCTGTTTTGCTGCCGCGCTGCTACCGGCAAAGGCGCTGGAGGCCATCGGGCCGCTGGATGAAGGATTTCCGATGTATTATGAAGATAGCGAATGGTGTTACCGGGCGCGTTTATCCGGCTTCCACGTGCGCCCGGCGCCCCAGGCCCTGGTCTATCACGCTTTTAGCGGCCGGGTACCCGGTGGGGTAGACCTTAGTCTGGCTGCGGACAAGCTGGAACGGGTGATATCCGGGCGCTTACGCTTCATTACCCGCCTGCTTGGCCTAGGCTTTCTGCTTCGTTTCTTGCTTGGTTATCTGTTAGAAGATTTTCTGAGCGCGATGATCTGTCTGCTGCGAGGTCGCTGGCGGCACTTGCGTGCCTATTGGCGAGCATGGTCGAATTATTTTGGCTCGTTGAAGGATTTGCGCTCAGAGCGTAAAACCCTTCAAACGCGGCGTACCCAAACGGATCGGGCGTTGTTCAATTTGCAGCGTAACGCTCCGGTGCCGCTGGTGTGGCGCGGCCTTCCGCTTCTCACCTGGGATATCGTCCGCTTTGAGTACAAACCCTGGATCGAGTCACACCAGGCAGACCGCCCCAAAATGACCCTGCTGCGGGCGTTCTCCATCTGGCGGATTGAGGGGGCCGCTGCCCTTGTACACCGCCTCGGGCGGGGGATTCAATGGAAATGGATGCAGCCTTAGGATAGGAAATCCGATGCGGATTGGCTTCGATGCGACGGCGCTTCCCTCAAAACCGGTGGGTGCAGGACGTTATATTGTCCGCCTGGTGCGCTCGCTGGCGTCTCTGTACAAGGAGGATGAGCTGGTCGTTTTCGTACAGGATAATCGGCGTAGCTTGATCGATACGCCTCCGATCGAAAACGTGCGCTGGGTTGAGACGCCAGAGATCAGCCCTGCCCGCCGCCTGATCTGGGAGCAAACTACTTTGCCGCGGCTGGCCCGCCAGGCCGGTATCGACTTGTTGCACTCCCCGCATTACACCCGGCCCCTCAATCTACCCTGCGCCTCGGTGGTGACTTTTCATGATATGACTTTTTTCCTGTACCCGGAGTTGCACACACGCGCAAAACGTCTCTTCTTCCCCTGGATGATGCGCCTGAGTTCGCGACTTGCTAACGGGATCATCGCGGATTCCGAGAGTACTCGTCGAGATGCGATGCAAATCTTGCATATCCCGGCTGACAAAATTTCCACCGTGCCGCTGGGGATCGGGGAGGAGTTTCGCCGGATCGCCGATGCTGGCCTGCTCGAGGACTGCCGCCGGCGATACGATCTTCCGCAGGACTTTTTTCTTTATGTAGGCCTGGTGGAGCCGCGCAAGAACCTTCCGCTGTTGCTCGGGGCTTACGCCCGCTTGGCGAAAGCTGAAGACCCTCCCCCACTTGTCGTGGTGGGCCGGATGGGCTGGATGGTCGAAGATGTTTTTCGCCAGGTTGAATCGTTGAAGTTGAAAGAACGTGTGAAATTTACAGGATACATTCCCGATCAAGATCTGCCGTTGATTTATAATCTGGCACAGATTTTGCTCTACCCCTCACGATATGAAGGCTTCGGCTTTCCCCCATTGGAGGCCATGGCATGTGGCACGCCTGTGATCACGACAGCAGTGTCAGCGATGCAAGACCAGGTTGGGGAGGCGGGTTTGCTCGTACCGCCGCAGGATGAGCAGGCGCTCTTTGATGCCATGCGGCGGTTGATGCACGATCGCCTCCTGCGTGAAGAACTTTCCATCCGGGGCCAACGGCAAGCGAATTTTTATACATGGGATCAGACCGCTCTCAAAACCCTGCAAGTCTATCAGCGGGTAGTCACAAGCCGCCAGAGCCAATAGACGTCTCGGTGTGCATCGTCTCCTACCACGTACGGGACATGCTGCGCGACTGCTTGCAATCTATCTATCAGAACACCCGGCTGAGCTTCGAGGTGATTGTCGTCGATAACTGCTCTCAAGATGGTGTCGTTGAGATGCTGCGCGCTGAATACCCGGAAATCACCCTGGTAGAGAACCAGGAGAACGCCGGATATACACGTCCGATGAACCAGGCGATGCGCCTGGGGTGCGGCCGCTACCTGCTTCAGTTAAACCCGGATACCCTGATCTTGCCCGAGGCCATCGATCGCCTGGTCGTTTTCATGGATCAGCATCTTGAGGTGGGGATCTGCGGCCCCAAGGTGCTTAACCGTGACCGCACATTGCAAAAGCCTTGCCGTCGTGGTGAGCCTCGTCCCTGGGCGGTGTTGACTTATTTTCTGGGTTTATCGGCGCTTTTTCCACGCAACCCACGGTTCAGCCAGTATCTGCTAACCTACCTGGATGAAGATGAGATCCATGAAGTCGATGGGGTCGCCGGTTCATGCATGCTGGCTCGCCGTGCTCTGATCGACGAGATTGGCTACCTGGATGAGCGCTATTTCGCTTACCAGGAGGATGCCGATTTTTGTTTTCGTGCCCGCCAGTCAGGCTGGAAGGTTTACTATATGCCCGCTGCCCAGATCATACACTTCGGCAGCCTGGGTGGCTCGCGGGTCCAGCCTTATCGCTCGATTTATGAGTGGCATCGATCCTACTTCAACTATTATCGCCAACACCTGGCGAAAGACTATTTCTTTTTACTCAACGGATTATATTACCTGGCAATGGGGGTAAAATTGCTCTTGTCGTTGGGGAAAAATTTCTTCCGGGCGGAGAAATTTGCCGGCTCTCGCAAGCCTTGATTATCTTGTTATGTGAATGTAATGAACCCAGACCTTTCGGCAATCTACCTGGTAATCCGCGCCTTGCTGGTCTCGCTTGTCCTGATCATGGTTTTGGGCTGGGTGAGCATCCGGTTGGCCTGGCGGATTAAGCTGATCGATCAGCCGGGTAGTGCGCCCCACAAGCTGCACCTCCAGGATACGCCGCTGGCGGGTGGTCTTGCTCTCGTCTTGACTTTATTAGTTTGCGAGTTCCTCTTAGGATCGATGATTGATCCGTCCATCCGGGCTGCGTATCTTGCGGTGATACCGGTATTCCTCTTTGGTCTATGGGATGACTATAAAGTGCTTTCGCCGCCGGTCAAGCTGTTGGGTCAGGTTGCAGGAGCCGTGATTTTGATCGCTTGTGGGGTCTATGTCCGAATTTTCGAATCCCCTGGGTTTTTCTTCTCCGGTACCGGACCATTTTATATCTATTTGGATTGGCTGCTCACCATTGTCTGGGTGGTTGGCATCACGAACGCCTTCAATTTCGTCGATAGTATGGATGGTCTGGCCGTCGGATTGGGTGGGATGGCGGCAGCGTTCTACATCTTGCTCACCCTGGACGCGGGACAATTCCTGCTTGCACAACATAGCGCGCTGATCGTTGGTGTGTGTATGGGGTTGTATTTCTACAACGCCCCTCCGGCTCTGCTCTTCCTGGGCGATTCCGGGGCGCAAAGCCTGGGATTGATCCTGGCATCACTGGCTATTGCCTATCGTCCGCAAGTCGCCTATCAAACCTCCTCCTGGCTTGTTCCGGTGATCCTGTTGGCCGTGCCCATCTTTGATATCCTGCTGGTGATTTTCTCGCGATTGCGCCGAAACCGCCCGATCTATTCTGCCGCCCGTGATCATACTTATCATCGTTTGTTGGCGCTGGTAGAATCCCCCAACCGGGCTGTCTTGGTGATGCAAATTGCTGCCTTTGGGCTGAATTGCCTGGCTTTCCTGGGACTGAACCAGCCACCGGTTCAGGCTAACCTCATCTTCTCAATCACCATTCTCCTGGGGATGTTGGCTTTGTTCTTTTTAGACCGGCGAAAGTTTTGGGTATAATCGTGGGGATATGTCTGGTGTAAGCACCACCAATGAATGGTCTTTTCGCGATGAGGCGCTGGCTGCCACGCATCGCTGGCATTTGATTGTCTTGTTTTGCCTGGTGGGCGGCCTGGCTGGCTGGCTGGTCTCTCTGGTTTTGCCTTCACCACACCGGGCAACAAAGGAGTTGTTTGTTGGGCTCAACGTTTTTCGCTCCGCGGACGACCGCAATGCCGTAGAGCACGCCGGCCTGCCTATTTCCAGCGCCAATGATTATAAAAACTGGCAGATGTCCAGCCTGAATAGTGTCATTTTCATGGATACGGTTCTGGATGAGACTCTTTCCCGGTTGCGTGTAGTTGACCCATACTGGCAGAATATCGGCCGGCAGGATCTGGCGGAGATGCTGCATGTGTATTGGCGTAATGCAGGAAAATGGCGTCTGGTGGCTGAGCATGAAGACCCTGTGTATGCTGCCCAGGCGGTGATTGCCTGGCAGGATGTTATTGTAGAAAAAGTGCACGCATCGGTTGCTCATGCGCAGAATGCACAGTTGATCAGCGATGAATGGAAGGCTATCGCAGACCAAGCTGCTCAATCGAAAGGCCAGATCGCCGGTCTGGAACAAATTCGCGGCGAATTACTCGCCTGGCGTAATGATCTTTTCGGCCGGCCGGCTGACCAGGTACTGATCGAATCGGACCGGTTGCTGCTCCAGCAATTGTTCGATCAGACCGGGCACGCCAATCCATGGCAGGCTTCGCTGGCGGCCTTTCCCCCCGTCGGATCACCCAACGAGGCTTATATTGGCTGGATCGAGCGTGCTTTGTCGCTTCTTGACACACAAATCCAGGTTTCGCAAGCGCGCATGGATGAGATGGATCGTTGGCAGACGGATCTGGCTGAAAGCTATTCAGACGCCTCAGATAACAGCCTGGGACTTTCAGCCGAGCTGCTGGTTCAGAAGATTAGTGATCGAAAACTGGAACAAATAACGGTCCGCTCCACCGGGGTGGCGATCCTGGTGGGGGCGGCAGTGGGATTGATCCTCTGGGCGCTGGTCTGGCTGGTAACCCCGGCTTTACGGAAAAATTCATGATCCTGGATAGGCTCAGACCGGTTCTGCGGGTCATCCAACGCGCCGCCTGGGTAATACTACTGCTCGCGCTGCCCGTGACCAGTTTTCCATACTTCCCTCCCGCCATGGGAGGTGAGGCGCTGGTCCGCCCGCTCTCGTTATACCCGCTGGTAATCTTGATCCTGCTGGTTGTCCTGCCAAAGCTGTTCAGCCAGCCGATCTCGAAAACCGTGCTGACCCTGGCGCCGTTTGTCCTGGTAGCTACTGCCAGCTCTTTGCTCTCCCTACTGCGCGGTATTGAGCCGGCTTTAGGCATTTCCACCGAGGCGCGTGTCTTGCGTGGCATGCTTACCTTGCTGATCGGATGCTCGTTCTACCTGGCGATGGTGATGGTGCATGAGTCGATCGACGACTTGCGCTTCTCGCTCCGCTGGATCTATGCAGGTGGGGCGCTTGCTCTGTTATGGGGCTCTTTCCAGGCGTTTAATATTGCCCTTCCATCACCATCCCTTTTTGCCTTATTGGAACGCGCCCAGACGTACATCTCGATCCGCCCGCTACGACCGGATCGTATTGCCGGTCTGACCTATGAGCCGCATTGGTTTGCGGAGCAGATAATTTTGCTGTTGCTGCCCTGGTCCTTGGCGGCTATCCTGAACGGGTACACAGTTTTCCGCCGCCGCTGGCGCTGGCTGACGGTTGAATGGCTGCTGGTCGGATGGTCGGTCATCTTATTACCCTTTACCTTTTCGCGTGCCGGCCTGATGAACCTGGTCGTCCTGATTTTGATCAGTTTCTTGTTGTTTCGCCCACGGCTACATGTGGATAGAGAAATGGCTCCATCTGAGGACCCACGCCGGAAGTGGATGCCAGCGCCGCTTCAGCGGCGGCTGCTCGAGATGGTTCTGGTTCTGGCGGCTGTGATCTTGCCGATTTACCTGGTGGGCACGCGCAACCTATTTTTCGCCCGGCTCTGGCAATACTGGCGCAAACCAGAAGCAAACTTGCAGGAATACTTGAGCTACCTTGGCTTTGACGCCCGGGTGGTTTATGCCCAGGCGGCTTTCAACACCTACCTGGCTTACCCGGTCTTGGGTGTGGGGCTGGGAAATTACGCCTTTTACTTCGAGGAGATGCTGCCCTATCGCCCGATTGCCGAAGTGCCGGAGGTCTTGTTGATGATTACGCCGGAACCGGGGCGCGATCGATTGATCACAGCCAAAAACCTTTATCTGCGCCTCCTGGCAGAGACAGGTATCGTCGGCGCGGTCACTTTCCTGGCTTTTGTCATCGCCAACCTGGGATGTGCGCTCTACCTGTGGCTTTCCAGGCAAAAGGAGTGGGAATACTGGGGCGCTGCCAGTCTGTGCGGATTGTTGGCCTTTGCATTATCGGCGCTCACTTTTGATTCTTTCGTCATCCCCAATATGTGGGTGCTCTTTGGCCTGATCACAGCCGCCACAAGTGTTCATCTCAAATATTTACGCGGTTGAGTGCGTTATTTATGAATCGATTCTGGAATCTGAGGTACGAATACTATCGCCTTTTTCATCGCTGGCCGACCATGCTGGCTTTCTTCGCATTGGGTTGCATGCTTGGATGGTTGCTGGCTTACCTCTGGCCGTCGTATTTCAAAGCAAGCCGGGAGGTTTATGTCGGGCTGAACGCCTACCGGACCTATTCGGATGTCAATTTCCTGGCATTAGCCAAACCGCGTTACGCCAACATTGATAATTACCAATACTGGCAGATGAACCAGCTGAATACAATCCTATCCACGGATTCCGTGCTGCAGGAGACTTTGGACGAATTACGCGCGCAGGATCCATACTGGGAAGCTGTAACCATCCCAGAATTTCGCCGCCTGCTCGATACCGATTGGCGCACAGCGGGCGCGTGGAGCCTGAATGTTTCTCATCCGAACCAGGTGCGCGCCCTGCAAGCCTTGGATGTTTGGAGCGATATCGCCCTGACGCATGTGAAGAGCGCAGTAAAATCCGCCCGTCACACATTTATGATCGACCAGGAGCTTGAGCAAGTCGCGGAAGGTATGTTTACGGCCCGGCAACGCCAGCAGACTTTAGCAGCCAGCCAGGCCAGCCTGCAAGATTGGCTTGAGCATTCTGTTAGCCTGCCCCAGGGTCAGCCTCTCTCGCCTGCAGAAAGATGGCGGGTCTTCTCGGCTACCTCTGCCCTGGCGCTGGATGAGCCGGCCTGGCGGTCGATCCTCGAAAGTCAGCCTCAATCGGACGCGCTGCCAGATTCCTATCACGACTGGATCTCTCAGGTCCTCCAACAGATCGATCTGGAGCTGGCGGCACTGCCTTCACGCCTCACAGCCCTCGAACAGGAGCGGTCTGCTCTCGGAGAACGATATTCTTCAGAATCAGCCCTCAGCCTGGGGCTTTCGGGCAATATAGAAATTGAACAGTTCGGCCCGTCAAGCGCTCGCCTGGTCCGCCCCACCACCACCTTGATCCTGGTTGGGGGGTTTGTTGGTTTATTGCTATGGCTTTTGGTTGAGCTGGTCAAGATCACCCGGAGGGTCCAGATCAGTGAGTAGGATCCCGTGGGCCCGGCTTTCCTCACGCCTGGTAGGCATAGCCTGGGCATTTTTCTTCTTGTCACTCACCGTGACCAGCTTTCCATACCTGCCCGAAGAGTTGGGAGGCAGGACTCTGGTGCGTCCGCTGGCAGTTTACCCCCTGATCGTGTTGGTCTTCCTGGTGACTTTGCCGCGCTTGCTTA
Organism: Chloroflexi bacterium RBG_16_57_11; assembly: GCA_001795165.1. Classification (GTDB taxonomy): domain Bacteria; phylum Chloroflexota; class Anaerolineae; order Anaerolineales; family UBA4823; genus RBG-16-57-11. The sequence continues at coordinate 16,926 of MGNS01000010.1, forward strand.
AGCGACCGCTTCCCCAGACTTTCTTACCACTTCTGGCATTCACCCTGGTAGCTATGATCAGCTCGCTGGCTGCGTTTACCGGTGATTTGGATATTTACCGCGGTGTCAGCCTGGTTGAGCGGTTCCTACGCAATTTACTGACCCTCGGCCTGGGCCTGGCCTTCTATCTGACGGTCTCCCTTCTCCCGCAGAGCTGGGACGACCTGCGATATTCCTTGCGCTGGCTGTACGTCGGATTTGCCCTGGCGCTGGCCTGGGGCACACTCCAAATCCCGTATGTGCTCCGCTTTCAAGGGAAATACTATAAGCTGATCAACTCATTTCAGAGCTACCTCTCTACCCGGAAGCTCATCACCACGCGCATCTCGGGGCCGACTTATGAGCCGAAGTGGTTTGCCGAGCAAATCTGCTTTCTACTCATGCCCTGGCTGCTCAGCTCCGTGTTGAGCGGTCGC
>MGNS01000010.1:17428-21174 GCA_001795165.1 Chloroflexi bacterium RBG_16_57_11
CTTGCCTGGTCTGCTGCGGTGTTGGTGTTCACCTATTCCAGGACAGGTTTATTCATCCTGGTCGTGCTGGCCTTCTTAGGCTATTGGCTCTACCGGAGGCGGTCATTGAAGGCTTTATCTGAAGCCCATCCGGCTCGTCGATCAGCCTGGAGGGTGGTGGAAGCGATCGCTATCCTAACGCTGCTGGCAGGCGGGATCTTCTTCATTGGCTCGCAGAATGCCTATTTCTCTCGTCTCTGGCGTTACTGGACCGAGGGCAAGGCGCGCACACGCACCTACCTGGAGTTCATCGCCTTTGAACAGCGGTTTGTGTATTGGTCTACGGCCATGCGTATCTACGACCAGAATCCAGTCCTGGGTGTCGGACTGGGCAACTATGCTTTTTATTTTCCTGATCTGCTGCCCAATCAGCCGTATGATGAGCAGAGAGAAGTCATGCGCCAGATCACACCCGGCGAAGGGCGTGATCGCTTGATTACGCCGAAAAACCTGTATGCCCGGTTGATCGCCGAGACCGGATTGCTGGGCACGGCTCTATTTACAGCGTTCATTCTCGCCATGATCGGTTGTATCTTGTACTTGTGGTTTTCCCCTAATTCAGAGCAGAAATATTGGGCAACCAGCGGATTATTTGCCCTGGTGGTCTTTGCCATTATCGTTTTTTCCTTCGATTCCTTTTCCATCCCCAATATGTGGGTGGTATTTGGCCTGATTACAGCCGCTGCTCACCTGGACGATCCTGTTGATGGACAGGCAGGGCAGCCGATTTCTCCAGAAAAAAGTTAATGGTTCAAGAAGCGCTGAAAACCAACCCGCTGGCGGCCAGGGCTGCCTGGCGCATCTATTTTGCGCTGGCGAGCGTGCAGACCGCCCTTTCCCTGGCGCTGCTCTTCCGGACTCAATCCGAAAATAGCGCTGGATTGTTGCTTGGTTTTTCTCCAATTCGTCTGGTGATTGCACTATTTCTGTTAGCCGTTTTAATGCTCTTTGTCTGGCTGCTCCTGGAAACCTGGTTTCGCCCACAAGATTTTTACAATCACTGGAAGCGTTTAATAACTGCTCTAGATCGTAGGCGAATATGGAATAGCGCCGTCATTCTCTGCAGCGCCTTATTCCTGCTTGGCATCCTTACCATCACACAGATGGCAGACGTGACCGAGCCATTTGCCCGGACGTTCTTCGACAGGTTGCTCCCTGTTCTGGTCTGGGTAACCGGTTTGAGCGGCCAGTCGGTCATCGCATTGCTCATCTTGCGCCACGGGCGTGGGGTGCTTACGCTGCGTCCGCAAGGTCGCCTGTTCTATTTTCTTTTGCTCGCTTTTGTCATCATTTTTCTAGGTTGGTCCTGGGTGGCAGGCACGGTCGTGCCCGCCGAAACCCAGCGCGTGGGCTGGAATGTGCTTGGCGTACCGATCGTAGAGTGGCAGGTGTTGGTTGCCTGGTTGGCTGGGGTGCTCATGCTGGTTGCCCTGGCTTATCTCGCTAGCCCATCACCCGAGCCCTCCTGGCTCAAGCGACTGATCCTGCGCCGGCTAGACCTGGTCTTGGTGCTGTTAATCTGGTTGGCGGCTGTGATCGTCTGGCAGAGCGTCCCTCTCTCACCGAGCTGGTTCTTATCCGAGCCGGCGCCTACCAATCATGAGTACTATCCGAGCTCGGATGCCTTGGCCTATGATGCCATTGCCCAGTCCGCCCTGGTCGGTGAGGGATATCGCTATTATGGCTTACTATATACGCGGCGCCCTCTGCTGGCGATGTTCCTGACCCTGCTTCACTTGTTGGGCGGACAGTCCTACGAGAGGGTCGTCTTTTTACAAATATTATTTCTGGCCTGGATTCCAGTTCTGATTTACTTAATAACCAAAGCCTTGCATAACCGCGTATCCGGGGTGATTGCGGCTTCTTTGATCATTATCCGCGAGGCGAATTCAATCTGGCTGACGGAGCGTATTACCACCTCCCATGCAAAGCTGCTGATGGCCGATTTACCCACCATGTTGGTTACGCTCATCTTTGTTCTGGTGGGGATAACCTGGTTGAAGAACATTACCGAGCGGAAGCTGCTGGCTTTGATTACCGGTGGGGCTTTGGGTTTCGCCATGTTGGTCCGTCCGGAGGTTTTTGTATATGCCTTGCCGATGCTCTTGATCAGTGGGCTGATCCTGTGGAAAGGCCGAGGATGGCGCTTGTGGCTCCAGGGCAGCTTGTTATTCGCCCTGGGTGTGCTGCTGGTCATCTCGCCCTGGATCTGGCGTAATTATGCGGTCACCGGTGAGTTCTTTTTTGATAACCCATTGCACAACACCAGCCTGATCCTCCAAAGATTTCACCCAAAGTCGGAATTACCCGAGTCGTCGCCCAAAAATAGTGAAGATATTGTCCCGGTCACGCCTGCGTCTCCACCCAAGGAGACCTCACCGGCGATCCAGGCTTCTGCTTCACCTCCTCAGAAGCCGGCAACACCGGTCCCGACCCCTGAAGCTCCCAATGAACGCCTTTTCAATGAGATGACTCGGACCTTTGGACTGGTTCTTCAGAACCCGGGTGCTGTGGTCCAGGTATCTCTCGCTCATTACTTCAATAGCCAGGTCCAGTCCCTGCTGATGTTGCCGTCTGCTTTTCGGTTGCCGGAGAGCCTGATCACCTGGATAGGCCATCGTTCGGCTGGACAATTGTGGGAAGATTGCTGTGGATTGGTTGGCTACACTCGTCGTTTACCTTACTGGCGACAATGGGATGGACGATTCCCGGCAAGCTCGTTGGTCACCCCGGTGCTGAATCTGCTTTTGATCGCGTATGGCGTGAACGAAGCCTGGAAAAGGAATCGTTGGTCGGGTATCACCCCGCTCGTCCTGGCAGTGACCTACCTGCTGGCGAATGCCCTGTTTCGTAATTCGGGTGGCAGGTATATCTTGCCGGTTGATTGGGTCGTGCTGGCTTATTTCAGCATCGGCCTGGCCCAGTTCACCATGGCCGGCATGGCCTATCTGCAAGATGCGCCGGTTGTGGAAAAGTTATCGTCCGATCTTCGGCCGTCGACGGTTCAGACGGGGCCATTGCTGCGTTCGCCTCAGTTTTTCCTGGCGGTGATTGGATTATTCTTAATCGGCTGCGCCGCGCCAGCACTGGAAGTCAGCTTCCCTCAGCGATACGATGAAGCCAGGCGCGTCGCAATGGTGACGGCTCTGCTTCGCTCTGAACAGCTATCGACAGGACAGCGCGATGACCTGTATAAAGTGCTTGCGAAAGGTGGAATTGCCTATACCGGTCGCGCCCTCTATCCACGCTACTTTGCTCCCAATGTTGGCAACCCGGGGGTTGGCAAGAAAGACCCGTTTGCGCCAAAGCCTTATCCACGCCTGGGCTTTTACCTGGCCGGCTCATACAATTCGACCCTGTCGCTGCCCATTAAAGACGAGCCCTCGACTTTTCCGGATGGGCAGGATGTCGTGGTGATAGGCTGTAACCCGCGTGACTTGCTGGTGGTGGCGCGCTTCTTTGCGGACGGGGACATTGATGAGTTATACTTACGCTCGTTTCTTCCTCCCAGGCTGGTTTGTCCGTTACCGGCTATACCCGAAATCGAGAATTAATGGTTGAGTATGAAAAATAATTCAAACATATTATTGACCTTGCTTAGCTGCGCTGTTGCAGTGTTGGTGGTTTGCAGCGTTTGCGTTCCTTCCACTCTGGGGCTATATGTTTATTGGGCCACGCGGAGCACACCCGTTGCACTGGTCGCTGAA
>MGNS01000010.1:21182-25423 GCA_001795165.1 Chloroflexi bacterium RBG_16_57_11
AATCGCACAGCCCCCTACCCCGACCGCGGGCCTGGAAATTTCGGTTACACCGCCCGATCCGGTTATGCCGCTGGCTCCGTCGCCAGGCATCCCAACTCCTACCACCGAAGGCCAATCGGTACAGCCTGCCATCCCCGCCTTGATCCCCGCCTTGAGCCCTTCCGACCAGACGAAAGAATCCTTCGAGAGGACCATCGTTCCAATTAATGATCTTGTTGATCTGGCACAACGTCTGCAAGGCAAACAAAACCTGCCGCGCAGCCTGGTGACTCCTGCAACCACCCACCAGGTCGGCGATCGAAGCTCATTTTGGGTTACCAACACAGATACCAATCAGAACTTCCAGGTGGATGCTTCCCTGGCTTATGTGACCGACCATGTTTACTTCTGGGTTGAAGATGGTGTCCGCTACAATGAGCGTGATTTGAAAGCGCTTGTAGATGTCTTCGAAAGCCAGATCTATCCCCGCAACCGGGAGTTCTTTGGCTCGGAATGGACCCCAGGGGTGGACGCCGATCCGCGCCTTTACATTCTCTACGCTTCCGGTATGGGTAGCTCCGTAGCCGGCTATTTCTCAACCGCAGATCAATACCTGCCACAGGTGCGCGAGGACTCGAACGGTCATGAGATGTTCCTGATCAACGCCGATATAGAAAACCTGGAGGATGAGTTCACCTACGGCCTGCTGGCGCACGAATTTCAACATATGATCCACTGGTATGGTGATCGTAATGAGGAAACCTGGATGAACGAAGGTTTCTCCGACCTGGCCATGCTCCTTAACGGCTACACCATTGGCGGCGCAGACCGCGACTATGTGCGTACCCCTGATATCCAGCTCACCGATTGGCCTTCAGATCCTACTTACCGGACAGAACATTATGGCGCCGCGTTCTTATTCCTGACCTACTTCCTGGATCGCTTTGGCGAAGGTGCCACCAAGGCCCTGGTTGCCGAGCCGGCCAATGGCATGGTCAGCATCGACAAGGTGCTCGCTTCGCTGGCTGCTACCGATGGCTCAACTGGCAAACCGATTGGGGCCGATGATGTCTTTGCAGATTGGGTCGTCGCCTCTTTCCTGCAGGATAGCCGGGTGGCGGATGGCCGCTATACCTACCAGAATTATCCTGGTGCACCTGATCCTGACGTGACCGAGATCGTTGAGGAGTGCCCGTCAGAACCCGGTGATCGAGAAGTCAACCAGTATGGCGTGGATTATATTGGCCTCCGATGCCGCGGGGACTATGTCTTGCACTTCCAGGGCGCTCAGCAGGTAAGCGTTCTGCCGGTTGAGCCGTATTCCGGCCTCTACGCCTTTTACTCCAACCAGGGTGACGAGTCGGATATGACCCTGACCCGCACCTTCGACTTCACCGATCACAGCGGACCGTTGACCCTGACCTACCGGACCTGGTACGATCTTGAACAGGATTATGATTACCTTTACCTGACTGCTTCGGTCGACGGCGAAAATTGGCAGATTTTGACCACCCCTTCCGGCACGGCAAACGACCCGGCGGGCAACAGCTTCGGCTGGGGCTACAACGGGTTGAGCGGGGATGGGCCAACCTGGATCCAGGAGCAAGTGGATTTGTCTCAATTTGCCGGTCAACAGGTTCGGCTTCGCTTTGAGTATATTACTGACGCCGCGGTGAATGGCGAAGGTTTCTTGCTGGATGATGTGGCAGTCCCGGAAATTGGATATTTCACCGACTTTGAAAATGACGATGGCGGCTGGCAGGCGGAGGGCTTCGTGCGCATTCAGAACGTGTTGCCCCAAACTTTTCGCCTGGCGATCATTCGCCAGGGGCGCGACACGACCGTTGAGCAGATCGAGCTCCCCGAGAGCAACCAGGTCGATATCCCACTTAACCTTGGCGACGAGGTGAAAAATAGTATCCTGGTGGTTTCGGGGACCACCCGCTTCACTCGCCAGGATGCGCGATACACATTGAGCGTCTTACCCCGTTAGGCGGGGCTCTCTGCGGTAAAAACAATGGCGCCGGGCTTGTCGTTTCACTCGGCGCCTTTTGATTCGATAGGCTGGACGATTATGCAGCGCCTGGCTTGCGCGGCGCGCGCATCGCGGCGAGCTGTTGCTCCAGCTCGGCACGGCGTTCTTGAGCTGCCTGGCTCACTTCGGAACGGATGCGCATGGCTTCATTTTGCATCTGGTTGCGCAGCTCTTCACCCGAAGAGGGTGCAAATAGCAGAGCTACCACCAAGCCTACCACTCCCCCTACGACAAAACCTTCCAGGAAACTCGTTATGCTTCTCATGGGATCCCAAACCTCGCTTTCTGCTTCAGGCCGGCTCGTCTGAAAATGACAGGATTATTATAATGTAAATTTTCGATTGTATAATATAGGGCATGATCATCCTGTCTATTGGAATGCCGCGCGCTGGCTCCGGCTGGTATTATAACCTTACCAACGACCTGATGCTCGCCAGTGGAGCGCAAGATCCGCGACAGATCCGCCAGCGTTACCATTTGCAGAAAGTGCTCACCGAAGTGAATTGCAATATTGGCGCGCTGACCCTCCGCCGGTTGCTGGTAGTTCTTGTTCCGTCCCTGCTTGGCAACACCTTTGTGATCAAAGCCCATGCCGGGCCGACTCCCATTGCCCTGGCGCTGGTCCGCCTGGGTCTCATCCGGCCGACCTATATCTACCGCGACCCGCGTGATGCCCTGCTCTCGGCGATGGAAAACGGTCGCCGCGCTGCACAGCAAGGCCGGACGAATGCTTTCACTCCCATGGTGGATTTCGATGTTGCATTGGATTTTATGCTCGAATCCGTGCGCGTCTGGGAGGGCTGGATGGGATGCGACCGGGCGCTGCACTCCCGCTATGAGGACTTGCTGACCGATTACGATGGACAGGCCGAGCGCTTGATGGCATTTTTGCGCCTGGATCGATCAAAGCCTGGCTTACAACAGGTGGTCGACCGTTATCGGCCGGAGCAACCGCAACCCGACCAGAAGGGCCTCCATTTCAGCCAGGGCAAGATTGGTCGCTTCCGCCAAAATATGAGCCTCGCTCAGCAGCAAATCTTGACCCAGGCGTTACAGCCTTACCTGTCCCGTATGGGTTATTTCCAGTAGGGGCGAAGCAACCGAACTGAACACCTGCCTCCTCAAGGAGGTTATCCCGGCGGTTGCTTCGCCCTTCACAGTTTTCACTTAGTTCCTTGACAAATCAGCTCAGTCATACCGCGACCGCTCCCCTGTTCACCTCTTGTCAATTTCTCCAACATTAGGCATAATAGGTTCTGCCGCCCGGATCAGTCGAGACCGGGACGGTGGTTAACCTCGACCAACCCGACGAGTTACGTTTTGGCCTCTACCTGGCTAAAGGAGAGTACCGTGTCAACAGAAGCCCCCCCTCTAATTTCGAATTCCGTCAAACGGAAAAAAGTAACCACGCACACCCTGCGCCTCCATAAGCAGAAGGGTGAGATCATCAGCATGCTCACGGCTTACGATTATCCCACTGCTTTGGCAATCGACCAGGCGGGCATCGATGCCATCCTGGTGGGCGATTCCCTCGGCATGGTGGTGCTCGGTTATCAAAACACCTTGCCGGTGACCATGGACGAAATGCTGCATCATTGCAAAGCTGTAGCCCGTGGGGCGCAGTACGCCTTGCTGATCGGCGACATGCCCTTTTTGTCTTACCAGATCTCGACTACTGAAGCGGTGCGGAACGCCGGGAGATTTTTACAGGAAGCTGGCATGGATGCCGTCAAGCTGGAGGGCGGCCGCGAGCGGCTGGACGCCATCCGTGCAATTGTGTCCGCTGGCATACCGGTCATGGGCCATATCGGTCTCACTCCGCAGAGTGTGCACCAGCTAGGCGGCTTTCGCCCCCAGGGTCGGGAAGCCGCCGCTGCGCAGCGCCTGGTTGAAGATGCCCAGCTGTTGCAGGACGCCGGCTGTTTCAGCATTGTGCTTGAATCACTCCCCACTCGCCTGGCGCAGTTAATTTCTGGGCGGTTGGACATCCCAACCATCGGGATTGGGGCCGGAGTGGGCTGTGATGGGCAGGTGCTGGTCACACACGACCTGCTGGGCTTGTTCGAGCGCTTCACGCCGCGCTTTGTAAAGAAATATGCTGATCTGCATGCAGAGATGGCGCGCGCCTTCACCGCCTATCGCCTGGATGTGGAGGAAGGAATCTTTCCTGCCGACGAACACTCGATCGAGATGCCTGATTCTGAGTGGCAGGCATTGCTGGATGCCA
>MGNS01000010.1:25470-26583 GCA_001795165.1 Chloroflexi bacterium RBG_16_57_11
GGTGGTCGGCACGGGAGCCATGGCTTGCCTGTTCTCTGCCCGCTTTGCCGCTGCCGGTTTGCCTGTGACCATGTTAGGGACCTGGGAGGAAGGCTTGCGGGCATTGCAACAGCATGGCGTGCGCGTGGTTGCTGACGATGGTCAGGAGAGCCACTATCCGGTGCGCGCCGTTTCTGATCTGGGTGACTGTGGATGCGCCCACTATGCCCTGGTTTTGGTCAAATCCTGGCAAACGGCGCGTTCTGCCAGGCAAATGGCCCAATGCCTGGACCCAGGTGGGCTGGCGCTCACCCTGCAAAACGGCTTGGGGAACCGGGAACAGCTCGCCCAGGTACTGGGCGCTGAGCGCGTGGCGTTGGGCGTAACCACCGCAGGAGCGACATTGCTCGGTCCGGGTCGGGTGCGCCCGGTAGGCGAGCCTGTCGTCACACTCAGCGCCCATCCACGCCTGGCGCCCCTGGCTGAGGCGCTTCAAGCCGCCGGTTTTACCATCGAAACGGTCTCCGACACTACAGCATTGCTTTGGGGCAAGCTGGTCATCAACGCCGCCATCAACCCGCTCACCGCACTGTTGGGTGTGTTGAATGGCGAGTTGCTCGAGCGCCAATCGGCGCGCATATTAATGCGAGCCGCGGCTCGCGAGGCTGCCGCCGTGGCCGAAGCAATAGGTGTTCGCTTGCCTTATCCTGACCCGGTTACTGCCGCTGAGGCGGTTGCTCAGCGCACGGCTGCCAACCGCTCGTCCATGTTGCAGGACGTCCAGCGCCGCGCTCCGACGGAGATCGACGCCATTTGCGGAGAGATCGTGAGGGCGGGGGAGCGTGCGGGTGTACCCACGCCGGTCAACCAGACCCTACGATACCTGATCAAAGCTCTGACTGTTGAGGGCGCTGATTCAGGGTTATGACAATACTATTTTATTTGCAAATTTAAATTATTAAAATCTATGAATACCGCAACTTCCCTCACCGGTCTTCGCCTCGCCCTCCGGGGTCTCCCGGAGCCTGTGGGACTCGTCCCTACCATGGGTTACCTCCACGACGGCCATCTTTCCCTTGTCCGCCAGGCCAGGGCCGAGTGCGCCAGCGTTGTGGTGACCATTTTTGTCAACCC
>MGNS01000010.1:26596-30153 GCA_001795165.1 Chloroflexi bacterium RBG_16_57_11
TTGGCCCCAAGGAGGACCTGAGCGCTTATCCGCGCGATCTGCCGCGTGACCTTCAGTCGCTGGAAAAGGCAGGGGTGGATCTGGTTTGGGCCCCGCCAGCGGAGGAGATGTACCCACCTGGGTTCCAGACCTGGGTGACGGTAGAAGATGTGACCCAGCCACTCGAAGGCAGTATGCGCCCCGGGCATTTTCGCGGGGTGGCGACGGTGGTGGCGAAGCTGTTCAACGCCGTGCAGCCCGATAGAGCCTACTTCGGCCAAAAGGACGCTCAGCAAGCTGTGGTCATACGCCAGCTGGCGCGCGACTTGAATTTCAACCTGGAAGTGGTGGTCTGCCCGATCGTGCGCGAGCCGGACGGCCTGGCGATGTCCAGCCGCAATACCTACCTGGACCCGGAGGAGCGTCGCGCTGCAACGGTGCTCTACCGGGCCCTGACCGCTGCCCGCCTGACTTTTGAGGCTGGGGAGGTGGGGGCTGCTTGCTTGCGCCAGGTGATGACGGAGACCATCCAGGCCGAGCCCTTGGCCCGCCTGCATTACGTCTCCTGTGCGGATCCGCTAACCCTCGTAGAAATTGAGGGACCGGTCAAGACGAAAGCCTTACTCTCTATGGCCGTCTTTATCGGGAAGACGCGCCTGATCGATAATCTAATCCTGGGAGGGTAGCCGTTATGCTGTTAGCCATCGACCTGGGCAACACCAACCTGACTCTGGGTCTGTATGATGGAGAAGAACTCGGGCCGCGCTGGCGCCTGGCGACCGTTCACGACCGCATGCCGGATGAGTATGGTCTGCAAATCCTCGGCCTGTTATCTCATGCGGATCATAACCCTGAAGAACTGACCGGCGTTTGTCTGGCTTCGGTAGTGCCGCCGTTGACCGGCAGGCTGGTCGAGGCCTGTCGCAATTATCTGAACCAGGAGCCTTTGGTAGTGGATGCCGGGGTGAAGACGGGTGTGCGCATCCGGTATGAGGACCCGCGTGCTGTCGGCGCAGATCGCATTATGGATGCCGCTGCGGTGCAGCACTACTATGGCGGCCCGGCCTGTGTAGTGGATTTCGGCACAGCGACCACCTTCGACGCGATTTCAGCTGAGGGAGACTATCTGGGTGGAGCGATTGCACCTGGCATTGGTATTGCCGCCGAAGCGCTATATCTACACACAGCCAAGCTTGCACGGGTGGATCTTCAGCGCCCGCCCAGCGCCATCGGTCGCAACACTGTCCATGCCATGCAGTCCGGATTGCTCTTTGGTTATGTGGCCCTGGTCGAAGGCATGGTGGCTCGTTTTCGCTCCGAGCTGGGGCCAAAAATGAAAGTCATTGCTACCGGCGGCCTGGCAGAGATCATTGCCCGCGAGACCAGCGTGCTCGAGATTATCGCTCCCTGGCTTACGCTGGATGGCCTGCGCATCGTTTGGGATATGAACCATTGAGCTTCTTGGCCATCCAGACACAAACCGGATGGGGGCGCGCTTTGCAGAGCTTTGCCGATTGGTGCCGGCCCCAGGCTGGCTGGCTGACTCTGGATGTCGGTTGTGGCCCCGGCTTGTTGCCGGCTTTCTTGGCCGAGCGCGGCTGCCAGGCTTACGGCGTCGATCTCGATAGAGCTTCCCTGGGGCAGCCTCTGCACGCTCTCCTGGCTCAAGCCAGGGCAGAACGGCTCCCATTTCCGGCGGAATCATTTCACCTCGTGACAGCCTCAAACCTGCTCTTCTTCCTTCCCGAGCCAGCCAGAGCCTTGCGTGAGATGAGGCGTCTGGTCCGCCTCGATGGCTGGGTGGCGCTGCTCAATCCCTCCGAGCGTATGAGCGTTGCCGCAGCGATGGAGCTCGCCGATCAGCGTGGCCTGGTCGGGCTGGATCGCCACTCGCTGCTCGATTGGGCCGCCCGGGCTGAAGCCCATCATCGTTGGGATGAAGTCGGGCTGTCTGCGCTGTTCGCTGAAGCAGGCTTGAGCCTTCAGGAGAGCGCTCTTAAAATTGGACCTGGGCTGGCGCGCCTGGTCCGTGGCCGCCGGATTGGATAATGATCAGGATAGAGACCCACATAATCTCCGCAGATGAGCCGCAGGCGCTGGAGGGTGCCGTGCGGCTGCTGCGCGCTGGCGATCTGGTTGCCTTCCCCACCGACACGGTTTATGGCCTGGGGGCGATGCTGATGATCCCATCGGCAATTGAGCAGCTTTACGCAGTCAAGGGCCGTGACGCCGCCAAGGCGATCGCTGTCCTGCTCGGGGATGAAGCCGCCCTGTTGCAGGTAGCCGGTGCGCTCAGCGGCCTGGCTGCCCGCCTGGTGGAGCGCTTCTGGCCTGGTCCGCTGACCCTGGTTGTGCCAGCCCACCCGGCGCTGCCCGCCAACCTCTCCTCGCAACTTACGGTCGGCGTGCGCATGCCCGATCATCCGGTAGCCCTGGCACTGTTGCGCCGCACCGGCCCTCTGGCGGTCACCTCCGCCAATCGATCTGGCCAGCCGAGCGCCCGCACGGCCGAGGAGGTGTACGCTCAATTGAACGGTCGTATCCCCCTGATCCTGGATGGTGGGGAGACCCCGGGCGGGCTGCCCTCGACCGTAGTGGATTGCACCGGTAGTGAGCCGCTGATTTTACGCCAGGGCCCGATCACTCTGGAACAATTATTCGATGGAAAATAATTCACTATTAATGGGATTGATAGGATTCACGGTAGCTTTCGGGTTCGAAATCAGCACCTGAGGCTGATTCTCTCATATTACCTTTACTCTTGTTTCATGGTTGATTTAGGTCGATCTGTATAATAAAAATTACATTCTCCTCACTCACAAGACCGCGTATGGCTTGGATGGCAGACCAGCCTGGAGCGCGGTTTTTGTGTTTAAAGCGAAACTTTCGGCATAAATCTTTCGCCGAAAGTTATTTCGCCGAAAACTTTTCGCTTTTATTGGGCGCAAGATCTGGCTGCCAGGGCTGCCCCGATGATGCCGGCTTCGTTCAGCGCCTGCGCAGGGACCATTTCCGCTTGGACCTGGATCTCTGGCCTGAATGCCTGGAACTCTTTGCTGATCCCGCCGCCCAGGATGATCAGGTCAGGCCACAACAGCTTCTCCAGTGTATTTAGATACAGGTTGAATCGCCTGGCCCATCTCCTGAGTGATAAATTCTCGCGCTTGCGCGCTGCATCCGAGGCATAAGTCTCGCCTTCCTGTCCCCCGAGCTCGATGTGACCCAGCTCGGTGTTTGGCACCAGGTGTCCACCGGTAAACAAGGCCGTTCCAATGCCTGTGCCGACGGTCACAATCAGCACAACCCCCAGCCTCCCGCGGCCGGCGCCGAAGGTCATCTCGGCCAGACCAGCCGCATCTGCGTCATTGACCACACATACCTGACACCCGGTAGCCGCGCTGAACAGGCTGGCCGCGTCAATGCCGATCCATTTCTTGGATACGTTGGCTGCGGTGTAAGCCACGCCACTGCGGATCACTGCCGGGAAGCCACAGCCAATCCGCCCGTTCCAGGCGAAGTTCTTTGCCACCTGCGCCACTACCTCTGCCACCGCCTCGGGCCTGGCAGGCTGCGGCGTC
>MGNS01000010.1:30199-30832 GCA_001795165.1 Chloroflexi bacterium RBG_16_57_11
CCGGTGCGCCTTTGATCCCAGAGCCGCCGATGTCAATTCCCAAAATTTCCACAGCCACCTCAAGTGCGAATAGTTTACTCGGTTTTTGCCTCCCACCGCCACGATTATATCCCCCATTTTGTGAAAAGGCGATTGAATAAATTCACCTTTTTGGCGCGTGGTTTCACCCGGCTTTGGGTTGACAAGATCAAGCTCGCCTCGTAAAATCACACACATCCCTCAAAAGAGAGAATGTCAGCCGAATATCGCCATTTTTAGTCGCCCAATGTGAAGGTCTCAGGAGGAAACATGGATCAGCCAGCCAGCCCAAACGGAAACGATCAGGAGTTCTATTTCCCTTCCCCAGATATTATTGAAACGGCTCACGTCAAGGAGTATGACGCCCTCTACCGGCGTTCTCTGGAAGACCCGCAGGGCTTCTGGGCGGAGCGCGCCGAAGAATTGGAGTGGTATCAGAAGTGGGAGAAGGTCTTGGACGACAGCAACCCACCCTTCTTCAAATGGTTCGTCGGCGCCAAGACCAACATTGTGCATAATGCCCTCGACCGTCATATGCATACCTATCGAAAAAACAAGCTTGCCATGATCTGGGAGGGTGAGCCGGGCGATACGCGCACCTTTTCATATTTTGCC
>MGNS01000010.1:30879-31265 GCA_001795165.1 Chloroflexi bacterium RBG_16_57_11
TGTGAAAAAAGGCGATATCGTCTCCATCTACCTGCCACGCCTCCCCGAGCAGGTTATTGCCATGCTGGCTTGCGCCAAGATCGGCGCTCCGCATAGTGTGGTGTATGGCGGCTTTAGCGTCGAGGCGCTGGCTGAGCGTATTGAAGACGCCCACAGCCGGGTGCTGATCACCGCCGATGGCGGTTGGCTGCGCGGCAAGGTGGTCGGCCTGAAGGATATCGCTGACGAAGCCATGGCCCGCCAACCCACCATCGAAGCCTGTATCGTCGTCAAGCGCACCAGGCAGGATATCTATATGGAGCCTGGGCGGGATTACTGGTACCACGACCTGATGAGCCTGCCAATCTCCACCCCGGCCTGTTTCACCGAAGCGATGGACGCCGAAG
>MGNS01000010.1:31290-31778 GCA_001795165.1 Chloroflexi bacterium RBG_16_57_11
TGTACACCTCCGGGACAACCGGCCGGCCCAAGGGCATCCTGCACACCCATGGCGGCTACATGGTCTTCATCTACACCACGCTGAAATACGTCTTCGATATCAAAGATGAAGACCGCTGGTGGTGCGCTGCGGACCCAGGCTGGGTAACCGGTCACAGCTACATCGTTTACGCGCCGTTACTCACCGGGGCGACCTTTTTCATGTACGAAGGCGCGCCGAACCACCCCTACCCAAATCGCTGGTGGCGCATGGTCGAGTATTATGGCATTACCATCCTGTATACCGCCCCCACCGCCATCCGTGGTCTGATGCGTTATGGCGATAACTGGGCAAACCGTCATGATTTGAGCAGCCTGCGCCTGCTCGGCAGCGTGGGTGAGCCGATAAACCCGGAAGCCTGGCGCTGGTATTTCAACGTGATCGGGAAGCGCCAGTGCCCCATCATGGATACCTGGTGGCAGACGGAAACCGGCGGCTTTATGATCACC
>MGNS01000010.1:31820-37301 GCA_001795165.1 Chloroflexi bacterium RBG_16_57_11
CCCTTCTTCGGTATCGACGTTGACGTCGTGAATGACCACGGCAAGTCGTGCGCTGCTGGTGAGGAAGGCTATTTGGTGGTCAAGAAGCCCTGGCCCGGCATGCTGCGCACCATCTATCGCGACCCCGAGCGCTTCAAGATCCAATATTACGGCAAATTTGGCGATATGTACCAGACCGGCGACTCGGCCCGCAAGGACAAGGACGGCTACATCTGGATCATTGGCCGCATCGACGATGTGATCAAGGTCAGTGGCTATCGCCTGGGCACGGCTGAGGTCGAAAGCGCTCTTGTCAGCCATTCCGCCGTCGCCGAGGCAGCCGCCATTGGCTTGCCTCACGAAATCAAGGGGAATGCGATCCACACTTATGTCATCCTCAAGGCTGGAGTGGAGAAGAGCGATAAGCTGGTCGAAGAGTTGCGCAACCACGTCGGCCACGAGATCGGTCCCATCGCCAAGCCGGACACGATTACGATTGTGGATAGCCTGCCCAAGACGCGCAGCGGCAAGATCATGCGCCGCGTGCTGCGCGCCCGGGCTATGGGCGTCCCAGAGGGCGATATCAGCACCCTGGAAGAATAAATGCGTATGCCGCAAGAAACCAATCACAAACTGGCCATCGTCTTCGATTTCGGCAATGTGTTGGTCGACTGGGACCCGCGCTACCTGTACCGCAAGCTACTGGATGGCGACCAGGCCATCGAGCAGTTCCTGGGCGAGGTCGATTTCTACGAGTGGAACCTGGAGCACGACGCCGGCCGGCCCTTCGATGAGTCGATCGCCGAGATGTGCGCCCGCTTTCCGCAGTATTGCGACCTGATCCGCGCCTACGACCTGCGCTATGAAGAATCGATTTCCGGCCCTATCTGGCCCACCGTGGAAGTGCTGCGCAGTCTCAAAGACGCCGGTTACCCGCTCTATGGCCTGAGCAACTGGCCCTCGGACAAGTTCGACCTGGTGCGCCCTAAATACGAGTTCTTCTCCTGGTTCAACGACATCGTCGTCTCAGGCAAGGTGCGCATCGCCAAACCCGACCCGCGCATCTTCGAGCTGCTCTTGAAGCGCATCGGCCGCCCGGCGCGCGATTGCCTGTTCATCGACGATTCGCCCGGGAACATCGCCGTCGCCCAACAGTTAGGCTTCCAAACCATTCGCTATTTTTCCACCGGGCAATTGAAACAAGAGTTGGCTACGCTTCTCCCGGATAATATCTTTGCGACGTAGCCGCAGAGACCGTCGATAAGCCCTTTTAGCACTGGTATCTCCCGTTCTTTGTTTAGTCACAACCGAAGTGTACGCACGTGAACGACCATGCCGTAGACCACGCACTTGTGCCGGCGACATTCCGTGAGCGAACGCGCAAGTAAAAGGTTTTGGAGTATTCAGAAAGGTTCACGAACGTAAACGATGTGCCCACGTACGCATACACCGTCTTTTTGCTGCCCAAAAAGCTCGGGGTTTGTGCAACCTGAATATCGTAAGAGTCGGCGTCCGCAACGGCATTCCAAACTACCGGTGTCCTGTCGGGAACACCGGTCGCGCCGTTGGCGGGAGAAATCAGAACAGGAACGGCTGGTATTTCTCTGGTTGTGATTGTAAAACTCCAGACCGGCGACCAGGGGCTGGTTTGGCCGTTCGCCGAAGCGTTGACCCGCCAATAGTAGGTGGTACCCATGGAAATTGAACCACGTTTAATATAATACGTACCGAGCGCGCAATCAGATTTATAAATTTCCCCTTGCGAAATATCTGGTCTGTTATCATTGACACCGTTGCTTAATTCAGCTAAACTATCGTCATCACGCGAATCAAACCCGCGTGTGGAAAAGCAAAACCAAAAAGCTGTGAAGAGGACGAGTACGCGTCGAAACGGCGGCTCAGAGAGCGGTCCCAGGTGAAAGTCCCGCCCGCACGCCGGCGTCGAATGGACCTCGGAGCTGCCTGGTGAAAAGCACTCGCTGATAGCTGATCGCCAACTAGCCTGCGCCGGAGTTGCCACCGTTATCAGGGCAAAGGGTATAATCGGCCACCCGTTGGCTGCCGTAC
Source organism: Chloroflexi bacterium RBG_16_57_11 (assembly GCA_001795165.1). Taxonomy (GTDB): domain Bacteria; phylum Chloroflexota; class Anaerolineae; order Anaerolineales; family UBA4823; genus RBG-16-57-11. The sequence goes on from MGNS01000010.1 coordinate 33,867, forward strand.
TCGATCGTTGTGAAGCTGGCTCAACCTCCCCGTCGCATCACCGGCGGGGTTATATTTTAAGTAGATTCTACACACAGGAGACGCGCCATGCTGAAAATCGAATTGGTTTATTGCCAGGTCTGACACTACACCGACCGCGCCACCGGTCTGGTGGTCGACTTGCTGAAGAACTTCGAGACTGAGATCGAATCAGTCACGCTGGTCCCCTCCGATGGAGGCCGCTTCGAGCTGACTGTAAACGGCAAGCTATTGTACTCCAAGCTGAAAACGGGCCGCCACGCCGCCCATGGCGAGGCCATTGGCCTGGTAAAGTCGTTCCTTCAGGAGGGTAAATGACCCCTGTCAAAAAAGGTCGCGTTTTTTCCGGCGCACGGCCCACCGGTCGCCAGCACCTGGGCAATTACCTGGGCGCGATCAAGAACTACATTGCCCTGCAGGCAGAGTATGACTGCGTCTATTGCATCGTCGATATCCACGCCCTGACTACCGTGGAGAGCACCGAAAACCTGCGCCAGAACACCTATGATATGACCCTTGACTGGCTGGCAGCCGGCATACGCCCCGAAGAATCGATCATCTTCGTCCAGTCCAGCGTGCCCGAAGTCGCTGAGCTACACACCTACCTCTCCATGGTCACACCGCTGGGCAAGCTGACCGACTTGCCCACGTTCAAGGAGAAAGCCCGCGAGCAGCCGCACAACATAAATTACGGCCTGGTGGGCTATCCGGTGCTGATGACCGCCGATATCGTGCTCTACAAGGCCGATCTGGTCCCCGTTGGCGTCGATCAGGCGCCGCATCTGGAGTTTGCCCGCGAGACCGTGCGCTCGTTCAACTATCGCTATAACACGGATGTCCTGATCGAGCCGCAGATGAAGGCCACAGAGGTGCCCAAAGTCCTGGGTATCGATGGGCAGCAGAAGATGGGCAAGAGCCTGAACAACCACATCGAGCTGGCCGCCACGCCAGAGGAGACCACCCAACGGGTGATGCAGATGGTCACCGACCCGCAGCGCATCAAGCGCTCCGACCCAGGGGACCCGGATGTGTGCAACGTCTTCTCGATGCACAAGGTGTTCTCATCTCAGGATGAGGTAGACATGGTGAACGTGGAATGTCGCCAGGCCGGCATCGGCTGCGTGCAGTGCAAGCAGCTTTTCGCCCGCAACCTGAACAGCCATCTGGAGCCTTTCCGCTCCCGCCGGGCCGAGTTGGGCCAGGATCCCGACCTGGTGTGGGACGTGCTGCGCGACGGCCAGCAGCGCGCCAGCCTCATCGCCCGCAAGACCATCCACGAAGTTAAGCAGGCCATTGGGCTCCCCACGCTTAGCGTGGGGCAACCCATGCTGGACGTGGTCAAAACCACGTCGGTCGTGGCCCAACCCATGCCGGTCGTGGGTAAACCCACGCTGGTAGTGGGCAAACCCACGACATGAGGGTCGTCCTCCAGCGCGTCACCCACGGCCGGGTCTCGGTGGATGGCAAAACCATCGCCGAGATCGGCCTGGGCGTGGTCATCCTGCTTGGCGTCGGCCCGCATGATGGCGAGGAGCAGGCTCATTACCTGGCCGAGAAGATCGCCAATCTGCGCATCTTCGAAGACGACCAGGGTAAGATCAATCGTTCTTTGCTGGAAGTGGGTGGGGCGGCGCTGGTCGTCTCGCAGTTCACCCTGTATGCCGACACCCGCAAGGGTCGTCGCCCCTCTTTCACCGACGCCGCCCTGCCGGAGATCGCCCGCCCGCTGGTGGAAAGATTTACCGAACTGTTACGGGCACAGGGTGTGCCCGCCCAAACCGGCGAGTTCGGCGCTCACATGTTGGTCGAGATCGCCAACGATGGCCCGGTGACCATCTTGATAGAGCGCGATTCGCCTCTTTCTTAATAAATGGGTAGGCGGTCTGAGTGAAATCGAAGACCGCCGGTAAATAATATAATTCATGTGTAATCGAAGACCGGCGGTGTCGCACCCGCCCCTACCAGCCACCTCTCCATAGCACGCTATCCAACTGCACTGCCGCAACCCCCGCCCTCAGCATCGCCTCCGCCTGCTCCATCCGGTACACGCCTCCTGCGCCGATCACCGGCACACCCATTGAACTGAGGACCTTTACTACCCTCAGCGCCAGCGGAAACACCGCCGGGCCGTACAAACGGCCGCGCGCCAACCCCCCATCTGGAGCAGGCAGCAATCCCCTCGGCGGCCCCAGGCTGAACGCCGCCAGGCCGTCGGCTTGAGCGTCGTTTTTGGTGAGCGCCCCGGCAAGCTCGACCGCCCGCTCCACGGGCAAGCGAACGATCACTGGCAGCTCGCCCGCGGCCGCCTCGATCAGCGCCCTCGCCTGCCCTGCCTCGATCTCCGGCGGCAGCCCCAGCTCGATCCCCGCCACGCCGGGGAGACCTTCCAGCCGCTGGACCGCCTGCGCTAGCTCCTCAACCCGCTGGCACAGCAGATGTACGATCACTGGGATTGGCGAGCGCCCCCACTGCTCGCCGTGGCGGCGTAGGACCGTCCGTAGACCCGGGTTGGGGTACCCGGTGTGCAGCAAGAACCCGCCTGGGTAAGCCAGGTACCGTGCGCCGTGTGCCGGGCTGCGTTTCTCCAGGCTGATCGGATGGGTCACGAACGCGCCCAGGCGACTCAACTCGAGCACTCCGTGCCGGTCAGGGGCGAAGCCCAGGCTGCCGGCTGCGTTCATCCAGGGCGGGTCAAAAGCCAGGTCGAGTTTCATGCCTGCCATCATCCTTTGGGGAGAAGATCGATCAAGTCAAACACCGGCCCATCGTTGCACGCCAGCTTCCAGCCGAGGCGTGTCTCGACGGCGCACGCCCCGCAACCCGCCAGGGCGCCGCACGGCATTATCTGATGCACCAACGCCTGCGCCGGGCAGGGTAGTGCGCCTCCCACGCGCTTCACTTCCAGCAGCCGGCTCAACTCGGGGATCGCCTGTGGCGGTAAATCCACCGCCAGGTAATCCGCCCAGGTCAGCGCCTCCTGTAGAACCTCCAGTGGGTTGGCCTCAACTGCTGATGGCAGGTTGGTCAGGGCCTGATCGGTGAACAGCGCCACCGCTGCCTCTTGCTCGAGCGCGTGTTGCATCAGCGGCAGTAGGTGGGCCAGGTTCTCATCCAGGCTGGCCAGCGCCAGCCGGCGCAGGTTGGCCAGCGGCGTGAAGCCCTTTCCCAGCGGCCCGCGCAGTTCCAGTCTGGCGCCCGGTTCCCAGGCATCGGGGATCGGTGCGGCGGCTTGAAAGCCTCCCGCCTCGATCCGGGCGGCGAACAGCGGGGTCGCCAACGGCGCATCGGCGTCCTCCGGCGACCAGGCCATCACGTATCGACCTGGTGCGGGGATGGCCGCTTTAGGGCACTCGATCCAGGCCGTTCGCCCCAGGCCAACCTGCCATTGTATTTCTCGTACCATGCCTTCGTAGATCC
>MGNS01000011.1:0-1386 GCA_001795165.1 Chloroflexi bacterium RBG_16_57_11
GCAGTCTGATCCCATCCCGGGCCCACTGGATACTTTCTCATTGGATCACAAGGTTCGCTTCGTTGGCGACCGTGTGGCTTTCGTCGCCGCGGAGACCGCTGAGATAGCCGAAAAGGCCCTGTCACTGATCGAGGTGGAGTACGAGCCACTGCCAGAATTATTCGACCCGCGCCAGGCGATGCTTCCCGATGCGCCGCGTCTGCATGACGAGCCTGAATACGTCAACTTTGCCGATTCTGATCCAACCCGTAATCTGGCTGCACACATTCATATCGATATTGGCGATGTCGAGAAAGGCTTTGCTGAGGCGGACGAGGTCTTCGAAGATGAGTATGTCGTGCCGAAAGTCAACCAGGCGCATATCGAGCCACATGTGGTCATCACCTATTGGGATGAGGACGACCGCCTGGTCATCCGTACCAGCACCCAGGTGCCCTTTCACGCACGGCGCGTCCTCGCCCCGGTGCTTAATTTACCCATGAAGCGCATCCGGGTGATTAAGCCGCGCATCGGCGGCGGCTTCGGCGGCAAGCAAGAGATTATGATCGAGGATGTGGCTGCCCATCTGACCATCGCCACGGGTCGCCCGGTGATCTACGAGTACACCCGGGAGGAGGAGTTTATTGCCGGTCGCTCCCGCCATCCAATGCGAGTTCAAATGAAGACCGGTGTCAAGCGGGACGGCACAATCACAGCCAACGCGATGGAAGTGCTGACCGATACCGGGGCTTATGGTTGTCATGCGCTCACGGTCACCGGGAATACCGGTCATAAGTCCATGGCATTGTATGTCGGCGATGGCCCGTACCGGCTATCGCCCAACATCCGTTTTGTAGCGGATATTGTTTACACCAATCATCCACCTGCTGGAGCTTATCGCGGCTACGGCGTGCCTCAGGGGTATTGGCCGTTGGATCGCCACATGGAAAAGATCGCCCGCAAGCTGGGATTAGATCCGTTAGAATTTCGCTTGAAGAACGCCTTGCGCGCCGGTGAGCTACATCCTTTCAGCACGGCCTGGAGTGAGGGCCGTGAGCCACGGCCCGAGACGATCGAGACCTGCGCGTTGGAAGAATGCGCCCGCCAGGGCAAGGCAGTCATAGGCTGGGATCAGAAGTTTGGCAACCCAGAATGGCACGTTGTGCCGGGTAAACCTCACCTGAGACGTGGCATCGGTGTTGCCCTGGTCATGCAGGGTACGGCGATCCCTTATCTGGATATGGGCGGCGCCAGCATCAAAATGAACGACGATGGATCTTTCAACCTGCTGATTGGCGCAACCGACCTGGGCACCGGCTCCGACACGGTATTGGGTCAGATGGCTGCAGAGACCCTGGGAGTGCCATTGGATGACATCCTGGTCTATTCCTCCGACACCGATTTCAC